>NZ_FYAV01000030.1:0-117831 GCF_900185745.1 Stappia sp. TSB10GB4 | reverse complement strand
GTCTTCCACAGGCTGATCGCAAACGGAAAGAAGCCAATCGTCGCCCTCACAGCCCTCATGCGAAAGATCGTCGTCATCCTCAACGCCAGAACGAGAGACCACCTCAACGATATGAGTTGATGACGCGCGCAGAACAGGATCGGACGAAAATTGATCTTGTCACGCCAACGCCCCGCCCTCTAGCATCGCAACCGATGGTTCCCGCGTGGCAAAGCCGGACGCGGGTGAAAAGGGAACACGGTGCGGCGTACCCAACAGGGGCCAAGACCGTGGCTGCCCCCGCAACTGTGAGCGACGAGCGCTGTCCGAATGCCACTGGCCCTGCGCCGGGAAGGCGGACAGGCGCGAGGAACCGCGAGCCAGGAGACCTGCCATCGATCACGGCGCGTCGGGGGGCCCCTCGCGCCATCCTGTCCCTGGCTTCGCGCACGGTGGGTGCGCCAAGGAGGCTTGCATGCATATCGAACCCGGCGTCGTCGACGGCGCCAAGATCCTTCTCAGCGTGGCGACCGCTGCCGCCTCTGTCGGCCTGATCGGCAAGATGTCGCTCGACACGATCCGCCGCGACGGCGGCTTTGCCGCCCTCCTCGTCCGCTCGGTGATCGCCACCGCGCTGGTCTTCTGCTTCTTCGAGGTGCTGCCGACCAAGCCCGTCGGCGTCTCCGAGGTTCACATCATTCTCGGCTCGACGCTCTATCTGATGCTCGGCGCCGGCCCGGCCGGCATCGGCCTGGCGCTCGGCCTGCTCACCCAGGGCCTGTTCTTCGCGCCCGCCGACCTGCCGCAATACGGCATGAACCTGACGACGCTGATCGTGCCGCTCTTCGCCATGAGCCTCTTGGCGCGCCGCATCATCCCGGCGAAGACCGCCTACAAGGACGTCAGCTACAAGCAGGCGCTGGCCCTGTCGACCAGCTACCAGGGCGGCATCGTCACCTGGGTGGCGTTCTGGGCGTTCTATGGCGGCGGCTTCAGCGCCGAGAACCTCGCCGATGTCGGCAGCTTCGGCCTCGCCTATCTGACGGTGATCATCGTCGAGCCGCTCGTCGACCTTGCCGTGCTCGCCGGCGCCAAGCTGCTCGACAAGGCCCGCACCGGCCTCGTCTTCCAGCAGCGCCTCTACCACGCCGCCGCCTGACGGCGCGCGTCGCCGGCCGCATCTTGCGGCCGGCGACCTGACAAACTGCCTATCTGCCAAACTGCCAATCTGCCAATCTGCCTGACTGAAGACCTGCCTGAAAACCTGCCTGACTGAACGACCGACAGGACCTGAAGCAATGGCGCGACCCATTCCGGGGCGCCGGATCGACTTGAGAAAAGGATCGACTGCATGACGAGGTTCACTTTTGCCCGGCGCGCCGCCGCCTTCGCCGCGACCTCCGCCGCCCTGGCGCTCACCGCGACGCCCGCCCTTGCCCATCTCCATCCGGGCGAGCACGGCTCCTTCGCCGCCGGCTTCAGCCATCCGCTGTTCGGCGCCGACCACATCCTGGCGATGGTCGCCGTCGGCCTGTGGGCCTGGCAGATCGGCGGCCGCGCCGTCTATATCGTGCCGGCCGCCTTCGTCGGCACCATGCTGCTCGGCTTCGCCCTGGCGATCGCCGGCATGCCGCTGCCCTTCGTCGAGCCGGCGATCCTCGCCTCGGTCGTCGCGCTCGGCCTGCTCGTGGCGCTCGCCGTGCGGCTGCCGGTTGCCGGCGCGGCCGTCGTCGTTGCCGCCTTCGCCCTGTTCCACGGCCATGCCCATGGCGGCGAGATCGGCGCGGCAACTGAGTTCGCCTATGGCGCCGGCTTCGCCCTCGCCACCGCCCTGCTGCATGCCGCCGGCATCGCGCTCGGCTATGGCCTCGGCAGGCTCGCCTCCTCGCGCGGCCAGACCCTGACGCGGGTGCTCGGCGGCCTGACGGCCCTCGCCGGCGCCGCGCTCGTCCTCGGTGGATAAACCGGTCCGGGCGGCGGGGACAACCTCGCCCCGTCCGCCCCACCTGCCCCGGCGAGGCGCGAAAATCGCCGCGCGAGCCGGCGTGACCACGGGTTTTCGGAGAATTGAGAGCGGATTCTCGAAATTCGGCGATTTTGCATCGGAATTTTGCAAAATCCGTCTCGAAATTTCTCAAAAACCGGCACAGCAGAAACGCCCGGACGAGCAGGGCCTCGTCCGGGCATTTTCCTTTTTAAAATCAGATGATTGGCCTCAGGCCTTGGCGTCGCGCTGCGCGATCCAGTCGTGGTCGGGATGGTTTTTGAAGCGCCATTTGCGCAAGGGGCCGGCCATCACGTTCAGATAATACATCTGGTAGCCATAGGGCGCGCCGCAGGGATGGTGGCCTTTCGGAACCAGCACGACGTCGCCGTCCGACACCGCCATCGTCTCGTCGAGGCTGCCGTCCTCGGTGAAAACCCGCTGGATGCCGAAGCCGGTCGCCGGGTCGAGACGGTGGTAGTAGGTCTCCTCCAGATAGGTCATGTCGGGATAGTTGTCCTCGTCATGCCGGTGCGGCGGATAGGACGACCAATGGCCCTGCGGCGTGAAAACCTCCGTCACCAGCAGACTGTCGGCAACGTCCTTGTCCTCCATCGCGATGGGGTGGATGTAGCGGGTATTGGTGCCCTTGCCGCGCGTCTCGAAACCGATGTTCTCGATCATCCCGGCCGCGTGCCCGCCGCTGCCCGGCGCGGTGCACACGGCCAGCGTCAGCGCGGTCGTCGCCCTCGCCTCCCAGGTCGAGCCGTTCGGAACGTAGAGGCAGTGCGGCGGCTTGCGCTCGAAGACGCTCAATCGCTCGCCCCGCTCGCCGAAGGAGACCCCGCCAGCGCTGAGTTCGGCCCGCCCCTCGACCAGCACCAGGATCGCCTCGCGCTCGCCCGTCGCCTCGCTCGCGCTCTCGCCCGGCGCCAGCCGGTAGAGCGTGAAGCCGACATAGGACCAGCCGGCGCTCTGCGGCGTGATGTCGTGCACCTTGCCGTGCTTAGCCTTTGGTTTCACGAGCAGATCGGCCATGGCATCGCTCTCCCTGATGGTATGTGTCGAGGCTCTATAGCCCCTCTTATCCCCGGTCGAGACCAGTCTCGCGGGCCAGCGCTTTCAGCGCCTTCAGGCCCATCGACTGGTAGGTGACCGGGTCACGGACCTCCGGGTCCTGCTCCGCCTCGATGACCAGCCAGCCCGAATAGTCGTGCTTCGCGGCGGTCTTCAGCACCGGCGCGAAATCGACCCCGCCTTCGGGATCGCCCGGCACGGTGAAGACGCCCCGGCGCACGCCTTCCAGGAAGCTCAGCCCCTCCCCGCGAACCTCGCCCATCACATCCGGGCGCACGTTCTTGGCGTGGATATGTGAGACCCGGCCCATATGCTTCTCGGCGAGCCGCGCCGGATCGCCGCCGCCGAAATAGGCGTGGCCGGTGTCGAGCAGCAGCCGCGTCGCCGGGCCGGTCTGCGCCATCAGCGCGTCGATTTCCTCTTCACTTTCAACGATGGTGCCCATGTGATGGTGGTAGACGAGGGGCACGCCCGCGGCCGCGCAATGCGCCGCGACGCTCTCCAGATCGGCGCAAAAGGCAGCGAATCGCTCCCGGTCGAGACGGGGCCGGTCGTTGACCGCGACGGTATCGTTGCCGTGGATAGCGTTGGAGGTCTCGCAGGCGATCAGCACCGGCGAGCCCATCGCCTTCAGCCGCGCCAGATGCGCGCCGATCGCCTCGATCTCGGCCTCGGCCGAGCGGGTCAGCAGTTGCAGCGAGTACCAGGCCGAGACGAATTTCAGCCCGTGCGGCGCCAGCGTTGCGGCCAGTTCCGCCGGGTCGGTCGGAAACTTGTGGCCGTTCTCGATGCCGTCGAAGCCGATCTCGGCGGCCTGCGACAGGCAGGTTTCAAGCGGAATATGGGCGCCGAGGCTCTGGTCGTCGTCGTTGGACCAGGCAATCGGATTGGTGCCGTAGAGGATCATCTGTTGCGCCTTCAAAGGGTCGAAGCGGGGTGAAGACTAGTCGACAAGGTTCTGTTTCTTCAGGGCATTTTCATAAGACGCACGGGCGGAGCGGACTGCATCCCGGATCGAGACCTCCGGCACCGCGACGTCCCACCAGTGGCCGCCGGCCTCGGTCGTCGCCAGCGGATCGGTGTCGATGACGATGACATGGCTGCGCTCCGACGCCCGCGCCCGCACCAAGGCTGCCTCCAGCCCGGCAATGTCGTCGACCTTCTCGGCGATGGCGCCCATCGAGGCGGCGTGGGCGGCGAAGTCGATGTCGCTCGGCACCACATGGCGGGCGGTGTCGAGCAGGTTGTTGAAGCTCTCGCCGCCGGTCGCCCGTTGCAGGCGGTTGATGCAGCCGAAACCGCGATTGTCGAGCAGCACGACAATGAGCTTCTGGCCAAGCATCACCGAGGTCGCGAGTTCGGAATTCATCATCATGTAGGAGCCGTCGCCGACCATGACGACGACCTCTCGCTCGGGCTGCGCCATCTTGGCGCCGAGCCCGCCGGCGATCTCGTAGCCCATGCAGGAGAAGCCGTATTCCATATGGTAGCCCATCGGCAGCGCGGCCTTCCAGAGCTTGTGAAGCTCGCCCGGCAGGCCGCCGGACGCGCAGAAAACCACAGCGTTTTCATCGACATGGCGCTGGACGGCGCCGATCACCTGGGCATCGCTCGGCAGCACGTTGCCGTCGGGCGGCGGGGCCGTCGCCGCATCCACGGCGGCAATCCACTCCCGCTTGAGATCGGCCGGCGGCGGCGCGAAACGCCTGTCGCCAAGCGCCCGGCTGAGGGCCTCCAGCCCGTCGCGCGCATCGGCGCACAGCGGCACTGCGCCATGCTTGGCCGCGTCATAGGGCGTGACATTAAGGCTGACGAGCTTGCGGCCCGGCCGCGCGAACAGCGACCAGGAGCCGGTCGTGAAGTCCTGGAAGCGCGTGCCGACGCCGATGACCACGTCGGCCTCGCGCGCCACCGCATTCGCCGCCGAGGAGCCGGTGACGCCGACCGACCCCAAGTTGAGCGGATGGTCCCAGGCGAGCGCCGATTTGCCGGCCTGGGTCTCGACAACCGGGATGCCATGGTCTTCAGCGAACCGGGCAAGTGCCTGATGCGCAAAGGAATAATGGACGCCGCCGCCGGCGACGACGACCGGCCGCTCGGCTACGCCGAGCAGGCGCGCCACCTCCTCCAGCTCGGCCGGGTCCGGCTGCGGCCGGCGCATCCGCCAGACCTTCGGCTCGAAAAAGCTCTCCGGCCAGTCGAAAGCCTCGGTCTGCACATCCTGGCAGAAGGCCAGAGTGACCGGGCCGCAGTCGGCCGGATCGGTCATCGTGCGGAAGGCGCGCGGCAGCGCGGTCAGCAGTTGCTCGGGCCGGGTGATGCGGTCGAAATAGCGCGAGACCGGACGGAAGCAGTCGTTGACGCTCAAGGTGCCGTCGCCGAAGTCTTCCAATTGCTGCAGCACCGGGTCGGGCGCGCGCCCTGCGAAGACGTCGCCGGGCAGGAACAGCACCGGCAGCCGGTTGACATGGGCCATCGCCGCGGCGGTCAGCATGTTGGTGGCGCCGGGGCCGATCGACGAGGTCACGGCCATCGCCCGGTGGCGGCCGAGCTGCTTGGCATAGGCGACGGCGGCATGGGCCATGCCCTGCTCGTTGTGGCCGCGCCAGGTCGGCAGCTCGTCGCGCGCGCCGTAAAGCGCTTCGCCAAGGCCGGCGACATTGCCGTGGCCGAAGATCGCCCAGACGCCGGCGATGAACGGCACCCCGTCCTCGTTCATCTGTCGGCAGAGATAGCGCACGGCGGCTTGCGCCGCCGTCAGCCGGATGGTCGTGGTCATGCCGCTCTCCCGTCTGCCGCCCTCGCCCGGTCCCAGGCCGCGCAAAGGATCTGGTATTTCGATGCCATCAGCGCGATCGCGCCCTCGTCGTCAAGCGTACCGCTCAGCCAACCCCGCGCCGCCTCGAAGAAAATGGTGCGTCCGACGGCAAAGCCCTTGACCAGCGGGAAGCGGGCGGCCTCGGCGAAGCTCGCCTCCAATTCCTCCAGCGGCGCGTCGAGGCCCAGGACGACGATGCCGCGAACATGCGGATCATTCTCGGAAATCGCCGCGCAGGTGGCCGCCCAGGCGGCGGCGGAGACGGACGGCTCCAGCTTCCACCAGTCGGGATAGACGCCGATCTCGTAGAAGCGGCGAATGAGGGCGGCGGTGGTGTCGTCGCCGACCGGCCCGACCTTCGACGGGATCACCTCCAGCAGGAATTCAAGTCCATTGGCGCGGGCCGCCCGGGCCAGCCGCAGCACCGTCGCTTCCTGACCCGTGCGCATCGCCTCGTCGTCGTCCGGATGGCAGAAGCACAGGACCTTGACCACATGGTCGGCCGGCCACTCGGCAAGGCCGGTGCCGTAATCCGGGCCGATCTCCAGCTCCAGCGGCCGGGAGCCGGGCAGTTCCACCGGACGGCCGATCCACAGGCCGGTGCCGGCGGCGGCGAACAGCGCCGCCTCGCCGAGCCGGCCGTCGCTCAGGATGCCGTAGCCGGGCCGGCCGGCCTGCACCCGGCGGGCGGCGGCAAGGCAGAGCGTCTTGAAGGCGGGAATGCGGGCCGGATCGGCGCCGAGCTCGGCGGCGAGATCCTCGAGCTGCTTGCGGTGGTCGAAGGCGAAGACGCGCATTTGCGGCCAGTCGCCCTTGCGGGTGGTCGACCAGTGGATCTGTTCCAGCTCCGCGTCCTTGCGCAGCGCCGGCACCCGCACGCCGCGCTGCAGGAAAAAGCACAGTTCTTCCCAGCTCGGATAGGACGGCGTGCAGCCGTGGCGCGAGACGGCGAGCGCGCCGCAGGCATTGGCATAGGTCAGCGCCCGCTCCCAGCCCTCGTCGCGCAGCCAGCCGCGCAAAAGGCCGGACATGAACCCATCGCCGGCGCCGAGCACGTTGAACACCTCGATGGGAAAGCCGGGGCCGGAAATGCCCTGGTCGAGGTCGCCGGGGATGGCGCCCTCGAAGGCGACGGCGCCCATCGGCCCGCGCTTGCACACCAGCGTCGCGGCGCAGACCGCCCGCACGGCACGGAGGGCTGCCAGCGTGTCGGTGCTGCCGCCGGCGATGTGGAACTCCTCCTCCGTGCCGACGATGAGGTCGAAGAGAGGAAGATGCGACTGCAGCTTGGCGGTGACGGCGCGCGATTCGATGAAGCGGCTTTCGCCGGCACCGTGCCCGGCAAGACCCCAGAGATTGGGCCGGTAGTCGATGTCGAGCGCGGTGCGGGCGCCGTTCTGGCGGGCAAGGCGCAGGGCCTTCAGCACCGCCGCCTCGGTGCGCGGGTTCGACAGATGCGTGCCGGTGACGGTGACGCAGCCGGTCTCGGCGATGAAGTCCGGGTCGATGTCGCCTTCCTCCAGCGCCATGTCGGCGCAGTTCTCGCGGTAGAAGATCAGTGGAAACTGCTCGCGGTCGCGAATGCCGAGCAGCACGAGCGCGGTCAGCCGCTCCGGATCGGTCTTGACGCCGCGCACGTCGACGCCCTCGCGCACCAGCTCCTCGCGGATGAAGCGGCCCATGTGCTCGTCGCCGACGCGGGTGATCAGCGCGGAGCGCAGGCCGAGCCGGGCGGTGCCCGCCGCCATGTTGGTGGGCGAGCCGCCGATATACTTGGCGAAGCCGCGCATGTCCTCCAGCCGGCCGCCGACCTGGGCGCCGTAGAGGTCGACCGAGGCGCGGCCGATGGTGATGACATCGAGCGGCCGCGCGTCCCGGCCCTGCTGCGAACTCATGGCAACCTCTCCCCGCCTGACCGATCCGGCCGATCGTCTCCGCACAGGTCCCGTCGTCCGACACTGGCAGAGTCAAAACGGAACATAAATTCCATTTTTGTCGTTCGCAACCGCTTTGTCGAGAGAAAGCCACGCGGCGGATAGGTGGAAAAGCGCGGACGCCGCAGGCAAGGACGGCGCGGGCGGACACCGGCCCTTGAGGTTTTCCGGTTTGTTCCCAACACCCTAAGGAGATCTTCCGATCACACTGGCGCGCCCCCGCCGGCGGCGTGGCTGCACTGGCGGATCGCCTCGGGCGGCGGCTCCGGCGAACGGGAGGATCTGGCCGGCGCACCGGTTTTCCGCTGGCAAAGACCCAGGCGACCGAGGGCACTCGCCCGATTGCACAGGCGTGCAGCGTCTTCATATGGAATTTTTGTTCCAAATCATATCGATCGGTTCCGCGCATGGTCCCGACGGCGATTTTCGTTGCATCGCAACATCAAACGTGGTCTATGCGTGGCAACGGCGTCCGCGTGGAGACACGAGCCTTTCGTGACCGGCGCCCCGACGCAACCTTCCTCCCGATCGTTGCCGACACCAAGCGCTGCTATCCGAGCGGCGGGCGACAAGGCCCGTTTCCGATGCCGGCGCCCCTCAAGGCAGCTCATCTGCGCAAGCTCCCTTCCCGACTGACACGGACCGCGACCGCGCGCCCATGATGGCGTGCCGGCGCGAGCAAGGAGTCCGCTTGACCACGTTCAACGACCTCGGCCTCGCCGAGCCGATCCTCAAGGCCCTTGTGGCCGAGGGCTATACCTCCCCGACGCCGATCCAGGCGCAGGGCATTCCCGCAATTCTGTCGGGCGCCGACGTGCTGGGCCTCGCCCAGACCGGCACCGGCAAGACCGCATCCTTCGTGCTGCCGCTGCTCCACCGCATCGTCGAGCAGGCCAGCCGGCCCGAGCCGAAGACCTGCGGCGCGCTGATTCTCGCGCCGACGCGCGAGCTCGCCGCCCAGATCGCCGACAGCATCCGCGCCTATGGGCAGAAGGTGCGCCATTCGGCCACCGTCGTCGTCGGCGGCGTCCGTCCCTTCCCGCAGGTGCGCAACATGGCGCGCGGCGTCGACATTCTCGTCGCAACGCCGGGCCGCCTGATCGACCATATGCAGGGCGGCGCCATCCGTCTCGACAAGACCACGACCGTGGTGCTGGACGAGGCCGACCACATGCTCGACCTCGGCTTCCTGCCGGCGATCCGCCAGATCCTGGCGAGCCTGCCGCGCGACCGCCAGACGGTGCTGCTGTCGGCGACCATGCCGAAGCCGATCCGCGCGCTGGCCGAGGACTTCCTGAACAACCCGCAGGAGATCGCGGTGGCTCCGGCCTCCAAGCCGATCGAACGCATCGAGCAGAAGGTTCTCCTGATCGAGCGCGACGCCAAGCGCCAGGCGCTGGTCGACGTGCTGCGCGACGACGAGATGGACCGCGCCATCGTCTTCACCCGCACCAAGCATGGCGCCGACAAGGTCACCAAGCAGTTGGAGCAGGCCGGCATCCAAGCCGCCGCGATCCATGGCAACAAGAGCCAGAGCCAGCGCCAGAAGGCGCTCGACAACTTCCGCTCCGGCCGCACGCCGGTGCTGGTGGCGACCGACATCGCCGCGCGCGGCATCGATGTCGACGGCGTGTCGCATGTCGTCAACTACGAGCTGCCGAACGTGCCGGAGGCCTATGTGCACCGCATCGGCCGCACCGCGCGCGCCGGCAAGAGCGGCATCGCCGTCTCGTTCTGCGACCGCGAGGAGCGTCCGTTCCTGCGCGACATCGAGAAGCTGATCGGCAAGGTGCTGGTCGAGCGCGAGGACGACGGCCCGGCACCGCGCAAGCAGTCGCGCGGCGGCGGCGGCCGTGGTCAGCAGCAGCAGCAGCGCCAGCCCTTCCGCCCGCGCGGCGAAGGCGGCGGCCGTGAGGACGGTCGCGGCGAGGCCCGTGGCTTCCGCGGCAATGGCAACGGCAATGGCGGTGCCCGCAAGGACAAGCCGGCCGGCCATGGCCAGCATGAGGGCCGCAGCGACGGCTTCCGTGGCGGCCAACAGCAGCGCAACGCCCGCCCGCAGGGCGCCAAGCCGCGCGACCACAGCGGCGAGCGCGGCCGTGTCCGCTCGTTCCAGCCCGCGTAACGCGGCAACGCCGAACCACGCTTGAAAACGAACGCCGGCGCGGGAACCTCCCGCGCCGGCGTTTTGCGTTTCGGCGTTTTGCGTTTCGGCAGCTTTTGGTCCAGGGGCCGCCCCTTCCCGCTTCAGTCGGCGGCGCGCACCAGTTGGGTCTGGGTGCCGAGGCCATCGATGCCGAGCGCCAGCCGGTCGCCGGCTTTCAGATAGACCGGCGACGGCTTGATGCCCATGCCGACGCCCGGCGGCGTGCCGGTGGAGATGACATCGCCCGGATGCAGGCTCATCATCTGCGACAGGTAGGAGATCACTTTCGCCACGCCGAAGATCATGGTGGCGGTAGAGCCGGTCTGCATGCGCGTGCCGTTGAGATCGAGCCACAGCGACAGCGCCTGCGGGTCGGCCACCTCGTCGCGGGTGACGAGCCAGGGCCCGAGCGGGCCGAACGTGTCGGCCGACTTGCCCTTGGTCCACTGGCCGGCGCGCTTGATCTGGAAGTCGCGCTCGGACACGTCGTTGGCAACGCAGTAACCCGCGACATGGGAGAGCGCCTCGGCCTCCGACACGTATTTGGCGTGGCGGCCGATGACGACGGCAAGCTCCACCTCCCAGTCGGTGGCGACGGAGCCGCGCGGCAGCTCAATCCCGTCGTCGGGGCCGCAGATCGCCGAGGTCGCCTTCATGAAGACGATGGGCTCGGGCGGCACGTCGAGGCCGGATTCGGCCGCATGGTCGGAATAGTTGAGGCCGATGCAGACGAACTTGCCGACCCCGCCGACGCAGGGGCCGATGCGCGCGCCCTCCTCGACCAGCGGCAGCACGGCCGGGTCGAGCGAGGCGATGCGGGCCAGCCCCTCGTCGGAAAGGGTCGCGCCGGCGATATCCTCGACATGGGCGGACAGGTCGCGGATGCGGCCTTGCGCATCGACAAGGCCGGGGCGTTCAGCGCCGGCGGGCCCGTAGCGGACGAGTTTCATCAAAGGTCTCCTCAAGTGACCGTACAAACGGCGTCGCGCGATCATAGGCGGTTGAGGAAAAACGGCAATCGCCGCACGGGCCCGATCTCAGCGGCGCTCCGGCAAGGCCTCCGGCGGGACCAACGAATAGCTGGTCGAGCGGCCGCCGCCGGGATCGCGGGTGAGGATGCCGCGGGCGACGAGGTCGATGATGTCGCGCAGCGCCGTATCGGGCGAGGTCTTCGTCAGCCTCGCCCATTTCGACGAGGTGAGCTTGCCGTCGAAGCCGTCGAGCAGCCGGTTCAGCACCTTGCGCTGGCGTTCACTGAGAGGCTCGCCGGCCAGCGTCTGCCAGAACGCCGCCTTGCGCAGCACGTCCTCGAGAATGCCGGCGGACTCATCGAGCGCGCGGTCGAGACAGGCGAGAAACCACAGCAGCCAGGGCGTGATGTCGAGGTCGCCCTTCTGGGTGCGCTCGAGGATCTCGTAATAGCCCTTGCGGTCCTGGCGGATCTGCGAGGAGAGGCTGTAGAAGCGCTGGCCGCTGCCTTCGGAGCGGGCGAGCGCCATGTCACCGATGGCGCGCGCGATGCGGCCGTTGCCGTCCTCGAAGGGATGGATGGTGACGAACCACAGATGCGCGAGCGCGGCCCGCAGGACGGGATCGAGCGGGTCCGGGCTGTCGAACCAGTCGAGAAAGGCCTCCATCTCGGACGCGATACGGGCAGCGGGCGGCGCCTCGAAATGGACCTTCTCGCGGCCGAACGGCCCGGAGACGACCTGCATCGGGCCGGCCGCCTCGTCGCGCCAGCGGCCGACGGCAATGCGCAGCATGCCACTGCGGCCCATCGGGAACAGCGCCGCGTGCCAGGCGAACAGGCGCTCGCTGGTCAGCGGCGCCTCGAACGCGCCGACCGCGTCGAGCGTCATCTCGACGACACCCTCGACAGTGCGGTCGACCGGCGGCAGGCCGCCGATATCCATGCCGAGCCGGCGGGCGATGGAGGAGCGGACCTGACTGCGCTCCAGGATCTCGCCCTCGATCTCGCTCGACTTGACGACATCGGCCGTCAGGGTCTCCAGAACCGCCTCGGCGCGCAGTGCGAAGCCGAGCGCGTCCATGCGCCCGGTGAGCCGGCCCTGCCGGTGACGGACCGCCGCCAGCGGGCCGGAGACCGAAGCATGGTCGAAGCGAAACGTTGGCCAGTCGCCGAGCTGATGGATATAGGTCGCCATTTACCGCATCCTTTGCGGCGAATATACCGCGCATTCGCCGCAACCGCAATTATTCGGCGCAAATCTTGCGGAGATAAGATCTCCTAATCACCGCAAGAGCAGGGCGTGCGGATCCCCGCACCACCCTTGCGAGTGATCGCTGCGACCTGCATTGTAGCCGGGCGAAACCCAAAGACCCCCGACAGCGACAGGGCCCCGCAGATGACCAGAGCACTCACCCACCTGATGTTTCAAGGCCATGCTCGCGCGGCACTCCGAACCTATGAGGCGGTGTTTCCGGATTTCACCATCGAAATGCTGGAACTCAACGACGAGAACACCGCTGCGGCCGGAACGGTGCGCATGGCAAAGGTATCGTTTGCCGGCCAGCGCCTCATCGTGATCGACAGCCCGATCCCGCACGACTTCGACTTCACGCCGTCCATGTCGCTGTTCGTCGAGATGGATAGCGTCGACGCACTGGACGGGGCCTTCGCCCAGCTTGCTGACGGCGGCACGGTCTTGATGCCGCCGGACAATTATGGCTTCAGCGACCGTTTCGGCTGGCTGACGGACCGGTTTGGCCTCTCCTGGCAACTGTCCCTGCCGCTATGAAGCACTCGGCCAAAGATTGCGAAGCAGCCCACCGGGCAACGCTGCCGCAGCGAGGCGGCCAAGGAGAGGGGCAGAGAGGACGGCGAAGCGGGCGGAGATGTGAGATGCCTGTTCTTGTCTTCGCAGTGTCGCTGCTGCTCGCCGCCTGCGCCTCGCCGCCGCCTGCAGACACCCATGTCTGTACCGAGACCCCGACCGGACTGGCCGAATGCCACCTGATCGAGCCGGCGCCGTAGGGCGAGATTTCCAGCCCGACGCGAACGGCAGGCGAGAAGGGTCGGCGCGTCAGCCGCGCTGGCGGCGGCCGAGATAGATCAGAAACACGCCCAGGGCGACCGGCAGAAACAGATACTCGACCGTCTCCAGGGTGAAGCGCGGAAGAACCCTGCTGCAGCCGCTGGTGTTCATCTCGCAGCCGAAGCGATCGAGAAGCCACCAGATCCCGATGGAGGCAACGATGATGCCGATGCCGATGATCCGCAGAATACGCCGCCCCATGTCCGCTCCTATGTCCGCTCGTCCTTGACCGGTGACTGACAGGCCCACCGGACCCGCGCAAGGAAGGCCGGCCCCTCCGCCGGGCCACGTCCACATCCCCAATGCGGGACCGTGCAGCAAAAGAGGCAATCCGACAAGGGGTTCGCCCAGGCGCCTGCGCCGCGCCGGCTATGCGGCCGGGCGCGGCGGGCCGATGCCGGAGGGCTCCGGCGAGGCTGGCTCCGCCGGGCCGGTGGCGAACCATGTCCGGCCGCGACCCTCGCGTTTTGCCCGGTAAAGTGCCTCGTCGGCACTGCGGATGACCGTTCTGGAGGTCAGCGCGTCGTCCGGCCACCAGGCAACGCCGATGCTGGCGCCGACAGTGGCGCTGCCGCCCTCGAAGACGATTTCCGAACAGATGCCGGCAACGATGCGCTCGCACAGCGCCAGCACCTCTCCCCGGCCGAGCCCCTCGCGCAGCAGCACGATGAACTCGTCGCCGCCGACCCGCGCGGCCATGCCGCGATCCCCGACCGCCGCCAGGATGCGACTGGCGACGGTCCGGATCACCAGATCGCCGACCGGATGGCCCCAGGTGTCGTTGACCTCCTTGAAACGGTCGAGGTCGATGCACAGGACCGCGCAGCGTTGCTGCTCGCTGTGCTGCAGCACCTGTTCGATCTCGCGTTCGAACTGCGCCCGGTTGGGCAGGCCGGTCAGGGCATCGTGATGGGCGAGAAAGCGGTTGCGCTCCTCGCTCTGCTGCAGCCGCAGAAGGCTGCTGCCGAACCGCAGGGCGACGAAGCCGAGGGCGATGGCGACCAGCAGCAGCCCCCCGGCGAGAAGCGGCAGCGCCTGGCGCCAGATCACCGATGAGGGATAGGTCCGCATCCAGGTCACGGCGATTGCATCGGCGCCCCTGCTGCGCCCGACCCGGATCCAGTCGGCATCGGCCGGCACGTCGGCTACCGGGAGAATGGCGAAATCCTGCAGACCGAGCTTGCGGCCGATCTCCGAAAGGATCGGAGCGGACAGCGGCTTGAAGGTCAGCAGAATGTTGGCGTGGCCGTCAGGCAGCAGCGCGTCGTCGTCGGGCACGATGGCCTGGGCGACGATCATGGTGAGCTGGCCGTCGACGGGACGGATATCCGACACGAAGAGCGGCTGGTGGGACCGCACCGGATTGTAAGCCACCCTGAAGCCGCCGCCGGCCGGCTGCCGGTGCGTCTTGTAGGCGTCCCGCGCGAGCGCGACCAGGTCGGCGGCCAGTTCCACATACTTCACCGCCTCCGCCTCGGCGCGGACGTCCTCCTCGAAGATCAGCAGGCGAGGATTGCCGTCCGGCCCGACGATGACCGTGGTCTGGATGCCGAAATCCTCCCAGTGCCACTCGATGATCTCGTCGCGGACGAAGTCCCAGTCGATATGCGCGATCAGCGCGCGCACCGCCTCATCCCAGTGGGAAATGCGCGCCTGATCGAACACCAAGATCTCGACCTGGCGGTCGATCTCGTTGCGCACCAGATGGCGTTCGTCCCCGGCACGGACATCGTCGGCAATGCGTCCGGCGCTGCCGAGCGTATGGGTGTTGGACAGCGCGAAGGCGATGACGACGGCCACGCAAAGGAGATAGACCGCAACCTTGAGGTTGCGTTTCCCCGTATCCAGCCAGTGCGCCATTGATGGGTTTCCCGTATTCTGCATGCGGCGACACTGGCAGGAAGACTTGAATCTTCGGCTAACCGACGTGGTTCCCGCCTCGTTAACGGCATCGCAACTGCGTCGACGTTGGAGCTTGATCTCGCGCAACGCGGGTCCTGCCTTGCTGTTCCACAATGTCGCCCGGCTGGGAAGGAACACGGCAACGGGGAGTCCAATGGGAAAGACGATGAAAGCCGCTGTGGTGCGCGCCTTCGGCGCGCCGCTCGACATTTGCGAGGTGACCAAACCGGAAGTGGCGCCCGGCAAGATCCTGGTGAAGATCGCCGCCAGCGGCGTCTGCCACACCGACCTGCACGCGGCCGAGGGCGACTGGCCGGTCAAGCCGCAGCCGCCCTTCATCCCGGGCCATGAGGGCGTCGGCACGGTCGCCGCGGTCGGGGCCGGCGTCACCAGCGTGAAGGAAGGCGACCGGGTCGGCGTGCCGTGGCTGCACACCGCCTGCGGCCATTGCCGACATTGCGTCGGCGGCTGGGAAACCCTGTGCTGCGACCAGCAGAACACCGGCTACAGCGTCAATGGCGGCTTCGCCGACTATGTGCTGGCCGATCCCAACTATGTCGGCCACCTGCCGGACGGGCTGGCCTTCGCGCCGGCCGCTCCGGTGCTGTGCGCCGGCGTCACGGTCTACAAGGGGCTGAAGGAGACCGAGGCGAAGCCCGGCCAGACCGTCGTCATCGTCGGTATCGGCGGGCTCGGCCACATGGCCGTGCAGTATGCCAAGGCGATGGGGATGCATGTCATCGCCGTCGACATTTCCGAGGAGAAGCTGGCGCTGGCCCGCGCCCTCGGCGCCGACATGGCGTTCAACGCGCTGACCGAGGATGCGGTCGCCGAAGTGCAGAAAGGTGGCGGCGCGGAAGGCGTGCTGGTGACGGCGGTGTCGCCCAAGTCGTTCAGCCAGGGCTTCGCCATGCTCGGGCGCGGCGGCACGATGAGCCTCGTTGGCCTGCCGCCCGGCGACTTCCCGCTGCCGATCTTCGACACCGTGCTGACGCGCAAGACGATCCGGGGCTCCATCGTCGGCACCCGCAACGATCTCTCCGAAGCGCTGGCCTTCGCCGCCGAAGGCAAGGTCGCCGCGCACTACTCCACGGATCGGCTGGAGAACGTCAACGCGATCTTCGACACGATGCGCGCCGGCAAGATCGACGGCCGCGTGGTGATGGAGATCTGACGAGAGCCGCTCAGCCGCGCTCCAGCGCGGTGAGCACGAAGGCGGCGCGCTCGGCGACCGGGGCTTTCGGCAGCAGCCGGGTCTCGTAGCCGAGCGCGGGCAATTCGTTCGCCAGGCGCTCGTATTCTTCGGTCGCGGTGGCAAGACCGTGCCGGCGCTCGGCATCGCCCGCGTGGATCTCCGGCCAGGGCGGCGCCAGAAACACCAGCGGGCGATAGCGGTAGCGGCGGGCGAGCGGTGCAAGCACCTTGCGCCCGGTCGCGACCTGGAAGGCCGAGGCGGCATCGATCACGCCGCGGTCGAAAAAGATCCAGTCCTCACCGCCTGGCCGGGCATGCGCGCGGCGCCAGTCGGCGACGGCCATGCGGATCGCCCGCCGGGCAAAGGCCGCAAGGTCGGTCCAGGGCAGCGCGCCGCCCTCTCCCGCCAGTTCCTCGCGGACGATGCGCCGGCCGGGTTCTTCCACCGTGCGGTGGCCGCGGCGGGCAAGCTCTTTGATCAATGTGGACTTGCCGCCGCCGGAACAGCCGGTGACGAGCACGAAACGCTGATGCATGGGAAGGCTCTCTTGGGGGAAACGGGGACGGTGCACCGCGTGCCCTGCCCCGCTCCCTGGAGCCTACATCGCGTCGTAGTCGAGCACCACCGTGTCGGAGACCGGGCGCGACTGGCAGGTGAGGACGAAGCCGGCCTCGATCTCCCAGGGCTCGAGCGAATAGTTCACCGCCATGTCGACCTCGCCGGCCTCGACCTTGGCGCGGCAGGTGCAGCACATGCCGCCCTTGCAGGAATAGGGAACCTCGACGCCGGCGCGCATCGCCGCATCGACGATGGTCTCGCCGGCGGCGACCGGAACCGTGACGCGGGCCCCGTCGATGATCAGTTCCGCGCGCGCCGCATGGGCGGTTTCGGCGGTCCTGTTCGCGGGCTTGGCCGCATGCGGGGCCGAGCCGTCGGCCGGCGTGAAGAACTCGCGGTGGATGCGCTCGCCCGCCACGCCGAGACGGGTGAGCACGGCGCTCGCCGTCTCGATCATCTCGCCCGGGCCGCAGAGGAAGACGCCGTCCGCCTCCGCCACCGGCAGCACGTGCTTGAACAGGCGCTCCAGCTTTTCCGCGTCCAGCCGGCCGGAAAGGATCTCCACGTCCTGGGTCTCGCGCGAGAGCACGTGGAACACGCCGAAGCGGGTCGGAAACAGGTCCTTCAGGTCCTCGATCTCTTCCTTGAAGATGATCGTCTGGGCGCTGCGGTTGCCGTAGAACAGGAAGAACTCGCTCTCCGGCTCGCGCGTCAGCACGGTGCGGATCATCGCCAGCACCGGGGTGATGCCGGAGCCGGCGGCGACCGCGACGAGCTGGCGCGGGCCGCCCTGATGCGCCGGCAGGACGAAACGGCCCGACGGGGTCATCACGTCGATCTCGTCGCCGGCGGCCACGTTCTCATTGGCGAACGCGGAAAAGACGCCGCCGTCGATCTTCTTCACCGCGACGCGCAACTCGCCGTCATCCTCGCCGGCGCAGATCGAATAGGACCGGCGCACTTCCTCGCCGCCGATGACGGCGCGCAGGGTGAGATACTGGCCGGCGGCGAAGCGATAGGCCTCGCGCAGGGGTTCCGGCACGTCGAAGGAAATCGACACCGCCTCGGGCGTCTCGCGCCTCACTTCGCGGACCTTCAGCGCATGAAATCGCGGCGACATGCGGTTCTCCCTCAAAAGCTTCCGGTGGCACCCGCTGCCCGCCGGACAAGACGCCAGCTCAGTGGCACTTGAAATAGTCGAACGGCTCGGCGCAGGAGCGGCAGCGCCACAGCGCCTTGCAGGCGGTGGAGCCGAACTCCGACACTTTCTCGGTATCAACCGAGCCGCAGCGCGGACAGGCGACCTCGTCGTCGCCGAACAGGGCACGGCGCGAGGCCTTACCGGCCGGCGGGGCGATGCCGTAGGCGCGCAGCTTCTCGCGCGCGTCCTCGCTCAGCCAGTCGGTGGTCCAGGCCGGCGCCAGCACGGTGTTGACCCGTACCTTGCCGAAGCCTTCCGCCATCAACGCGGTCTCGATGTCCATGGTGAAGACGGCCATCGCCGGACAACCGGTATAGGTCGGCGTGATGTCGACCTCGACCGTGCCGTCGGAGGTAATGCGCACATCGCGCAGCACGCCGAGATCGCCGATTGTCAGCACCGGGACTTCCGGGTCCGGCACCTTTGCGGCGACCTCGAAGGCACGCCGGCGGGCGCTCTCCCCCGCGATGTCGTGCAGGCGCGCGCCCATCTGCCTCACCACCTCAGGCCCGGCCAGGCCCGCTGCATGTACTGCATTTCGGACAGAAGGTGGCCGAAGCTCTCCGAATGACGGCCAGAGCGGCCGCCGGTCTGGAACCAGCCGTCGGGCGGCAGGCGCAGCGTCGCCTCGTCCAGCACCTGGCGCAAGGTGGCGTGCCACTCGTCGCGCAGGCTCGCCGGATCGACGGCGATGCCGGCTGCGACCAGCCGCTCGACCAGCCCGTCGACCTCGAACAATTCGCTCGTATAGGGCCACAGGTGATCGACGGCCGCCTGGGCGCGCTCATGGCTTTCGGTCGTGCCGTCGCCAAGGCGGATGGTCCACTCGGCGGAATGGCGCAGGTGATAGGCCGCTTCCTTCTCCGCCTTGGCGGCGATGGCGGCGAGGGTTGCGTCCTTCGAGGCCTTCAGCTCGCGCCACAGCGGCAGCATGAAGGCGGAGAAGAAGAACTGGCGCAGGATGGTCTGCGCGAAATCGCCGTTCGGTTGCTCGACCAGCAGGCAGTTGTTGAACTGGCGCTCGGGGCGCAGGAAGCAGAGCTGGTCCTCGTCGCGGCCCTCGCCTTCCACCTCGCCAGCGTAAGTGTAGAGCGCGCGTGCCTGACCGATATGGTCGAGCGCGACGTTGGCAAGGCCGATGTCCTCCTCCAGCGTCGGTGCATGGCCGCACCACTCGCCGAGACGCTGGCCGAGAATGGCCGCATCGTCGGCAAGACGCAGGGTGTAGGCGAAGAGATCGGCGGTCCGGTCGGTCGTGGTCATGGTGCCGCTCCCACTCACATGTTGCCGACTTCTTCGGGGATCTCGTAGAAGGTCGGATGCCGGTAGATCTTGGAGGCGGTCGGCTCGAACATCACGTCCTTCTCGGTCGGGTCGGAGGCGACGATCGCCGAGGACGGCACCACCCAGATGGAGACGCCCTCGCCGCGGCGGGTGTAGACGTCGCGCGCGGCCTGCAGCGCCATTTCCTCGTCGGCCGCATGCACCGAACCGCAATGGCGGTGGGCCATGCCGGTGCGCGAACGGATGAAGACTTCCCAGAGCGGCGTGTTCTTCTCGGTCATGGTTTTCTCCCTCGGGCTCGCGGGCGCATGGCCCTTGCGCAGCCTCATGTTCCTTCGGAACGTCGTTATGCCTTGCCCCCGGCGCGTGCCCCGCGCCGGGACCTCGCTCACTCGGCGGCGATGCGGGCCGCCTCGCGGCGGTTGCGGCGCTTTTCGGCATAGGCAAGGGCCGCCTCGCGCACCCAAGCGCCCTCGTCGAAGGCCTTGCGGCGGGCGGCGAGGCGCTCGCGGTTGCACGGGCCGTTGCCGGCGACGACGCGGGCGAACTCCTCCCAGTCGATCTCGCCATATTCCCAGTGGCCGGTGTCCTCGTTGAACTTCAGGTCCGGGTCGGGAAGCGTCAGGCCGAGATAATGCGCCTGCGGCACGGTCGCGTCGACGAACTTCTGGCGCAGTTCGTCATTGGTGAAGCGCTTGATCTTCCAGGCCATCGACTGGGCGGAGTGCTTGGAATCGGTGTCGGAGGGGCCGAACATCATCAGCGACGGCCACCACCAGCGGTTCAGCGCGTCCTGCACCATCTCCTTCTGCTCTTCCGACGAGCGGCACATCTCCAGCAGCAGTTCGTAGCCCTGGCGCTGGTGGAAGCTCTCTTCCTTGCACACGCGGATCATGGCGCGCGAATAGGGGCCGAAGGAGCACCGGCAGAGCGGGATCTGGTTCATGATCGCCGCGCCGTCGACCAGCCAGCCGATGGCGCCGATATCGGCCCAGGTCAGGGTCGGGTAGTTGAAGATGGAGGAGTATTTCGCCTTGCCGGACAGAAGCTGCTCGGTGAGCTCTTCGCGGGAAACACCCAGCGTCTCGGCGGCGGAATAGAGGTAGAGACCGTGGCCGCCCTCGTCCTGCACCTTGGCGAGCAGCGCCGCCTTGCGCTTCAGGGTCGGGGCGCGGGTGATCCAGTTGCCCTCGGGCAGCATGCCGACGATCTCGGAATGGGCATGCTGGGAGATCTGGCGCACCAGGGTCTTGCGATAGGCCTCCGGCATCCAGTCGTTGGGCTCGATCTTCTCTTCCGCATCGACGCGGGCCTGGAAGGCGGCGAGCAGCGCGGCGTCCTCGCTGCGCTCGTCGGACGCATCACGGGCGTTCAGGGCCTGGGTGTACATGCGATCAACCCCTCCTCGGTTGCCATGCGGGACGCGCAAGCGGCGCGCCTTATCTGCCTCGCATTATACGTGACGATATTTTTAGGTTTCAAGTATTTTTTGTCACACATTTGCGTATGCCAAACCGGTTCGCGCAAGTTGCTGATTTGACTGAATTCCAGGGCTCAGCCGGCGGAGAAGCGACGAGCCTCGCTGGCGTCGGGCGGCGGCAGCGGGCCGTCGCGGCCGCGCGCATGGGCGGCGATCCAGGCCTCGGCCGGCTTGCGCAACGCGCCGTAGAGACGGGCGGCCAGCCGGTTGGCGGCAAGGCCCGGCCAGTCGGCGGGCAGCAGCGCGGGCGGCAGCATCGGATCGCGCAGGATCAGCCGGCGATAGTCGTGGACCAGCAGGATACGGCAGACCATCGCCGTCTCCGGCGACAGCAGCGTGCGCCCCGCCCCATCCCGTCCGCTCTCCAGGGCCTCGGCCAGCGGCGCATAGCGCCGGCAGAAGGACTGATAGCGGCCGGCCAGCGGGGCAAGATCGAAGGCGCGGGCGACGAGGTCGGCATCGGAGCCGGCCAGCACGGAGGCCGCCAGCGTCACCGCACCGTCCGCCGCCCCTTGCGGAAACTCGGGCCCGTCGAGCGGTGGGCTGGCCGGGGTGCCGAGCAGGATGCCGGGCGCCAGCAAGCCGTAGCCGGCCTTGCGGGCCGCCTCGCGCAGACCGTTGCGGCCCTCCGTTTCGGACAGCACGACGAGCCGCAGCTCCACCGCCCGCCCCTCGCCCGCTTCCGGCGCAAGCCGGTAGATGCGCTGCGAAGCCGGGGTGAAGGTCGCGCGCCCGGCCGCCGACAGGGCGTAGAAGCTCAGCCGGCCCCGGCGCTCGCGCTCGACCCAGCCGTCGCGGGCAAGACGCGAGAGCGCGGCGCGCACCGCCGCCGCATCGATGCGCATCAGCCCGAGCAGATCCGACAGCGTGCCGGCCCAGACCTCGCCGCCGCGCGGGGCGACGAGATCGCCGAAGATCGTGACGATCAGCGACCAGACGCGCAGCGGCTGGGTCTCGTGCAGCCGGTCCAGCAGCGCGCCGGCGAGCGCCTCGACCTCCGCCGGAGCCTTGCCGGCCTCAGCCGGCGGCGTGGTGGGCATGCCAGTGCCAGGCGATGTCGATGCGCCGGGTGACCCAGACCTTCTCGTGCGAGGCGACATAATCGAGGAAGCGGGCGAGCGCGGCAGCGCGTCCCGGGCGGCCGACCAGACGGCAGTGCAGGCCGATATTCATCATCTTCGGCGCGCCGGCCTCGCCTTCCGCATAGAGCGTGTCGAACGTGTCCTTCAGATAGGTGAAGAACTGGTCGCCCGAGTTGAACCCCTGCGCGGTCGCGAAACGCATGTCGTTGGCATCGAGCGTATAGGGAATGACAAGATGCGGGCCGGACGGCCCTTCCACCCAATAGGGCAGATCGTCGGCATAGCTGTCGGAATCATAGAGGAAGCCGCCCTCCTCCATCACGAGGTCGCGGGTGAACTCCGACGAGCGGCCGGTGTACCAGCCGAGCGGACGCGAGCCGGTGACCTCCTCGTGGATGCGGATCGCCTCGGCCATGTGGCGCTTCTCGTCCTCGCGCGAGAAATCCTTGTAGTCGATCCACTTCAGCCCGTGCGAGGCGATCTCCCAGCCGGCCTCGTTCATGGCGGCGACCGCGTCCGGGTTGCGCTGCAGGGCGGTGGCGACACCGTAGACGGTGACCGGCATGGAGCGCTCGGTGAACATCCGCCACAGGCGCCAGAAGCCGGCGCGCGAGCCGTATTCGTAGATGGACTCCATGTTCATGTGCCGCTGGCGGTGCCAGGGGGCGGCGCCGACGATCTCCGACAGGAAGGCTTCGGAATGGCTGTCGCCATGGAGGAGGCAGTTCTCGCCGCCCTCCTCGTAGTTGATGACGAACTGGACGGCGACGTTGGCGTCGTTCGGCCACTGCGGATTGGGCGTCTCGCGTCCGTAGCCGACGAGATCACGCGGATAGGTGTCGCTCATTGGGACCGTCCGTTGCACGAGGGGATCAGGCCCGAAGCGGGCTGCTCAAGGCCGGAGGAAACCCAAAAGCGCGCGCCGATGCAAGGCTTTCGCGTCAGGAGCGGGGGCGGGCCGGCACGGATACGGGCACGGGCACCGGAGCGAGGGCCGGCTCGAGCGCGCCCTTGACGTCGAGGCGCATGCGGCGGCCGCTGTCGTCGCCCGGCTCGGAGGGCAGCGCCATGATCGCCGCGCCCATGGCGGCCGAGCACAGGGTGATCATCAGGCCCGCCAGCAGCACCAGGATCGGCAGCCAGGGCTGGTCGGAGGCCAGGATCAGGCTGCGCAGCCCGCCGGTGTCGAGCCACAACAGCCCGCCAAGAACGATGGCGGCGGCGAAAGCACCGATCAGCCAGTTGATGGCCAGGAGCCGGAAGAAGGGCTGCGCCAGCAGGCGGGAGACGCCGCCGGGCCGCCGGGAAGGTTGCATGTCTTGCATGTCGGTCATGGATCCGCACTCTCGTTCGCGGCGTAAAGGCTGTCGGGCCATCGCTCCGGCCCCTTTGCAGGCCACCGTTCCCCGAAGATGGCGCAGACGCCCGGAATGTCCACGCGGTCGACTGCCGCAGGCAGGGCTGCGCCCCGCCTTTCAAGGTCATCGGAAAAAGCTGCAGGCTACGAAAAATCCCTCACGGGCCGCTTGTGCCGCAGGGTCCGAAGCCTATATAAGGCGGAAGTATATCGATCCGATATATCCATAATCAAGAATATACCGAACCGGCACTGTCCGCAGCCAGCAGGCGCCCCCATCGGGCGAAAAACGCAAGCACGGTCGGGACGGACAGGCCATGAGAACGGAAGGACGGATCGCACCGCAAGGACCGCGACCCGCGACGGCCGGACAACAAGATCGCCCGCTTTTCGGCAGGGCGACGGGCCGCCATTCCCGGCGAGGGTGGAAGGGACCTGAGTATGAGCGTCAGAACACTGTGCCTTGCAATCCTGAATTTCGGAGACGCCACCGGCTATGAGATCCGCAAGCTCTCGACCGAAGGCAAGTACAGCTACTTCGTCGACGCCAGTTTCGGCTCGATCTATCCCGCGCTGGCGCGGCTGGAGGCCGAAGGGCTCGTCACGGTGCGCGAGGAGGCCCAGAGCGGCAAGCCCTCGCGCAAGGTCTATTCGATCACCGAGGCCGGCCGCGCCGAGTTCATCCGCGACCTCAGCCAACTGCCGGCGCCGGACATCTACCGCTCGCCGTTCCTGCTGGTCGCCATGTGCGCCGAAATGGTGGGGCCGGACGTCATCCGCAAGGCCATCGACGCGCGACTGGAGCATATGCGTGGGGATCTGGCCAAGCTCGAAGCCATTGCCGGCGAGCCCTGCGACCACCGTCCGGCAGCCCGCTTCATCCTGGAATACGGGCGCAGTTGCATGACCGAGGACATCCGCTTCCTGGAAGCGAACCGACACCGACTTGAAGACATCGCACGCGGCCTCCCTGCCCTCCCGCAGGCGGCCGAGTGACCGAAACCTCCCCGGAGATCACCGAATGAAGATCCGCTTCTCCTACGTTCTCGCGGTCGGCATCGTCGCCGGCGTCGCGGGCTGGATGTGGACGGGCACCTTTGTCGCCGGCGGCCTCGCCGATTCGCCGAATGCAACGCCGCCCCCCTCGCAGCGCGCGGAGGAAGCGGCGGCAAAGCCGTTCCGCGTCGCCGTGCGCGACATCGTCGCCGAACCGCGCCGCTCGGTCCTGGTGATCCGCGGCCGCACGGAGGCCGATGCCAAAGTCGAGGTCCGAGCGGAAACCAGCGGCCGGGTGGCCGAAAGGCGGGTCCAGGAAGGGCAGCGGATCGCCAAGGACGACGTGCTTTGCGTGCTCGACAAGGGCGCGCGCGAGGCCAAGGTGCTGGAAGCCAAGGCGCTGCTTGCCCAGGCGGAGCTCGACCACACCGCCGCGACCCAGCTCAAGGAGAAGGGCTTCACCGCCCAGACCCGCGTTGCCGCGCTGCGCGCGGCGATGGACGCCGCCAGCGCCAAGCTGGAGGAGCAGGAGCTCGAGCTGGCCCGCACGATCATCAAGGCGCCGATTTCCGGCATTGTCGAGAGCCCGATGGTCAGTGTCGGCACGGTCCTCGCCATCGGCGGCATCTGCGCCACGATCATCGACGCCGACCCGATCCTGGCGATCGGCCAGGTGTCGGAGCGCGACGTGGGCAAGCTCGAGATCGGCCAGGAGGCAGAGGTGGAACTCGTCGCGGGCGGCACAGCCACCGGCAGGATCCGCTACATCGCGCCGGCCGCCGACTCGTCCACCCGCACCTTCCGTGTCGAGATCGTCATCGACAACAAGGATGGCGCGATCCGCGACGGCATCACCGCGACTGCCAGAGTGCCGCTGCGCGAGGAACGCGCCCACCAGCTCAGCTCCGGCGTCCTGACGCTGAATGACGCCGGCACGCTCGGCATCCGCGCCGTCGACGAGGAGAACCGCGTGGTCTTCCACCCGGTGATCGTGCTCGGCGGCGACATCGACGGCCTGTGGGTCGGCGGCCTGCCCGAGCAGGTGCGGCTGATCGTGACCGGTCAGGACTACGTAACCGACGGCCAGGTGGTCGAACCGGTGACCAGCACGGCGGAGGCCACGCAATGATCTCGATGCTCGAGACTGTCCTGCGACGGCCGAAGACCGTCCTCACCCTGATGGTGGTGATGGTCGCGGCCGGCATCATGGCCTATATCGGCGTGCCGAAAGAGGCCGATCCGGACATCGACATCCCGGTGTTCTACGTGTCGATCACCCAGCAGGGCATTTCGCCCGGCGACGCGGAGCGTCTGATCGCCAGGCCGATGGAAACCTCCCTGCGCGGCCTCGACGGGCTGAAGGAGATCACCACGATCTCCGGCGAAGGCCATGTCGGCGTCCTGCTGGAGTTCAACATCGACTTCGACAAGACCAAGGCGCTCGCCGACGTCCGGGACAAGGTCGATCAGGCCAAGGCGGAGCTGCCGTCGGAAGCCGACGAGCCGACCATCACCGAAACCAACTTCGCCTTGATGCCGACGATCTTCGTCACCCTGTCGGGCGACGTGCCGGAGCGCACGCTGTACCGGCACGCGCGGCGGCTGAAGAACGACATCGAGGCGATTCCGACCGTGCTGAAGGCGGACCTTTCCGGCCATCGGGAGGAACTGCTGGAAGTCATCATCGACAGCATGAAGCTGGAATCCTACCAGGTCACCCAGCAGGAACTGCTGACCTCGCTGGCGAACAACAACCAACTGGTGCCCGCCGGCTTCCTGGACAACGGCCAGGGCCGCTTCAACGTCAAGGTTCCGGGCCTCGTCGAGACCGCGGCCGACGTCTACACCCTGCCGATCAAGCAGAGCGGCGAAGGCGTCGTGACGCTCGGCGACATCGCCGAGATCCGCCGCACCTTCAAGGATCCGACCAGCTTCACCCGCGTCAACGGTCATCCGGCGATCTCCATCGACGTGGTCAAGCGCAAGGGCACCAACATCATCGAGAACAACGCGGCGGTGCGCGCGGTCGTGGCCTCGGTCACGAAGGACTGGCCGGAGACGATCCGGATCGACTTCATCCTCGACAAGTCGGAGGACATCTACGAAATCCTCGGCTCGCTGGAGGCCTCGATCCTGACCGCCATCTTCCTGGTGATGGTGGTCATCATCTGGGCGCTCGGCATCAAATCGGCGCTGCTCGTCGGCATCGCCATTCCCGCCTCCTTCATGGTCGGTTTCCTGATCCTGCAGTCGGTGGGCATGACGGTGAACACGATGGTGATGTTCGGCCTGGTGCTGACCGTCGGCATGCTGGTCGACGGCGCCATCGTCATGGTCGAGTATGCCGACCGCAAGGTCGCCGAGGGCATGGAGGCGCAGGAGGCCTATATCCGCGCCTCGAAGCTGATGTTCTGGCCGATCGTGTCTTCGACGGCGACGACGTTGGCCGCCTTCCTGCCGATGCTGCTGTGGCCCGGCGTTGCCGGCGAGTTCATGAGCTACCTGCCGATCATGGTGATCATCGTGCTCAGCGCCTCGCTGCTGACCGCGCTGGTCTTCCTTCCCGTCACCGGCGCGGCCATGTCCGGCGCCATCTCCTGGGTCGGCCGCAATGCCGAATGGGTGATGGCCTTGCTGGTCGGGGCGGTGGTGGCCGTGCTGCTCGCCCATCCGGCGACGGCAGGCCTGCTGCCCCTGCCCTCGATGCTGGTTCTGCCGGTCGCCGCCGGCGCGGGCCTTGCGGCGGGACTTGCCGCCTATCGCGGCCTGGCGCCGCTGATCCGGCTGTCGCGCCGCCGGGCCCGGCGGATCGCGGCGGAAGAGCAGCACATGGCCCGGCTGCTGTCGGCGGGCGAGAAGTTCGACCCGCGCAAGATCCGTGGCTTCACCGGCCTCTATGTCCGGATGCTGGGCTTCTGCGCCGGTCGGCCGATCGGCAACGTGGTGACGCTGGTCGGTCTGGTGCTGCTGTCCGGCGGCATCCTGACCTACTTCATGGCCAACTCGCAGGGCGTCGAGTTCTTCGTCGAGGAGGAGCCGAACTCGGCCATCGTTCTGGTCTCGGCGCGCGGCAACTTCTCCGCCCGCGAGGCTCTGAACCTGGCGCTCGCCGTCGAGCGCGAGGTGATCGACGTCAAGGGCATCAAGAACGCGGTGATGTCGGTGACCACCGGCAGCAGCAGCGGCGGCGGCATGATGGGCGTGCAGGACAAGCCCGCCGACGTGATCGCCCAGATCAACCTGGAGTTCTCCGACTATTGCTGCCGGCGGAACTGGAAGCAGATCTCCGCCGAAATTCGCGAGCGCACGGCGAGCCTGCCGGGCATCTTCGTGGAAACCCGCGAGATCGAGGGCGGCCCGCCGACGGGCAAGGACGTCCGCCTGCAGATCACCTCCACCAGCTACAACGACCTGACGGCGGCGGTGGCCAAGGTGCGCAGCCATGTCGACACGATGGAAAGCCTGCAGGACCGCGAGGACAGCCGCCCCCTGCCGGGCATCGAATGGCAGATCTCCATCGACCGCGAGCAGGCGGGCCGGTTCCAGGCCGGCATCGGCTCGGTCGGCTCGATGGTGCAGCTCGTCACCAACGGCGTGCTGATCGGCAAGTACCGGCCGGACGATTCGGAAGACGAGGTGGACATCCGCGTCCGCCTGCCGGAGACGGAGCGCACGCTCGACCGGTTCGATTCCCTGCGCCTGCAGACGCCGCTCGGCCAGGTGCCGCTGTCGAACTTCATCGACCGGGCACCGCAGCAGAAGGTGACGACGATCACCCGCCGCGACGGGCTCTATGCGATGGACGTGAAGGCCAATGTGGTGATGACCGACACGATCACCACAGCGGACGGCGTCACGCGGCCGCTGACCGCCAACGACAAGGTGGCGGAGTTGCAGGCCTGGCTCGACACCCAGCAATGGCCGGACAACGTTTCCTTCCGGTTCCGCGGCGCCGACGAGGACCAGAAGGAGTCCGGCGAGTTCCTGATGAAGGCGATGGTCGGTTCGCTGTTCCTGATGTTCATCATCCTGGTGACGCAGTTCAACAGCTTCTACCAGACGTTCCTGACGCTCTCGACGGTGATCATGTCGATCTTCGGCGTGTTGCTCGGCATGGCGCTGATGGGGCAGAAGTTCTCGATCATCATGACGGGAACGGGCGTGGTGGCGCTGGCCGGCATCGTGGTGAACAACGCCATCGTGCTGATCGACACCTACAACCGCTTCCGCGAGGACGGGATCGAACCGGTGGAAGCCGTGCTGAAGACCTCGGCGCAGCGTATCCGGCCGGTGCTTCTCACCACCATCACCACCATCGCCGGCCTGGTGCCGATGATGACCCAGCTCAATCTCGACTTCTTCAACCGGGTGGTCGCGCTTGGCTCGATCACGGCGGTGTGGTGGGTCCAGCTTTCGACGGCGGTGATCTTCGGTCTCGGCTTCGCCACCATCCTGACGCTGATCGTCATCCCGACCATGCTGGCGATGCCGACGGTATGGATGCGGATGTTCGCCTCCTGGCGGGGCGGAAAGGCGGACGCCGCAACGGCCTCCGATGCCCTCGAAGAAGAGGAGCGGGACGGGCCGCAGCAGCAGCCGGCAGCGCCCGTGGCGCCGGCCTCGGCGGTCTTCGGCGCGCCGGGATCGGCGACAGTCACCGCAATCGGCCCGCGCAAGGACGAGCGCAGGGCTCCGCCCGACGGCCTGCCGCAGGCTGCCGAGTGAACCCATAAGGAAAGAGCCCGCGGGACCCCATCCCGCGGGCTCTTTCGCATCCTTCGGCTTCTGTCGTCCCATCCTCGGGACGGCCGGTCGCCCCCCCTTCTTGGCAGGGGTCAGAGCTTCGCTAGATCGGCGAGGCCGGCCTCGGTGTCGTCCTTGCGCAGACCGGACGGACGGCGCAGGGCGGGGAGGATCTCGGCGACGCTGGTCGCCACCCGGTAGTCGACCTCGAAACCGGCGCGGATGAAGCCTTCCGCCCGCATATGCACCAGCATGTCGATGAGGGGGCGCCAGAAGCCGCCGATGTCCGCCAGCACCACCGGCTTGCAATGCTGGCCGAGCTGCCCCCAGGTCAGCATCTCCACCACCTCTTCCAGCGTGCCGATGCCGCCGGGCAGCGCCACGAAGCCGTCGGCGCGCTCGAACATGGTGCGCTTGCGCTCGTGCATGTCGCGCGTGACGATCAACTCGCTGACCGCCTGCATCATCACCTCGCGCTCCTCCAGGAAGCCGGGGATGACACCGGTGACATGGCCGCCGGCCTCCAGCGCGGAGCGGGCGACCGCCCCCATCAGCCCGAGCGAGCCGCCGCCATAGACGAGGTTCAGCCTTTCGGCGGCAAGCGTGCGGCCAAGCTCCCGCGCCGCCGCCATATAATGGGGTTCGGTCCCCTCGCCGGTGCCGCAATAGACGCAAACGGAGGACAGGCGGCGGACCTCGGTCTCGCCGCAAGGTGTCGTATGATCCTGTTTCATGCCTTTAGATGTGCCGTCCCTGTCCCTCCGGGTCAAGCATGCAGCGTCCGGCGCGTGCCTGGACGGGACCGACGCGAAAACGCTGCGAAACGGTGCAGATCAGAGGGCCGGCTTGCTTGCCGGCTGGCGCTTTAGCGTATAGTCATGCGGTGGAATTCCGGGGCCTGCGGCACATATTATATCGTACCGGGAACCGCAGGGTGCGAATCGCGGGGAGCGCGGGGTCTTCATGTCGCAGAAACTCATCATCCAGTTGCTTGTCCTGCTCGGCCTTGTCGGTGCCGGCGCGGTTGGCTACCACCTGTCGCAGAAGGACGATGGCCCTGCCAGACAGACGGCGGAGGCGCCGGCGACCGGTGAGGCGGCGACACAGACCGCCGCAACCGAAGCACCTGCCAAGACCGAAGAGCCGCAGGCGGCCGCAACGCCCCAGGACACCACCGATATCGGCGGCAAGACGGCGGATGAGCGGATCGCCGCGCTTCCCTCGTTCGACCTGATGCGGGTCGAACCGGACGGCTCGGCCGTCGTTGCCGGCCGCTCCGAGGCCGGGGCGATCGTCGCGCTGCTGGCGAACGGCCAGGTGGTCGGCAGAGGCATCGCCAATGCCGCCGGCGAATTCGCCATCGTGCTCGACGAGCCGCTGCCCCCCGGGGCCCATGCGGTGACGCTGGAAACCCGTGACGCCGACGGCAAGGTGCTCAACGAATCGAGCCAGTCGATGGCCGTCTCCGTGCCGCAGGACCGGTCGGCCGGCGAAGTGCTGGTCATGCTCAACGAGCCCGGCGCGCCGTCGCAGATCCTTCAGAAGCCGCAGCAGATCGCCGACGCCGGCGCTGCCGCCGATCAGGCGACATCCGGACAGGCGGCGCCCCAACAGGCGACGTCGGACCAGCCGGGCGACGCTCCGGCCGGCACGCAGGACGTCGCCGCCGCGCCGCAAGCCGCGACCGGCAGCGAGAGCGAACAGGCGTCGGCGGGACAGGGCGCCCCGGCGCAGGACCTGCCGCAGAGCGATGCTCCGGCACAGCCGCAGCTCGCGGACGCCGCCCCCTCCGGGACCGGAACGACGGAGCCGGCAGCGGCCGGCGCGCAGCAGACGGCCGAGGCTCCCACGCCCGCCGAAAGCGTCGATACACCTGCCGCAGGCGCTGCTGCCGAGGCACTCGCCGGGACGGTACCGGCCGACAGCGATGCCACGCCGACCGTCACGGTCGAGGCCGTCGAAGCGGAAGGCACGAAGGTCTTCGTCGCCGGTTCGGGCCAGCCCAACAGCAACGTGCGCGTCTATCTCGACAACCAGTTGGTCGGCGAGGCGAGGACGGATGCGCAAGGCCGCTGGCTGCTGGAAACGCAAGGCGAGGTCAACCCGGGCGAGGTGGCCCTGCGCGCCGACCAGGTGACGGCCGGCGACGGTGCGGTGGCCGCCCGTGCCGAGGTGACCTTCGAAAAGGCCGCCGACGAGGCCGTCATCCTGCGCCCCGTGGCGCTGTCGGGCGAGGCCGGTGCAGGCTCGGGCGCCAGCGGCGATGCCGGCAGCCGGCAGATCCCCAGCGTGATCATCCGCACCGGCGACAATCTGTGGACCATCTCGCAGCGCCGCTACGGCGCCGGCATCCGCTACACGACGATCTACCAGGCCAACAAGGACCAGATCCGCAATCCGGACCTGATCTATCCGGGCCAGGTCTTCATGCTGCCGGAGGGTGACCGCAACTGGCCGGCCGAACGGTCGACCGGCGGCTAGCGCCGCACAGCCAGACCAGACAGGCGGCGTGCCGTCGGCGCCGGCTCTCAGCCGGCGAGGCTGCGCGCGCCGTCGAGGATGAGGCGAGTGGCGATGCGGGCGTAGTCGGAGCGGCTGACCGGGCCACCCTCGCGGAACCAGAGATAATGCCAGTTGACCATGCCGAAGAGGCTCATGGTCACCGGTTTCAGCAGCGCCGAGCCGGGTTCGGAGAGCTGCGGCACCGCCTGCGCCAGGGCGCCGGCGAAGAGCTGCACCAGGCGGCGCTCGCGCGCCTTCAGCTCCTCCTGCTGCTCGGCCGGCAGCCGCTTCATCTCGTTGATCTGGATCTTGTGCTCGGCATTGGCGTCGCGATAGGCGTCGAGCAGCGCCGAGACATAGCCGAGCAGCAGCTCCTCGCCGGCAAGATCGGGCGAGCCGCCCTCCTCCACCGCGGCGATCAGCTCGTCGAGATGATCGCGGATGATGTCGAAGAGCAGCGCGTCCTTGTTGGCGTAGTAGTGGTAGAGCAGCGCCTTGGAAACGCCGCAGCCGAGCGCGATCTGGTTCATCGAAGCGCGGTCGAACCCGTGTTCGGCAAAGAGCTCCGCCGAGGTCTTCAGGATCGCCTTGCGCTTGTCGTCATAGTCCTCGGCGCGCGGGCGTGCCATGTCGTCCAGTCCCCCGGTGGTCCGGTCGCGGAAGGTCCCGCGACCGCTGATCCTGTTGTTGCGGCCGCCGGCCTATCAGGCCTTCGGCCGGTTGTCGATCACCCGCTTCGCCTTGCCCATGGAGCGCTCCAGCACGCCCGGATCGGAGACGGCGATACGGGTGCTGATCCCGATGACGTTCTTGATATGCGTTCTCAGCTCGGCCGCGGAGGCGGCGCGCTGCGCGTCGTCGGCATGGGTGGGAAGCGCCTCGACATGGACGGTCATTTCGTCCATCCGGCCCGAGCGTGTCAATTCCACCTGATAGTGCGGGGCGAGCCCCTCGACCCGCAGCAACTGCTCCTCGATCTGGGTCGGGAAGACGTTGACGCCGCGCAGGATCATCATGTCGTCGGAGCGCCCCGTCACCTTCTCCATCCGCCGCATCGAGCGGGCCGTGCCCGGCAGCAGGCGCGTCAGGTCGCGGGTGCGGTAGCGGATGACCGGCATCGCCTCCTTGGTCAGCGAGGTGAAGACGAGTTCGCCGATCTCGCCGTCGGGGAGCACCTCGCCGGTCACCGGGTCGATGATCTCGGGATAGAAATGGTCTTCCCAGATGTGCAGTCCGTCCTTGGTCTCGACGCATTCATTGGCAACGCCCGGCCCCATCACCTCCGACAGGCCGTAGATGTCGACCGCATGCATGTCGAACGCCGTCTCGATCTCCTGGCGCATGGCGTTGGTCCAGGGCTCGGCGCCGAAGACGCCGACCTTGAGCGAGGTTTCGCGCGGATCGATGCCGCGCGCGCGGTACTCGTCGAGGATCGCCAGCATGTAGGACGGCGTCACCATGATGACGTCGGGGCGGAAGTCCTCGATCAAGGACACTTGGCGCTCGGTCATGCCGCCGGAGATCGGCACGACGGTCATGCCCAGTTCCTCGGCGCCGTAATGGGCGCCAAGACCGCCGGTGAACAGGCCGTAGCCATAGGCGACATGGCAGATCATGCCCGGCCGGGCGCCGGCGGCGCGCAGCGAGCGGGCCATCACCGTCGCCCAGGTCTTGATGTCGTTGCGGGTGTAGCCGACGACGGTCGGCTTGCCGGTCGTGCCGGAGGAGGCATGGACACGCGCCACCTGCTCGCGCGGCACGGCATACATGCCGAAGGGATAGTTGTCGCGCAGGGTCTGCTTGTGGGTGAAGGGGAACCGGCCGAGGTCCGCCAGCGTCTTCAGGTCGTCCGGATGGACGCCGGCCTCCTCGAAGCTCTTGCGGTAATGGGCAACGTTGTCATAGGCGTGACGCAGCGACCACCTGAGCCGGTCGAGCTGCAGGGCCGCGATCTCGTCGCGCGACGCGGTTTCGATAGGGTCGAGATCGCCCGGCTTCGGCGCCAGATCGAACATGCGTGTCATCCTCCCCGGATTGTCCTGTGCCGTCGCGGGGCTCCGCCGCGCGCGGCCAATGCTCTTGTTGAAAGCCGTCGCCCCCGCGGGTCACCCGGTCGGCAGATGGGTGCCCTTGATGGTGCGGGAATTGCCGCGAAACTCGGCCAGCACCTCGCCCGCCGCATTGGTCACGGTGACGTCGGTGATGCCGGAGCGCCCCTCGCGCCAGCGCTCGACAGCCGCCGCGACGAGCCGCTCGCCGAGCCGTCCGGGCCGCAGGAAGCTGACCGCGCAATGGCTCGCCACCGTGTTCTGGTTGTGGCTGTTGCAGGCAAAGGCGAAGGCCGAATCCGCCAGCGTGAAGATATAGCCGCCGTGGCAGATGCCATGGCCGTTGACCATCGCCTCGGTGACGGTCATGGCAATGACCGCGCGGCCCGGCCCGACCTCGAGGATCTCCATGCCGAGACCCTGGCTCGCCTTGTCGCCGGCCCACATGGCCTCGGCGCAGGCGCGCGCCAGCTCCTCCGGGCTCATGCTGCTGGCCGGCCGTGCGGTTTGCGTGTCGGTCATGGTCATGCCTCCCCATCCTGGCCCGCGCCCTTCGGCGGGCGGCCGGTGAAGACGGGCGCGCGCTTGGCCATGAAGGCGGCGACGCCTTCCGCGTAGTCCGGGGAGCGTCCGGCCAGCCCTTGCAGATCGCGCTCCAGGTCGAGCTGCGTATCGAGATCGTTGCCGAAGGAGGCTTCCAGCGCCTGCTTGACGAGGCCGAGGCCGAAGGTCGGCGCGGCGGCGAGTTCTCCGGCAAGCCGGCGCGCCTCGCCCATCAACTCGCCATCCGGCAGGGCCTTCCAGATCATGCCCCAGTCCTCCGCCTGGCGGGCGGAGACCGGGGTGGCAAGCAGCGCCAGCGCCTTGGCGCGGGCAAGGCCGACCAGGCGCGGCAGCGTCCAGGTGCCGCCGGAATCGGGCACCAGGCCGATCTTCGAGAAGGCCTGGATGAACTTGGCGCTCTCGGCGGCGAGAACGATGTCGCAGGCCAGCGCGATATTGGCGCCGGCGCCTGCGGCAACGCCGTTGACAGCGCAGACGACCGGCTTCGGCAGCGCCTTCAGCCGGCGCAGCAGCGGATTGTAGTTCGCCTCGATGGTGCGGGTGAGGTCCGGCGGGGCATCGCCCGGCGCGGTGACGCGGTCGCTGAGGTCCTGGCCTGCACAGAAGCCGCGCCCGGCGCCGGTCAGCAGCACGCAGCGGATGTCGGCATCGCTCTCGGCAATGTCCATCGCCTCGCGCAGCGCGGCGTGCATCGCCTCGTTGAAGGAATTCAGCTTGTCCGGCCGGTTCAGGGTGACGACGAGGACGCCGCCCTCGCGCTCGACCAGAACGGGCGCGGGCTCCGCCCCGCCGTGAGCCGCAGAAGTCTCGGTTTGCATGCGCCCTCCCGTTGCGCCGGTGCCGCCGCCGCGACGTGGTTCCACCCTCAAGGTGCCCTCCCCCGTCGTGACGCGTACCGGTCGCCCTCGTGATTTTTCACTTGACTGACCAACCGGTCGGTCAATTATTATGATCGTCAATCGGGCGCTGTCAATCACGTCCGGACCAACGAACCGACCCGCCCCCGTGGCATCGCGATCAGGCCGAAGTCTGGACGCGACCGGAGAGGCGGGCAAGACACAGGCGGCGCGTCCGCCGGGAGGACAACGCCAGCGGAGCCCGCGAGACGGGCCCCTGTCGGCGTGCGCCCGGCCAGCGCGTCCCGCAGGGAGACGGTCATGGCCGCATTCTTCGACACGCACAAGGCGACCCTCGACACGGCGGTGGAGACGATCCATAGCCGCGGCTACTGGTCCGCCTATCCCGAGGTCCCCTCCGGCAAGGTCTATGGCGAGAGCGCGAAGGACGACGGCGAGGCCGCCTTCAAGGCCCTGCTCGGCAAGCCGTTCGAGCTGGACCAGCCGACGTCCGGCGGGCAGGTCGGCCACGAGGTCAGCCCCTTCGGCCTCGACCTTGCCGTCACCTATCCCGAGACCACGCCGGACATGGCCGTTGCCGCGGCGAAGGCCGCGATGGACGGCTGGGGCAAGGCGAGCGCGGAAGCGCGCGCCGGCGTCTGCCTGGAGATTCTGCAACGCATCAACCGGCAGAGCTTCCTCTTCGCCAATGCGGTGATGCACACCTCCGGCCAGGCCTTCATGATGGCGTTCCAGGCCGGCGGCCCGCATGCGCAGGACCGGGGGCTGGAAGCCGTCGCCTATGCCTATGACGAGATGAGCCGCATTCCCGGCGCGGTGCGCTGGGAAAAGCCGCAAGGCCCGAAGGACCCCTTGGTGCTGGACAAGCAGTTCCGCATCGTGCCGCGCGGTCCGGCGCTGGTCATCGGCTGCGCCACCTTCCCCACCTGGAACAGCTATCCGGGCCTCTTCGCCAGCCTTGCGACCGGCAATCCGGTGATCGTCAAGCCGCATCCGGGCGCGATCCTGCCGCTGGCGCTGACCGTCAAGATCGGCCGCGAGGTGCTTGTCGAGGCCGGCTTCGATCCGAACGTGCTGCAGCTCGCGGCGGACACCGCCGACAAGCCGCTGACCAAGGAGCTGGTCACCCATCCCGACGTCGCGATCATCGACTTTACCGGCTCGCCGGCCTTTGGCGCCTGGGTGCGCGAGAACGCGAAGGGCAAGCTGGTCTATACCGAGGAAGCCGGCGTCAACTCCATCGTCATCGCCGGCACGCCGTCGATGCGCGGCATGGCCGGCAACATCGCCTTCTCGCTGTCGCTCTATTCCGGGCAGATGTGCACCGCGCCGCAGAACATCTTCGTGCCGCGCGATGGCATCGACACCGACGAGGGCCACAAGAGCTTCGACGAAGTGGCCGGCGCCATCGCCACCGCCGTCGACAAGCTGCTGGGCGATCCGCAGCGCGCGGCCGGCGTGCTCGGCGCGGTGCAGAGCGAGGCGACGCTGCAGCGCGTGGCGGAGGCCCGCAAGCTCGGCAAGGTGCTGCGCGACAGCACCCCGGTCGAGGGCATGGACGGCGCCCGCTCGGCGACCCCGCTCGTGCTGGCGGTCGATGCGAAGGACGAGGCGGCCTATCTGGAGGAGCGGTTCGGGCCGATCAGCTTCGTGATCGCCACCGACAGCGCCGAGGAGGCGATCGCCCGTGCGGCCGGCTCGGCCAAGGCGCGCGGCGCGATCACCGCGGCGCTCTACGCGACGGACGAAACCGTGATCGACAAGGCGGCCGATGCCTTCGCCGAGGCCGGCGTGGCGCTTTCGGTCAACCTGACCGGCGGCATCTTCGTCAACCAGTCCGCCGCCTTCTCCGACTATCACGTCACCGGAGCGAACCCGGCCGGCAATGCCTGTCTGTGCGACAGCGCCTTCGTCGCCAACCGCTTCCGCGTGGCAGCCATGCGCCGCCCGGTCGCGGCGTAGGAACGGACGGGCCGGCGGCGACGCGTTTGCCCCGGCCCCTGTTTTCGAACGGGAGACCGGAAACAGACTGCACTGGACCTGTGGGAGGAAACAAGAATGGCAGTTTTCGGAAAATGCATCCGTGGCGCGGCCCTGCTGGCCGGTGTCGCCATGGTCTGGGCCGCCCCTGCGGCGGCCGACACGATCAGGATCGGCGCACCGCTGTCGGTCACGGGCCCCGCGTCCTTCCTCGGCGATCCCGAGGCCAAGACGCTGGAAATGTATGTCGAGAAGCTGAACGCCGAAGGCGGCGTCAACGGCAAGCAGTTGCAACTGATCGTCTATGACGACAGCGCCGACGCCAACAAGGCGCGCACCTTCGCCACCCGTCTGGTCGAGGACGATCAGGTCGTCGCGGTTGTCGGCGGCTCGACCACCGGCACGACGATGGCGATGATCCCGGTCTTCGAGGATGCGGGCATTCCCTTCATCTCGCTCGCCGGCGCCGTGGTCATCATCGATCCGGTGAAGGAGTTCACCTTCAAGACCCCGCATACCGACCGCATGGCCTGCGAGAAGATCTTCGCCGACATGCAGACCCAGGGGATTGCCAGGATCGGCATGATCTCCGGCACCGGCGGCTTCGACAAGTCGATGCGCGAGCAGTGTCTTGAGGTGGTGGGCAATTACGGCATCGAGATCGTCGCGGACGAGACCTATGGTCCGAGCGATTCCGACATGACGCCGCAGCTCACCAACATCAAGAACGCCGCCGGCCTGCAGGCGGTCGTCAATCCCGGCTTCGGCCAGGGTCCGGCGATCGTGACCCGCAACTACAAGCAGCTCGGCATCGACGTGCCGCTCTACCAGAGCCACGGCGTTGCCTCGAAGTCCTTCATCGACCTTGCCGGCGATGCCGCCGAGGGCGTGCGCCTGCCGGCCTCCGCGCTTCTGGTTGCCGAAAAGCTGCCGGACGACGACCCGCAGAAGGCCGTCGTCGTCGAATACAAGACGACCTACGAGGAAAAGACCGGCCAGCCGGTGTCGACCTTCGGCGGCCATGCCTATGACGGGCTGATGATCCTGGTCGAGGCGATGCAGCGCGCCGGCTCCGAGGACCCCAAGGCGATCCGCGACGAGATCGAGAAGACCTCGGGCTTCATGGGCACCGCCGGTGTCGTCAACATGTCGCCGGACGACCATATGGGCCTCGACCTGACCGCCTTCCGGATGCTGGAGATCCGCGACGGCGACTGGACGCTGGTCGAGTAACGCGCAAGCACTGCCCCGCCGCGCGCGCCGGTTCGCTCCGGCGCGCGCGGCGGCTACCCACTGCACCCGACATTGTAGGCCCCCGGCCCGGCCGCCGCGACGGCGCGGGCAAGCTGACGGCGGACCCATGCCCGAGTTGCTGCAATTCTGTGTTTCCGGCCTGACGGTCGGCGCGGTCTACGCGCTGGTCGCGCTCGGTTTCACCATCATCTACAACGCCTCCGACGTGGTGAACTTCGCGCAAGGCGAATTCGTCATGATCGGCGGCATGACCACGGTCTTCGCCACCGCCGCCGGCGTGCCGCTGCCGCTGGCCGCGCTCGGTGCGGTGCTGGTCGCGATGGTCGTCGGCCTGCTGCTGCACCGGCTGGCGATCGAGCCGGCGCGCGGCGCCTCGCCGGTGACCTTGATCATCATCACCATCGGCGCCTCGATCTTCCTGCGCGGCCTCGCGCAAGTTGTGTTCGACAAGCAGTTCCACTCTCTTCCCGCCTTTTCCGGCAACACGCCGATCCGCTTCGGCGGCGCCGCGATCCTGCCGCAGAGCTTCTGGGTGCTGGGCGGCGCGGCGGTGATCGTCGTGCTGCTCTGGGCCTTCTTCAACCGCACGCTGATCGGCAAGGCCGTGCTGGCGACGGCGGCTAACCGGCTGGCGGCCCGCCTCGTCGGCATCAACACCTCCTTCGTGATGGGCCTGTCCTTCGTCATGTCGGCGGCGATCGGCGCCATCGCCGGCATCCTCGTCACCCCGATCACCCTGACCAGCTACGATGTCGGCATGCTGCTGGCGCTCAAGGGCTTCGCCGCGGCGATGCTCGGCGGCATGGGCAACCCGCTCGGCGCGGTGGTCGGCGGGCTGGCGGTCGGCCTGCTGGAAGCGCTCGGCGCCGGCTACATCTCCTCCACCTACAAGGACGCCATCGCCTTCATCGTCATCCTGATCGTGCTCTTCGCCCTGCCGGGCGGGCTGTTCGGCAAGGCCAGCGTGGAGCGCGTGTGACCATGGGCAGGCTCCTCTCCCACCGGCTCGCCGTGCCGCTCGTGATCGCGCTGCTGGTCGTCGCGCTGTCCTTCGCCATGCCCTCCAACTTCTATTACCGCGTCGCCGCCTTGGTCTGGATCTCGGCGCTCGCCGTGATCGGTCTCAATCTCTTGATGGGCTATGCCGGCCAGGTGAGCCTCGGCCATGCCGGCTTCTTCGGCATCGGCGCCTATGCGGTCGCCGTGCTGCCGGCGCAATTCGGCCTGCACCCGCTCGTCGCGGCCCTTGTCGGCGCTTTTGCCACCGCCGCCCTCGCCTTCCTGGTCGGCCGGCCGATCCTGCGGCTCAAGGGGCATTACCTCGCCGTCGCCACCCTCGGCTTCGGCATCCTCATCGCCATGACGATTTCCAACGAGGCCTGGCTGACCGGCGGGCCGGACGGCATGCCGGTGGAGCGGCTGACGCTGTTCGGCTGGCGGGTGCGCGGCGCCGACACCTGGTACTGGATCACCGGCGGCCTTCTGGTCATCGGCGCCTGGATCGCCTGCAACCTCGTCGCCAGCCCGACGGGCCGGGCGCTCAGGGCCCTGCACGACTCCGAGGTCGCCGCGCGCGTCGCCGGCATCGACGTTGCCCGCGCCAAGCTCACCGTCTTCGTCATCTCGGCGGTCTATGCCTCGGTCGCCGGCTCGACGCTGGCGCTGCTCAACGGCTTCGTGACGCCGGACAAGGCCAATTTCCTGCATTCCATCGAACTCGTCACCATGGTCGTGCTCGGCGGCATGGGCTCGATCCTCGGCTCGCTGGCGGGCGCTGCGATCCTCGTCGTGCTGCCGCAGGTGCTGACCGGCTTCCACGACTACGAACACATGATCCTCGGCCTGATCATGATGGTGATCATGATCGTGCTGCGCGCCGGCATCGTGCCGAGCCTTGCGGCGCTCTTCAAGGGGAGGTGGAAGACGTGACAGCGACGACGCCCCTCCTCGAGGTCAACGAGATCGGCATCGCGTTCGGCGGCGTGCGCGCCGTCGACAATGTCAGCTTCTCGGCACGGGCCGGCGAGGTGTTCTCGATCATCGGCCCGAACGGCGCCGGCAAGACCACGCTGTTCAATCTGGTCTCCGGCATCTATCGGCCGAAGTCCGGCAGCGTGCGGCTGGCCGGCGAGCCGGTCACCGCGCTGGAGCCGAACCGGCTGGCGGAGCGCGGGTTGTCGCGCACCTTCCAGAACCTGCAGGTGTTCTTCCGCATGACCGCGCGGGAGAACGTGATGGTCGGCCGGCACCTGCGCGAACAGCGCGGCCTCCTCGCCCACCTGTTCGCCCTGCCCTCGACCGGGCGCCAGAACCGCAAGAGCGCGGCGGTCGCCGATGCCCTGCTGGAGCGCGTCGGCCTTGCCGCGCTGGCGGACATCGCAGCCGCGAACCTGCCCTATGGCGCGTTGAAGCGCCTCGAAATCGCTCGGGCGCTCGCCGCCGAACCGAAGGTGCTGCTGCTCGACGAGCCGGCGGCCGGCTGCAATCCGGTCGAGACCGAGGAGATCGAGAAGCTGATCCGCAAGATCGCCGACGACGGCGTCGCGGTGGTGCTGGTCGAGCACGACATGAAACTGGTCATGCGCATCTCCGACCGGATCCTGGTGCTCGACCAGGGCCGGATGCTGGCGGAGGGATCGGCGGCCGAGATCCGCTCCAATCCGAAGGTGATCGAGGCCTATCTTGGAACCCACGGCACGCGGGAGGCCAACCTTGCACTCGACTGAGCCGCTTCTGCGCGTCGAGGCGCTGCGTTCCGCCTATGGGCGGATCGAGGCGCTGCACGGCGTGTCGCTGAGCGTCGCCGCCGGCGAGATCGTCGCGCTGGTCGGCGGCAACGGCGCCGGCAAGACCACCTTGCTCCGCACCCTGTCCGGCGTGCAGCCGATGACCGGCGGCAGCCTCTCCTTCCAGGGGCGCGACATCTCGCGCGCCAGCCCGCATGCGCGGGTCGCGGCCGGCATCGCCCAGGTTCCGGAGGGCCGGCAGATCTTCGCGCCGCTCGCCATCGAGGACAATCTGCGGCTCGGCGCCTATCTGCGCAAGGACGCGGAGATCGCCGCCGACCTTGAGCGGATCTACAGCCTGTTCCCGGTGCTGAAGGAGCGGCGGAGGAACCCGGCCGGCGGCCTGTCCGGCGGTCAGCAGCAGATGCTGGCGATCGGCCGCGCCCTGATGAGCCGGCCGAAGCTGCTGCTGCTCGACGAGCCGTCGATGGGCCTGGCGCCGGTGCTGGTCGACCAGGTGTTCGAGATCATCCAGCGGCTGAACCGCGAGGACGGCGTCACCGTGTTCCTGGTGGAGCAGAACGCCTTCGCGGCGCTCTCCATCGCCACGCGCGGCTATGTCATCGAGACCGGCGAGATCGCCATCGAAGGCAAGGGCGAAGCGCTGCTGGCCGACGAGCGGGTGCGCGAGGCCTATCTCGGCGTTTGAGGCAACAACCTCAGAAGATGCCGTTGGCCCGCTGCAACGTCCGCACATAGGCGATGATCGCGGCGATGTCCTGCAGGCTCGCCTCGGGCACGGGCGGCATGTCGCCGAAGGTCCAGTGATGCTGGCGCACGCCCCGCGTTGCCGCCAGTAGGAACGCGCCGTCGGCGTGGTGTCCGGTCTCGTAGATGACATGGACCAGCGGCGGCCCGATGCCCTCCCGGCCGGCAGCGTTCTCGCCGTGACAGCTCGCGCAGAAGGCGTCGTAGGCGCGCGCGCCCTCGGTGGCAAGGCCCGCGAGCTCCGGCACGGTGACCTCCACCATGGCGGACGCCGCTCCCCGATCCGGCGCGTCCTGCGGCCGCAGAACCACCGCCAGCGCGGCGATCAGCCCGGCAGCGCCGATCAGAACGAGGCCCGTTCGCGGGGTCATCGATGCCCACCGCAGAGGGAAGCGCCGCCGGCGAGATCCTCCAGGATCGGGCAGTCGGGCCGGGCGTCGCCATGGCAGGACTCCACCAGGCGGGTGAGCGTCGCCTTCATCGAGCGCAACTCGGCGATCTTGCGGTCCACCTCGCCGATCTTTTCCATCGCCACAGCACGGACATCGGCGCTGGCGCGGTGCTCGTCCTCGTAGAGCGACAGCAACATGCGGCACTCCTCGATGGTGAAGCCGAGGCTGCGCGCGCGCTGCAGGAACTGCAGGCGGTGGATATCCGTCTCCGAATAGTCGCGATAGCCGTTGCCGGCCCGCGCCGGGTGGATCAGGTCGATCTCTTCGTAATAGCGGATCGTCTTGGGCGGCAGGCTGGCAAGGGCCGCGGCCTCTCCGATGTTCATGACGCGCCTCCGATCGAGCAGGCGAGCGCGCAGGCGGCCCGCCAGTCAACGTTTGGACGTCATCATGCACCTTCCAGCAGGCTGGCAAGGGCCGCGGCCTCTCCGATGTTCATGACGCGCCTCCGATCGAGCGGGCGAGCGCGCAGCCGGCCCGCCAGTCAACGTTTGGACGTCATCATGCACCTTCCAGCAGGCGGAAGGTCAAGCGCGGGTGAATCCTCACGCCAGCGAGGGCGAGGCCGAAAGGGGGGATTCCCGACACTTAGACGGAAGAGCCGTCATATCGCCGGAAACATCGACCAATCCGACGCGATGCGTTCTGACATCCGGACAAAGGCTCTCCTATCCTCGAGCAACAACACCCAGAGGAGATTGCCTTCATGACTGTCTGGCCGGTGCTCATCGTCGGTGCGGGAAAGATTGGCCGCACCATCGCCGCCCTGCTCGCCGCAACGGGCGACTATCGTGTGACCATTGCCGACCGGGACGCCGCCGCGCTCGCTGCCGCCCGGCGGCCGGATGTCGCCACCGTCGAGGTCGACGTCGCCGACGAGGACGCGCTGGTCGAGGCGCTTGCCGGCCACCGCGCCGTGCTGTCGGCCGCCCCGTTCTTTCTGACCCAGACCATCGCCCGTGCCGCAAAGCGCGCCGGCGCGCACTATCTCGACCTCACCGAGGACGTCGCCTCGACCAAGGCCGTCAAGGCGCTGGCCGAGGGCGCGCACACGGCCTTCGCGCCGCAATGCGGCCTGGCGCCGGGCTTCGTCTCCATCGCCGCGCATGACCTTGCCGGCCGCTTCGACGCGCTGGAGAACCTCACCCTGCGGGTCGGCGCCCTGCCCCGCTACCCGACCAATGCGCTGAAATACAATCTCACCTGGTCGACCGACGGCTTGATCAACGAGTACTGCAACCCCTGCGAGGCGGTGCTGGACGGCGAACGGGCGCTGCTGCAGCCGCTGGAGGGCTACGAGACCTTCTCGCTCGACGGCGTCGACTACGAGGCGTTCAACACCTCCGGCGGCCTCGGCTCGCTGGCCGAAACGCTGGAAGGTCGCGTGCGCAACCTGCGTTACCTGACCGTGCGCTATCCCGGCCACCGCGACATCATGCGGCTGCTGCTCACCGACCTCGGTCTGAAGGACCGCCGCGACCTGATGCGCGACGTGCTGGAAACCGCCGTGCCGATCACCCGCCAGGACGTGGTGCTGGTGTTCATCACCGCCTCGGGCCAGCGCGGCGACCAGCGCGAGCAGATGTCGGCGGTCTACCGGGTCACCGCGCAGGAGGTGGCCGGCGAGATCTGGAGCGCCATCCAGATCACCACCGCCTCGGGCATCTGCGCGACACTGGACATGCTGCGCGACGGCACGCTGCCGGGACGCGGCTTCGTCAAGCAGGAGGCGATCCCGCTCGCCGCTTTCCTCGCCAACCGCTTCGGCCGCGCCTATGGGCAGGACGGCGGCGCGCTGCACCCGATCGCGACGCGGGAACGCCTCGCCGCCGCGTGAGGCGCGAAACATTTTTGAAAAATGCGCGTGGCGGTGCCTGGCACCGCCATTTTTTTAACTCCTATCAATACAATACCCATGTTCCGCCGCGCTTCGGGCGCGATTTGCCGATAACCGAGAGGTCATCACGGTCCAGACATGGCGCGGACCCGCCGCGCGCCGGAGATTGCCCGCCCATGTTCGAAACGCTCAACCTGCTGATCCTGATCGCCGCCGGGCTCGTCGCCCTTTCGGTGTTCACGTCGCTGGTGAGCTTCCGGATCGGCGCTCCGTTGCTGCTGGTGTTCCTGGTGGTGGGCCTTGCCGCCGGCGAAGACGGACCCGGCGGCATCGCCTTCTCCGACACACGGGCCGCCTACTTTATCGGCTCCATCGCCCTCACCTTCATCCTGTTCGACAGCGGCTTTCGCACCCGGCTCGCGACGTTTCGCCTGGCGGCGGCGCCGGCATTGGCGCTGGCGACCATCGGCGTCGCCCTGACGGCCGGCGTCGTCGGCGCGGCGGCGCATTACCTGTTCGGCTGGGCCTGGACGGACGGCTTGCTGCTCGGCGCCATCGTCGGCTCGACCGACGCGGCGGCGGTGTTCTTCCTGCTGCGGGTCGGCGGGGTGAACCTGCGCGAGATGATCTCCGCGACGCTGGAAGTCGAATCCGGCTCGAACGACCCGATGGCGATCTTCCTCACGGTGACGCTGATCGGCATGATCACCGCCGGCTCGATGGAAGCGGATGCGGCGGCCGGCGCCGAACTGATCCTGGAGTTCGTCCGCCAGATGGGCCTCGGCCTCATCGCCGGGCTCGCCGGCGGCTATCTCATGGTGCAGATCGTCAACCGCCTCAAGCTGGAGCCGGCGCTCTACCCGATCCTGGTGCTGGCGCTGGCGCTGGTCCTGATGGCGGTGACCACGCTGGCCGGCGGCAGCGGCTTCCTGGCGGTCTATGTCGCCGGCATCCTGTGCGGCAATGTCCGCATGCGTCAGCAGCCCTCGCTGAAGAAGTTCCAGGGCGGCACCACCTGGCTCAGCCAGATCGGCATGTTCGTCACGCTCGGCCTTTTGGCCTCGCCCTCGCAGTTCGGCCAGGTCGCGCTGGAGGGCTTCGGCCTTGCCGCCGTGCTGATCTTTCTCGCCCGCCCCTTCGCGGTCTGGCTGTGCCTGATGCCCTTCGGCTTTTCCCGCGGCGAGATCGCCTTCGTCTCCTGGGTGGGCCTGCGCGGAGCGGTGTCGATCCTGCTCGCCATCCTGCCGCTGATCGCCGGCCTGCCGAACGCGCAGGAGATCTTCAACGTCACCTTCCTGATCGTGCTGACCTCCTTGGTGCTGCAGGGCTGGACGATCCGCCCGATGGCGCGCAGGCTGAAGCTGACCGTGCCGCCGCGCATGGGACCGGTCGACCGGATCGAGCTGGAGCTGCCCGGCGGTCAGGATCACGAACTGGTCGGCTACACGATCCATCCCGCCAGCCCGGTGGCGCGGGGCGAGCGCATTCCCCGCTGGGCGCGCCCGGTGCTGATCCTGCGCGACGGGCACAGCATCCGCCTGCAGAAGGCCGGCAAGCCGCAGCCCGGCGACCGGCTCTACATCCTCGCCAGTCCGCGCCAGGTGCCGGTGCTCGACACGCTGTTCGCCGCCGTGACGAAGGAGGAGAACGATCCGGCGCTGTTCGGCGATTTCGACCTCGACCCCGACACGCAACTGGCGGAACTGGGCGCCCTTTACGGCTTCCATGTGCACAAGGCGGACGCGGAGCTGACCTTGCGCGCCTTCATGAAGCGCGAACTCGGAGACGATGTCGAGCCGGCCGATCGCGTCGCCTATGGTGATATCGACCTCGTCGTGCGCGCCATCGACAGCGACCACGTCATCACCGCCGTCGGCCTTGCCGTCGAACATATCGACCCGGCCGAGCCCACCCTGCCCTTCTTCTTCTCCCGCGAGGACTTTTCGAGGGTCGCACGCCGGCTTGCCAACCGGATCAGGCGCCGCCGTGCCCGCGCCAAGGTGATGGCGCGGCGCCGGCAAGCCTATGACAGGAGGGATGACACGGCACCGACAGAGGCGGCAGCGGCCACCGCATCGACGGCGGTCGCCTCCCCCGACGCCGAGCCCTCCCGGATGCCCGAAGAGGCGCCCCGAAAGGCGGGCTCAAGTGCACCCGGCCCGGCCGGCCAGGCACAGGCCAAGGCCCCGCCTGTCAAGGACAAGGCCACGAGGGGCAAGGCCACGACGGGCGAGACGACGACGGGCGAGAGCGACGACGACGCGGAGGACTGGCGCAGCAGTTCGTCGCGGGACAGCCGCGACGAGGAGGATGAAGCCCCGCGCATTGCAGCGGCAAGCCACGGCTCCACCGGCTGACGGCGGCGCGCGGGCACGCCTATTCGCTCTTGCCGAAGCGCGCCCGCAGGCTCTCGCAAGGATCCCCGCGCTCTTGGCGCGGCGTGAACCAGAGATAGTCGTAAGGCGGCGGCACGTCCGCCGTACCGGCGGCATAAAGGGCGGGCTCCGTCCTGTCCTCCACCACCTCGACGAAGCCGACCGCAACGCTCGCTGCATCCGGCTCCCGCCACTCCAGATAGCGCGGGACGCCGAGGTCCTTGCGGACATGGCCGGAGCCGGCGATCAGCACCGCCACCTCCCCAGCCGCTGAGATCATCGCGTCGGCCAGCGTCGCATCGCGCAGCCGCTGTACGGCAACGAGCGGGGTCAGCGCCTCGCGCGGCATCATTCCGCAATGCCCGTCGAACAGGATGTCGAGCAGCACCGCATCGGCCGCCTCGCCCAAGGGCTCGGACAGGCGCAGCGCGGCGATCCGCTCCGCGCCCAGCACCTCCGCCCCTTCGGCGGCGACCCTGCGCCGCTCCTCGCGCGGCGTGTCGCCGGCAATGATCGGCAGATCCCGCTCAACGGCGACCTCGATCACCGGCCGGTAGATTGCATAATCCGGCCAGCCCGACTGAGCCCAGCCGAGCGCCGCGCCGAAGCCCTCCGCCGTCGCCTGCCCGTCGGCGAGATAGGCATCGACATCGCCCTGGCGGTCGCGCGCCAGCATCTCCAGCACCACGGCGGGCCTGCGCCCTCCTTCGCTCGCCGCGGCCAACAGATGCGCCTGCAGCGCGTGATGATCGGGATTGTCGTGGATTTCGCCCAGCAGCACGAAGCGGGCGCCGGCCACCGCCGTTTCCACCTCGGCCGGCTCGACGAAGGCGGCCCTGGCGACCGACCAGATACGCCCGGCGAGCGGATGGTCTGCGCCGTCAGTGAGGCTGAAGGCGGAGGGCTCCCCCGCCTGCGCCACGGCGGCGGACGGCAGCAACAAGAGGGCGGCGGCAAGCCGCAGGAAAGCAAGGCGCATGTCCGCCAGCCTCGATCGTCGACAGCGGGTCACCCGGTCACATGGGATGGCGGCCGGGAATGGAAAGGGCGCGGCCGCCGGCACGAGAGGGAGAGCATCAGTCGGCGTTGAGGTTCTCGACGGCGAGCGCGATGCCCTGGCCGCCGCCGATGCACATGGTGACGAGGCCGTAGCGGCCGCCGGTGCGCTCCAGCTCGTAGAGCGCCTTGACGGTGATGAGGCACCCCGTGGCACCGACCGGATGGCCGAGCGCGATCGCCCCGCCATTCGGATTGACCCGGTCGGAAGGGAAGCCGAGCTCGCGCATCACCGCGCAGGCCTGGGCCGCGAAAGCCTCGTTGGATTCGATCACGTCGAAGTCGGCCGCCGTGAGGCCGGTCTTCTCGAACAGCTTCTGCACGGCCGGGATCGGCCCGATGCCCATCATGTCCGGCTCGACGCCGGCATGGGCATAGCCGACCAGCCGCGCCATCGGCTTCAAGCCGCGCGCCTCGGCAAGGCCGCGCTCGGCCAGCACCACGGCGGCCGCGCCGTCATTGATGCCCGAGGAATTGCCGGCCGTCACCGAGCCGTCCTTGCGGAACACCGGGCGCAGGCCGCTCAGCGTCGCGTGCGAGGTGTCGGCGCGGACATGCTCGTCGGTGTCGAAGGTCACCGTGTTGCGGCCGGCCTGGATCTCAAGCGGCAGGATCTGCTCCTTGAAGCGCCCGTCGCGGATGGCAAGCGCCGCCCGGTGCTGGCTCTCCACGGCAAGCGAATCCTGCGCCTCGCGGCTGATGTTGTGGCGGGCGGCGACGTTCTCCGCCGTGATGCCCATATGGCCGCCGCCGAACGGATCGTTGAGGGCGCCGAGCATCATGTCGTACATCACGGCCTCGCCCATCTTGACGCCGAAGCGGGCGCCGGGGCTGGAGAACGGGGCACGGCTCATGGATTCGGCACCGCCCGCCAGCGCATAGTCGGCATCGCCGAGCAGGATCGACTGCGCCGCCGAGACGATGGCCTGGGCGCCCGAGCCGCAGAGCCGGTTCAGCGTCAGCGCCGGGGTCTCGACCGGGATGCCGGCATCCACTGCCGCAACGCGCGCCAGATACATGTCGCGCGGCTCGGTGTTGATGACATGGCCGAAGACGACATGACCGATCTCCTGCGGCGCAATGCCGGAGCGGCGCAGCGCTTCCGCCGCGACCTTGGCACCGAGCTCCGTCGGCGGCACGGATTTCAACGCTCCGCCGAACGACCCGATGGCCGTGCGGACGCCCGACAGGAACACCACTTCACGCTTCGACATTGATCTACTCGCTTCCGTGTTGCCCGACCTTTGCGGTTTCCGTCTACAGTCGGCCGGACCGGGGAATGCGCCCTTGATGCCAACCAGTTTGCCCCAGCACGACACGTAAACTAGCCTCGGCATACTTAGCAAGACGACTTATCGCGGAGCGGCCGGCCTGCGCATCGCATCGGCGCGTGTTTGCAAACCGCGACATGCCTGCCACCGCCGGATCCCCTCCTCGCGCAAACAAAAAACCCGCCTCGGCCAGGCCGGAGCGGGTTTCGCAATGTTATCGGGTGGCGGTCGTGGCGCAGGCTGACGCCCGCTTACCCTCGACCGCGTTCGCCCCTGCCATCGCCCCTCACATTGGGCGACTGCCTTGCGCGACGAGCGGTCAATGCCGCTCTGGCAAGGCAGCCGGCGATGGCTCGGGCTGCGCCCGACCGGGTTGCGGGCTCGACGCGGGCTGGCGCCCGCTTACACTCGACCGCGTTCGCCCCTGCCATCGCCCCACTGGGGCGATGGCTCGGGCTGCGCCCGACCGGGGCTCACTTCATCGTCGGAATGACGAACTCGGCGCCGTCCTTCAGACCCGACGGCCAGCGCGAGGTCACCGTCTTGGTGCGCGTGTAGAAGCGGAACGCATCCGGGCCGTGCTGGTTGAGATCGCCGAAGCCGGACTTCTTCCAGCCGCCGAACGTGTGATAGGCGAGCGGCACCGGGATCGGCACGTTGATGCCGACCATGCCGATGTTGATGCGGCTGGCGAAGTCGCGGGCCGTGTCGCCGTCGCGGGTGAAGATCGCGGTGCCGTTGCCGTATTCGTGGCTCATCGGCAGCTCGAGCGCCTCGTCATAGTCCTTGGCGCGCACGACCGAGAGCACCGGGCCGAAGATCTCTTCCTTGTAGATCGCCATGTCCCTGGTGACGTGGTCGAACAGGCAGCCGCCCATGAAGAAGCCGTTCTCGTAACCCTGCATGGTGAAGTTGCGGCCGTCGACGGCGAGCGTCGCGCCTTCCTTCACGCCCTGGTCGACCAGCCCCTTGACGCGGGCCAGCGCCTGGGCGGTGACGAGCGGGCCGAAGTCGACGTCGTTGCCGGCGGTGTAAGGCCCGATCTTCAGCGCCTCGACGCGCGGGATCAGGCGCTGCATCAGCGCGTTGGCGGCTTCCTCGCCGACCGGGACGGCGACCGAGATCGCCATGCAGCGCTCGCCGGCGGCACCATAGCCGGCGCCGATCAGCGCGTCGGCCGCCTGGTCCATGTCGGCATCCGGCATGATGATCATGTGGTTCTTGGCGCCGCCGAAGCACTGCGCGCGCTTGCCGTTGGCGGTGGCGCGCGAATAGACATAGGCCGCGATGGAGGTGGAGCCGACGAAGCCGACCGCCATGATGTCCGGATCGTCGAGCACGCCGTCGACCGCTTCCTTGTCGCCGTTGACGACGTTGAGGATGCCGGCCGGCAGGCCCGCCTCGATCATCAGTTCGGCCAGCATGATCGGCACGGACGGATCGCGCTCCGACGGCTTCAGGATGAAGGCATTGCCGGCGGCGATCGCCGGGCAGAACTTCCACATCGGGATCATCGCCGGGAAGTTGAACGGCGTGATGCCGGCGACGACGCCGAGCGGCTGGCGCATCGAATACATGTCGATGCCGGGGCCGGCGCCTTCCGTGAACTCGCCCTTCAGCAGGTGCGGCGCGCCGATGCAGAACTCGGCAACCTCAAGGCCGCGAATGACGTCGCCCTTGGCGTCCGGAATGGTCTTGCCGTGCTCGCGCGACAGCGCCTCGGCGAGCTTGTCCATGTCGCGGTGCAGCAGGTCGACGAACTTCATCAGCACGCGGGCGCGCTTCTGCGGGTTCTGGGCGGCCCAGGCCGGCTGGGCGGCGGCGGCATTCTCGACGGCGGCGCGCAGTTCGGCCTGCGAGGCGAGCGCCACCTTGGCCTGAACCTCACCGGTGGCCGGATTGTAGACGTCGGCGAAGCGACCCGAGGTGCCCTCGACATGCTTGCCACCGATGAAATGTCCGATTGTCTTCATGGGTCGTTTCTCCCTTTTGGCGCAGCCCGCACGATGGAGCGCGCACCTTTTCGCGGCCAGATGCCACGTTCGAGGCTGCCCCTGTCATGCCTTCGTTTTTTGTTGCGCACAATAGGCGGAAAGCCGCATCCGTTGTGCGAAATTTATAGCCATGCTAGCTCTGATCCGAGCTTTGCCCCCGCAGCCTGCCGGAGAGCGCGCATGAACTGGGACGATACACGCATTTTCCTCGCCGTGGCGCGCAGCGGCCAGTTGCTCGCCGCCGCAAGGGCGCTCAGCGTCAACCATGCGACGGTCGCGCGCCGCCTCAGCGCGCTGGAGGACGATCTCGGCGTCAAGCTGGTCGACCGGCGCACCACCGGATCGGCGCTGACGACGGCGGGCGAGCGGTTCCTCGCCACCGCCGAGCGGATCGAGGCGGAGATGCTGGAAGCGCGCGCGGAGATCGGCGACGCGGATGTCGCCGTCTCCGGCACGGTGCGGATCGGCGCGCCGGACGGCTTCGGCGTCGCCTTCCTCGCCCCCCGCCTCGGCACCCTGACCGAGCGCCATCCGGCCCTGACGCTGCAGCTCGTCCCCGTTCCCCGCGCGGTCTCGCTGTCGCGGCGCGAGGCGGACATCGCCATCACCGTGGAGCGGCCGGACCATGGCCGGCTGGTCGCCCGCAAGCTGGTCGACTACACGCTCGGCCTCTATGCCTCGCGCGATTATCTCGCCCACGCCGGCGCGCCGCAGACCGCCGCCGACCTCAAGGCGCACGCGCTGGTCGGCTATGTGGAGGATCTCGTCTATTCCGGCGCGCTCGCCTATGCCGAGGAGATCGACCGCACCTTCCAGCCGCGTTTCGAGATCGCCTCGGCTCTCGGCCAGACCGAGGCGGTGCGCTCTGGTGCCGGCATCGGCATCCTGCATGCCTTCATCGCCCGGAGCGACCCCGACCTGGTGCAGGTGCTGCCCGAGCGAACCATCGCCCGCAGCTACTGGCTGGTGCTGCATGAAAGCGTGCGGGACCTGGGGCGGGTGCGGGTGGTCGCCGATTTCATCTCCGAGGCGGTGGCGAGCGAACGCGGCATCTTCTCCTGAGCCCGCGTCAGGCGTGGCGACGGGCGCCAACGACACAGGCCACGACGAAGACGGTAACGGCGATCATCGACGGGGCAACCGGCTCGCCGAGCAGCAGGCCGGCCAGCAGCAGGCCGAAGAAGGGCTGCAACAGTTGCAACTGACCGACGCCGGCGATGCCGCCGAGCGCCAGGCCGCGATACCAGAAGAAGAAGCCGACCAGCATCGAGAAGACCGAGACATAGGCAAGGCCGATCCAGGCGGGCGGCGCGATACCGGCAAGGGTCTGCGGCTGGACGGCCAGCCCCAGCGCGGCCATTGGCGGCAGGGAGAAGACCAGCGCCCAGCAGATCACCTGCCAGCCGCCGAGACGGCGCGCCAGCCTTGCGCCTTCCGCATAACCGAAGCCGCAGACGAGGATCGCGGCGAGCATCAAGAGATCGCCGACCAGCGAGACCTCGCCATTGCCTTGCAACGCGAAGAGGGCAACGGCGAGCGCACCGGCGCCGGAAAAGGCCCAGAACAGCGGGCGCGGGCGCTCGCCGCCGCGCAGCACACCGAAAATCGCCGTCGCCAGCGGCAGCAGGCCGATGAAGACGATGGAATGGGCCGCCGTGACATGCTCCAGCGCCATCGCGGTGAGCAGCGGGAAGCCGACGACGACGCCGAGCGCGACCAGCACCAGCGGCAGCACGTCGCCCGCCGCCGGGCGCTTCTGGCGCAGCACTAGCAGGATCGCAGCCGCCAGCAGCGCCGCCAGCACGGCGCGCGCCGAGGTGAGAAACAGCGGGCTGAAGCCGCCGACCGCAACACGGGTCGCCGGCAGCGAGCCGCTGAAGATCAGAACCCCAAGGAGCCCGTTGCCCCAGGCGGCGAGAGGTGCGTGCATGTCGGTGTTCCTGTCCATCCTCCGCAAGGTGTGGCGCGGGAGCGCTGGCGGAGACAGATACAGACCAGTACAATCTCTCCGAACTGTACCGATCCGGAAGACCATACAGATGGCGACAGAATGACCCGCGGCACCCGCACGCAAACCGTGATGGCGACGATCCGCCGGCGGATCGAGACGCGGGCGCTGGCGCCGGGCGAGCGGCTGCCGTCGATCCGCGGGCTCGCCGCCTCCCTGCAGGTCTCGCCGTCGACCGTCGTCGAGGCCTATGACCGGCTGGCGGCCGACGGGCTGATCACAGCCCGGCGTGGCTCCGGCTTCTTCGTGCTGGGCACGCCGCCGCCCTTGCAGGTCGCCACGGCGGGAGCAAAGCTCGACCGGGCCATCGATCCGTTCTGGATCTCGCGGCAGGCGCTGGATGCCGATCCCGCCGCGCCCAAGCCCGGCTGCGGCTGGATGCCGGCCGAGTGGATGCCGACGGATGCCCTGCGCCGCGCCCTGCGCAGCTTGTCGCGGGTGGAGGCGGCAACGCTCGCCGACTATGGCAGCGCGCAAGGACAGGGCGAACTGCGCCGGCTGATCGCCCGCGATCTTGCCGAGCAGGGGCTGGAGGTGTCGCCCGACCGCATCCTGCTGACCGGTTCGGGGACGCAGGCAATGGACCTGATCTGCCGGCTGCTGCTGCGCCCCGGCGACACGGTGCTGGTCGACGATCCCTGCTATTTCAACTTCCAGGCCCTGCTGCGGGCGCATCAGGTACGGATCATCAGTGTTCCCTACACTCCGCAAGGCCCCGACACGGAGCGGTTCGAGGAAGCTCTGGCGCGGACGAAGCCGCGGCTTTACCTGACCAACTCCGCCCTGCACAACCCGACCGGCGCGACCCTCTCCGCGCCCGTGGCGCACCGCCTCTTGGTGCTGGCCGCCCAGCACGACCTCACCATCATCGAGGACGACATCTTCGCCGCCTTCGAGCCGGAGCCCTCCCCCCGCCTTGCCGCACTCGACGGGCTGGAGCGGGTGATCCGCATCGGCAGCTTTTCCAAGACGCTGTCGGCCTCGGCGCGCTGCGGTTATATCGCCGCCCGCCCCGACTGGATCTCGGCGCTGATCGACTTGCAGGTGGCGACGAATTTCGGCGGGCCGAGCCCGATGGCGGCGGAGCTGCTGCGCTGCGTGCTGGCCGACGGCGGCTATCGCAAGCATGTCGCGGCCCTGCGCGGCCGCCTTGCCAAGGCGCGGCGGCAGGTGGCCCTGCGGCTCGGCGCGCTCGGCATCACCCCCTGGCTGGAGCCGCGCGGCGGCTTCTACCTGTGGTGCCGGCTGCCGGAAGAGCTGGACGCGGCGGACGTTGCCCGTGCCGCGCTGAAGCGGGCAATCGTGCTGGCGCCGGGCAACGCCTTCAGCGCGGCGCAGACGCTACCTGCCTTCATGCGCTTCAACGTCAGCCAGATGGGCGGGCCGCAGGTCGATGCGGTGCTGAGGCAAGCGCTGTCCGAAGCCCGCGAGATCCGCGCGCTGGCAGGCTGATCAGCCGACCTCCTCCCAGCCGCCGCTTGCGAAGGACCGGGCGGCGGCATGCACCGTGCGCTCGATCTCGATACCTTCCTCGAAGGTGATGAGGCTAGCCGGCTCGCCGCGAATGAGGCGGATCAGCTCGCGGCACTCGATCACCTTGAGATCGTTGAAGCCGAGGCCATGGCCCGGCGCCGGCACGAAGCTGGCATAGGGCGGATGCGCGGGGCCAGCCAGAATGCGGGTATAGCCCTGGCGCGCGGGGTCGCCGGTCGCGCGGTAGAGCTCGATCTCGTTCATCCGCTCCTGATCGTAGAGGATGGAGCCCTTCGAGCCGAAGACCTGCAGCGCGATGCGGCCCTTGCGGCCCCAGGCCGAACGGTTGACCAGGAGGCTCGCCTGCAACCCACCGGAAAAGCGCAGCAGGACGTTGGCCATGTCGTGGGTTTCCACGGCGCGGCGGCCGCCCTCGGCCAGCGGCCGGGTGGCATAGGGTTTCGCCATGTCGCAGAACACCCGCTCGGCCTTGCCGAACAGCCGATGCGCCAGCGACAGCGGATGCACGGCGAAATCGTCGAGCGCGCCGTAGCCGGAACTCGCCTCGCTCTTCCAGAAGAAAGCCTGCTCCGGATCGGCCATGAAGTCCTCGTCCATCTCGGCGCGGAACTGGATGGGCTCGCCGATGGCGCCGTCGCCGATCATCCGGGTGATCTCGCGAAAGGCCGGGTTCTGGATGTAATTGTAGCCGAGCACGGCGATGCGCCCGCTGCCGCGCGCCGCCGCCAGCATGGCTTGCGCATCGGCAAGCGCCGGCGCCATCGGCTTTTCGCACCACACATGCTTGCCGGCCTGCAACGCGGCGATCGCCATTTCCGGGTGGAACGCATTCGGCGTCGTGATCGACACCACATCGACCGCCGGATCGTTCACCAGCGCCCGCCAGTCGGACGTTGCGCGGGCAAAGCCGAAGGCCAAGGCGCGCTGGCGGGCCAGATCCTCGCTGACCTCTGCCAGCATCTCCAGCCTCGGACGCGCGACATCGCCGAAGACGGCGCGCACCGCATTCCAGGCCAGCGCGTGGCACTTGCCCATATAGCCGGTGCCGATGAGACCGACGCCAAGCGAACCGTCCGGACTGGTCATCGCATCGCCTCCCTGCGACAGCGTCGCACCTGCGGGACGGCAAAAACCGGTGCGTAACGCCCGGATCTCACTCGCCACCGGCCTGCGCGATCTTGCATCAATGAAACGCAAATTCTATGATCGCGTCAATATGGAATAAACATTCCCTGAAAGGAGGGGAGCCTTGCTGTCAGTAGCAGTCATCGGCGCGGGGCGGATCGGCCAGATCCACGCCGCCAACCTGGCCGCGCGCGCGGCGCAGACCAACGACGTCAAACTGGCCGGCATCTGCGATGCGATGGAGGTCGCCGCCGCGACCCTTGCAACGCGCCTCGGCGCGCCGGTGATCTCGCTCGACGAGGCGCTGGAGGGCAAGGGCTCGAACGCGGTGCTGATCGCCTCGCCGACCGACACGCACGCGGATTTCATCGAGCGCGCCGCCAGGGCCGGCAAGGCGATCTTCTGCGAAAAGCCCGTCGACATGTCGGCGCAGCGCATCGAAGGCGTGCTTGAGGTGGTGGAGGCGGCCGGCGTGCCGCTGTTCATCGGCTTCAACCGCCGCTTCGATCCGAACTTCGCCTCCCTGCGCGCCCGCATCGCGGAGGGGCGCATCGGCGAGGTCGAGCTGGTGACGATCCTGTCGCGCGACCCCTCCCCGCCGCCGGTCTCCTATATCGAGCGCTCCGGCGGCCTGTTCCGCGACATGATGATCCACGACTTCGACATGGCGCGCTTCCTGCTCGGCGACGAGCCGGTGGAGGTGCACGCGGTCGGCTCCGCCCTTGTCGACCCTGAGATCGGCAAGGCGGGCGATGTCGACACCGCCGCGGTGCTGCTGAAGACCGCGCGCGGCAGGATCTGCCAGATCTCCAACTCGCGCCGCGCCACCTATGGCTACGACCAGCGGGTGGAGGTGCACGGCTCGCTCGGCCTGCTGCGCGCCGGCAACCAGCACGAGACCACGGTGGAACTGGCGACCGCGTCGGGCTTCACCGCCGATCCGGTGCAGAACTTCTTCCTGGAGCGTTATGCCCAAGCCTATCGGCTGCAGCTTTCCGCCTTCATCGACTGCGCCCGCGGCACCGCCGCCCCCTCGCCGAGCGGGCATGACGGGCTGATGGCGCAGCGGCTCGCCGATGCGGCAACGCTCTCGGCACAGAGCGGCCAGCCGGTCCGGCTTTAGGGGGAGCTCTGGAGACCGGCTGCTTTGCGCCGGCCTTCCTTTTCGTTATTCCGGCCAAGCGAAGCGCGAGCCGGAACCGGGGAGGCACGGCACTGCCTCCTCCTCGGCCGTCATCCCGGCCGCAGGCGAAGCCGGAGCGCCGGGATCCATTGGCGCCCTCAGCCGGCGTGAGGCGTCGTTGGTCGTGCGATCCTGCGAAGTGTCCTTGATGGGAAGCGCGGCGTACCAACGCCGCCGCTCTGGCAACCAATAGGCCCCGGGTCGCGCTCCGCTTGCCCGGGGTGACGGCCGAGAGGATGTGAGGCACCGCCTCCTCCTCGGACGTCAATCCCGGCCGGACCGAGGAGCCACGGCGCTGCCTCCTCCTCGGCGGTCATCCCGGCCGCGCGCAGCGCAGAGCCGGGATCCATTGGCACCCTCAACGGATATTTGTCGCACATGCCTCTCCCCGCGTCTTCCCGGACGAGGCCGAAGGCCGACGATCCGGGACCGGAGAGCCACGAACGTTCGTGGGAACGGCCGGGCGCGCACCCCATAGGCCCTCGGCTCTCCGGTCCCGGGTCGCGCTTCGCTTGCCCGGGAAGACGCCGGGCAGGTCCATCGCCGGCCAGGTCCATCGCCGGCCAGGTAGATCGCCGGTCAGGTCGATCACTGGCCAGGTCCATCGCCGGTCAGGCCGATCGCCCGACATGTCGCGCCATCCGGCCGATTTGGTCCACCGTCTCAATTTCGGCCGATTTCGAGAGCGATTTTTGCAAAATCCGTCTCGAAATTTGCGCGAGCAATCCGGCTAAAATAACCTAAGTATATCAACGATATAAATCGAAAATTCCGAACGGCGGCGCAAAATTTCGAGACACCGTTCTCAATCTCGTTTCGCCGCTTATCCCCCGCCGCCGGTGACGCCTATCCCCGTTTTGCGGTCCCCCGCCGGACTGCGCCAAGCCCCCGCCGCCGGAGCCTGCTCGCCTCGACCCAGGCAGTCCCGCCGCGCGTTCGCACCGCCCCAGCAACGACAAACGAAAGGGGCGGAGCGACGTTCCGGTCGCTCCGCCCCTTCTTCATTTGCAGTCCCGGCGTCCCCGCGATCAGGCGTCCGCCTTGACGATCTCGATGGCGATCTCGCTGCCGCCGACCTCGTGCGCGGCGCGGAAGGCGCCGTCCAGCGCGCCGCCGATGGTCAGCTCCAGCGCCAGCGTGTCCTGGGCGATGCGGGCGCGGTGCTCCTCCACCGCCTGGACCAGCGCCTCCGGCAGCATCAGGTTGAGGCGGATGCGGTCGGTCACCTGCAGGCCGCCGTCCTTGCGGGTCTGCTGGATAAGGCGGACCACGTCGCGGGCATAACCCTCGCGCTCCAGCTCCGGATAGATCCGCGTGTCCATCACCACCACGCCGCGGCTGGCATCGAAGAGGCCGGTGTCCGACCCTTCCGGCGCCATGACCCGCATGGTGTAGTCTTCGGGCGGCAGTTCGACCCCGGCCAGTTCGACGATGCCGTCGGGCCGCAGCGTCCAGTTGCCGGTCTTGGAGGCGGTCATCACCTCCTTCATCTTCTGGCCCAGGCGCTTGCCGATCTGCGGCTTGACCACCAGGCTGTGCTCGCCGACCGACAGCGGATCGGCCTCCAGCACCAGCTCCTTGACGTTGACCTCGTCGGCGATGAGCTGCGAATAGGGGCGCAGATCCTCGATGTCCGCATGGGCGACGGTCAGCGTCTTCAGCGGCAGACGGGCACGCAGGCGCTTGGCTTCGCGCAGCGACATCACCGAGTTGCAGACGTCGCGGATCAGGTCCATCCGGCGCACGAGATCGGAATCGCTCGGCATCCTGGCCGCCTCCGGCCAGTCGGCCAGATGCACGGACAATTCGCCCGTCAGGCCCTTGTAGATGCGCTCGGTGACGAAGGGCATCATCGGCGCCAGCACGCGCATCAGGTGCGTCAGCACCGTGTAGAGCGTGTCGAGCGCGTCGCGCTTGTCGTCGTCGAGATCCTCGCCCCAGAAGCGCGACCGCGAGCGGCGGATGTACCAGTTGTTGAGCGCGTCGATATAGCCCGGCACATGCGAATAGGCGGCGGGGATATCATAGGCGTCGAGCGAGCCCTCGATCTGCTCGATCAGCTCGCGGGTCTTGGCGAGGATATAACGGTCCAGGAGGCCCTTCTGGTCGAAACGGACCTGTGCCTGGTACTGGTCGGCATTGGCGTAGAGCGTGAAGAAGTAATAGGCGCTCCAGATCGGGATGATCGCCTGGCGCAGCGCCTGGGCGATGCCGCGGCCGTCCTTGGCGACCGCCAGGTCGCCGCCGACCAGCAGCGGCGAGGACAGCATGTACCAGCGCAAGGCGTCGGCGCCATAGGTGTTGAAGACGCCGACCGGGTCCGGATAGTTCTGCAGCCGCTTGGACAGCTTCTGCTTGTTCTCGTCCAGCACCACGCCGTGGCAGACCGCGTTGCGGAACGGCGCACGGTCGAAGATCGCCGTCGACAGGACCATAAGCGTGTAGAACCAGCCGCGGGTCTGGGCGACATATTCGACGATGAAGTCGGCCGGGAAGTTCCGCTCGAAATGCTCCTTGTTCTCAAACGGATAGTGCTGCTGGGCGAAGGGCATCGAGCCGGAATCGAACCACACGTCGAGCACTTCCGGCACGCGGCGCATCATCGCCTTGCCGGTCGGATCGTCCGGGTTCGGACGCACCAGCTCGTCGATCATCGGCCGGTGCAGGTTGTCCACCTTGACGCCGAAGTCGCGCTCCAGCTCCTCCAGCGAGCCGTAGACATCCATGCGCGGATGGTTCGGATCGTCGCTCACCCAGACCGGGATCGGGCAGCCCCAGAAGCGGTTGCGCGAGATGTTCCAGTCGCGGGCATTCTCCAGCCACTTGCCGAACTGGCCGTCGCGCACATGCGAAGGGATCCAGTCGATCTGCTGGTTGAGCTCGACCATCCGGTCCTTGAACTGCGAGACGGCGACATACCAGGCGTCGATCGCCTTGTAGATCAGCGGCGTGTCGGTACGCCAGCAGTGGGGATAGTCGTGCAGATAGGTCTCGTGGCGATAGACGGTATCGCCGCGCGCCTTGAGGTCGCGGATGATGTCCTTGTTCGCCTCGATGACGTTCTGGCCGGCATAGTCGGCGACCTCGGCGGTGAAGTTGCCGGCCTCGTCGACAGGCACGACCAGCGGGATGCCGCGGTCGCGGGCGAGCTCAAAGTCGTCCTCGCCGAAGCCCGGCGCGATGTGCACGCAGCCCGTGCCGTCGCCGGCCTCGACGAAAGCGGCGGCAAGCACGGCGAAGGCGTTCTCCGTGCCCTTGAAATAGGGGAAGAGCGGTTCATAAGCGGTGCCGGCCAGCTCCGCGCCGGTCAGCGCGCCGACCGTCTGCCACTCGCCGAACTCACGCTCGTAGCGCTCCAGCGCCGCCTCGGCGAGGATCACGCGCACGCCGTCCTTTTCCAGGATCGCGTAGTCGAGATCCGGCGACACGGCCAGCGCAAGGTTCGACGGCAGGGTCCAGGGCGTCGTCGTCCAGGCGAGCAGGCGCGTCGGCACCGAGGCGAAGCGCTCGCCCTTGAGCAGGAAGCCGACGGTCAGCGCCGGGTCCTGGCGCTCGCGATAGGAGTTGTCGAGGCGCGTCTCGAAGTTCGACAGCGGCGTCTGCACGGCCCAGGAATAGGGCACGACGCGGTAGCCGCGATAGACCAGCCCCTTGTCCCAGAGCTGCTTGAAGCCCCAGATCACGCTCTCCATGAAGGAGAGGTTCATGGTCTTGTAGTCGTTCTCGAAGTCGACCCAGCGGCCCTGGCGCTCGACATAGTAGCGCCACTCGTTGGTGAAGCGCATGACCGAGACCGAGCAGTGCTCGTTGAACTTGCCGATGCCGTATTCGAGGATCTCGTTGCGGCCCGAGATGCCGAGTTCCTTCTCCGACGTCAGCTCCGCCGGCAGGCCGTGGCAGTCCCAGCCGAAGCGGCGCTCGACGCAGTCGCCGCGCATGGTGCGGTAGCGCGGGATCAGGTCCTTGACGAAGCCGGTGGCCAGGTGCCCGTAATGCGGCAAGCCGTTGGCGAAGGGAGGGCCGTCATAGAAGATGTATTCGCCCGCCCCGTCCTGGTTGCGGCGGCTCTCCACCGAAATCTCGAAAATCCGGTTTTCCTGCCAGAACTTGAGGATGTCTTCCTCGAGCTTGGGAAAATTGGGATTCGGATCGATGGCTTCGTACATCACAGATGTCCCGTTCTGATTTGGTCGCCGGGCGAGGAACCGCAGAGCCGCCCGCAACATGTCGTTGCGTGGGTTAGCCGACCGGCGGGGAAAATACAATCGTCACGGCCGGCATGGCGGGCATGCCGGCGTCTGGCATGGCCTCAGGCGCGCGTCACTTTCGGCTCGCTCGCCGGGTAGCGGCCGCGCGTGTCGACCACCAGCTTCGCCCTGTCGAGGATCATCGCGTAGTCGAAGGCGTCGTGATCGGTGGCGATGACGACGGCATCCTGGCGCGCGATGGTCTCGGCATCCACCTCGACGGATGCGAAGGCATGGCCGCTTTCCAGCGAGAGCTGCGGCACGAAGGGGTCGGCATAGGTGAGTTCCCCTCCCCGCGCGACGATCCGCTCCATCACCATCAGGCTCGGCGACTCGCGAATGTCGTCGATGTTCTTCTTGAAGGCGGCGCCGAGCACCAGCACCCTGGCGCCGTTGAGCGCCTTGCGGTGGCCGTTCAGCGCGTCCATCAGCTTCTCGACGATAAAGTCCGGCATGTAGCGGTTGATCTCGCCGGCCAGCTCGATGAAGCGGGTGTGCAGGCCGTATTCGCGCGCCTTCCAGGTCAGATAGAACGGATCGACCGGGATGCAGTGGCCGCCGACGCCGGGGCCGGGATAGAAGGCGGTGAAGCCGAAGGGCTTGGTGGCGGCGGCGCGGATAACCTCGAAGATGTCGATGCCCATGCGGTCGGCGAGCGTCTTCATCTCGTTGACGAGGCCGATATTGACCGCCCGGTGGATGTTCTCCAGCAGCTTGGTCATCTCGGCAACGCGGGTCGAGGAGACCGGCACGAGCTGGTCGACGGCCGAGCCGTAGAGCGCCTCGGCCGCGGCCAGGCAGGCGGGGGTGACGCCGCTCACCACCTTGGGGATTTCGCGGATGCCATAGCGGGCATTGCCCGGATCCTCGCGCTCGGGCGAGTAGACGACGAAGACGTCCTTGCCGACCACCAGATCCTCACGCGCCATCGCCGGCAGCATGTCGTCCTCGGTGGTGCCGGGATAGGTGGTCGATTCCAGCGCGATGACCTGGCCGGGCCGCAGATGCGGGCGGATGGCGCGGGCGGCATCGAGGATATAGCCGATATCCGGATCGTGGAAGCGGCCGAGCGGCGTCGGCACGCAGATGATCAGCGCATCGCAGTCGGCCGCGCGCGCGAAGTCCGTCGTCGCCTCGAAGGGGCCGGCGAACCGCACCTCCTCGCGCCGGTTGCCGACATAGCGGGGAAAACCGCGATCCGCGTTGAGCCTTGCGATCTTGGCCGGATCGACGTCAAAGCCGACGATGGGGTGGCCGATCTGCGAAAAGCGCAAGGCGAGCGGCAGGCCGACATAGCCGAGGCCGATGACGCCGATGACGGCGGAGCGGTCGGCAAGGCGGGCGCACAGGCTGGCAAGGGCGTCGGAAGGGGCGGTGTCCGCGGCCATGATCGGATCTCGGTCGGTTCGATGAAAGAGAAACGGCATGCGGAGGAGGGTCCGCATGCCGTTTCGTGTCGCACAGGCTTTAAGGCGCGGCAAGCCCCGGCGACGAGAGTTCTCCTCCGCCGGGCGCTCGCTCTATCCCTCGGTCACACGAAGGCGAAGTCGCTGGCCGAGACGAGCGCGTGATCGAAGTTCTGCAGGATGATCGTGTTGGAACCGAAGGTCAGGTGCGTGTCCGCCCCCACATCCGTCACCGTCACTTGCGAAAAATTCGTCACCCCGAGGCCGATCCGGATCGTGTCAATCCCCGCCTCGAAATCGGTGATCGTGTCGATATCCCCGGCCGACAGGAAGACGAAGGTGTCGGCACCGGCACCGCCGGTCAGAATGTCGTTGCCCTGGGCACCGTCAAGCCAGTTATTGCCGGAATTGCCACGGATGACGTTCGCCTGCATGTTGCCGATGCCCGACAGGTTCGCTGTCCCCGTCAGCGTCAGGTTCTCGAGGTGGTGGCTGTGGCGCCAAAGCTCGAACGAGATCGAGCTGATCACCGTGTCGATGCCCTCGCCCGCAAGCTCAATGATCGTGTCGCCGACATTGTCCACCACATAGGTGTCATTGCCCGCACCGCCGATCATCGTGTCCGCGCCCTGTGCCCCGTCGATCCAGTTGTTGCCGGAATTGCCACGGATCACATTGTTCTGAATGTTGCCGATGCCGGTCAGATTCGCCGTTCCGGTCAGCGTCAGATTCTCGAGATGCTGGCTGTGACGCCACAACTCGAACGAGATCGAGCTGATCACCGTGTCGATGCCCTCGCCCGCGAGTTCAATGATCGTGTCGCCGACATTGTCGACGATATAGGTGTCGTTGCCCGCCCCGCCGATCATCGTGTCGGCGCCCTGCGCCCCGTCGATCCAGTTGTTGCCGGAATTGCCCCGGATGACGTTTGCCTGCATGTTGCCGGTCGCAAACAGGTTCGCCGATCCGGTCAGCGTCAGGTTCTCCAGATGCTGGCTGTGGCGCCAAAGCTCGAACGAGATCGAGCTGATCACCGTGTCGATGCCCTCGCCCGCGAGTTCAGTGATCGTATCGCCGACATTGTCCACGTAATACGTATCGTTGCCCGCGCCACCGATCATCGTGTCCGCGCCCGCACCGCCATTCAGAACATTGTTGGCGCTGTTGCCGATCAGCGTGTCATTGCCGGATCCGCCGACCGCGTTCTCGATGATGGTGCCACGAGCGATGGCGAGATTGCCGATCAGGCCGGCGACATTCGAATAATGCTCCGGGCGAAGGTCGATGAGCTGGTTGGCGCTCTCTCCGCTGAAGTTGATCGTGTCGATGCCGCCATTGTCGTAGATGGTCATGGCGACGTTGTTGCCGAAACTGACGAAGTTGTCGATGTAGCCCCCGGCGGTGGATGCATTGCCATATGTCGTGTTGCCGGTGCGAATATTGGCTGGAGTTCCGTAGAGATTCTGGATCGCGATGATGTCCGCAATCATCGGCGTGATGATATAGGCGTAGCTCGCATCGATATACGTGTTTTCGACCTGGTCAAAGTACGACATGACCGTGGCCTGCCAGGAATCGTTCCTGTAGTGATTGTCTAGGCCGTAGGTCGCCGAGCTGTTGTAGTTGCCGGCGTGCCCAAGCCCCAGCGCATGACCAATCTCGTGGATGTAGGTCTGGAAGGAATAGCTGTCGATCGTCGTGCCGGAGTTCGCCAGCCACGCTGTCGAGACGTTCACGAAGGACGAAAGAATGCGACTGCCGCTGGTCGTCGACTGGTTGTAGGCGCCGCTGTCGTTGTCGTCGAAGGTGATGTGCGCCGAACCGGTGATGAAGCTGAAGTTGATCCCGGTCACGTTGGTCCAGGCGGCCAGGGCCTGGGTCGCAAGATACTGGCCTTCGGTCGTAAGCCCGGTGATGTTCACGGTCAACGTGCCGCCGGCCGACACGTCGAAGGACCGCTGCGAGCGTCCGGTCGAGTTCCAATAGCCGTCGGTCAGTTGCGCAGCGATCTGGTCGTTGGTGAAGACCGGCATCGGCGGAGCCGCCGCGATCGACATCGTATAGGCACCCGTCGAGAAATCGTTCCACGCGCCGGCGCTCAGATAGTAGTACCCGCTGGCCGATGCGGTGAAGGAGAGTGCGGAGTTCGTTCCCGCGCCGCCGTCGTCATTGAAGGCGACCTCGGTACCGACCGAATTGTGGACGCGCAGATAGGCATCGAGGGAGCTGCCGCTCGCCGCGTTGAGAGCGATGTTGTAGGTCTGCCCCGCTTCAAGCGCGACACGTACCCAGTCGCGATCTCCGTTGAAGCCAATGGTTCCGTTGAAACTGTCGCCGACATTGATCGTATAGGAGGTAGAGGTGTTGGCGGCGGCGTCGGCCCCCTCCGTGATCACCGCGAAGTCGGCGCCGGGAGAGAATGTCTCGTCGCAGCTATAGCCAGCAACAACGGGAACTTCAGGATCCCGATAGGTCATCGCACAGAGATCGCACATGTTCTTTCACCCTCTCGGCCCTTACCGGGGCTCCAAATCCATACGAATCGGATACTCGCTCAATATCAATCTTTAAGGAAGCTGTCCGCCAACACCCGCCCGAAAGGCCCCGCGTCGGAGAGCCTGACCTGCCTGTCGTTCACGGAGAATTCGATCACCGGCCCGGCGACGGCAACCGTCTCCCCGTCCTTCCGCCAGGACAGCCGCGCCATCACGAACGTGTCGGCGGATCGCACCCATTCCACCGCCACTAGCAGTATCCCTGCGCCGGCCGCCTGGTCCGAGACCCGGACCCCGGCCCCCGTCATCTCCCGCAACCGTTCCGCCAGGCCGTCGCACGCCTGCCGGCGCCAGACATCCTCATCGGCGGTACACGCAACGACGATTTCCTCAACACCTGGTCCGCACACCGGAACACCCGCTTCTTCGTTGACCCCGGCCGCTCGAGGGCGGCCGCGCTCCTATTGTCCGACAGAACAGCAAGATCCGGAAACCGGCAAGTCTGCCGAGGTCGATGTCCAGCCCGCCACCTGCATCGTTCACTCCCGCAAGCACCCTGCTCCGGCTTCTCCTTGCGGCACTCTCCACCAGCTTCGTGAAACTTCCGTGATATCGCGCCGACGGCCGCTCAGCCGCAGACCCGGTTGAGCTCGGCGATGGCGCAGACGAGATGGTAGAGGGAACTCGCCGGTGCCGGTTCCTCGATGAAACGCCCGTCCGCGGCAAGGCGGTCGCGCCAGAGACCGCGCGGCTGGACATCGAGATAGCGCTCGACGGCAGCAGCGGCGGCGACGGCGGCGGCGGCGGCCTCGCGTTCACGCGCAGCGTCCCCGGCCTCGCGCGCCTCTTCCATCATCACCAGCGACGCCTTCAGCCATTCCGTCTGGGACCACAGCCGCGCGACCGGCTCGCGCGGGGTGAGGTCGTCGCCGATCTCCAGCATGACGACGCCGCGATCGGGACAGATGCCGTGCCTGGTCCCGGCGGCATACAGCCGCGCGGCAGCCGCGAGCGCATCCTCCCGGCCGGCGCGGCGGCCCCATGTGGTCAGCAGCCAGCACCATTCGAAGAGGTGCCCCGGATCGACCTTGTGTCCGGCCTCGCCCGCAGCCGGCGACCAGTCGCCGTCGAAATACTCGCGCAGCACGCCGAGGTCGGGATCGATGAAGCGGTGCAGGGCAAGGTCGGCGATAGAGCGCGCCATCTCGCCCCAGCGCGGGCTGCCCGACAGATGCGCCCAGGCGAGCGCCGCCTCGAACAGGTGCATGTTCGGGTTGGCCCGCAGCGGCAGGCGGCGGGGAACGTCTTCCTCGAACCCTCCGTCCGGGTGGCCGAGCGTCTCGACCAGCAGATCGCGCAGCCGCCGGGCATCCGCGACGACCTGCTCGCGCAGGCCGGCAACGGCCCCGGCGATGCTGGCATAGGCGAACAGGGCAAAGGCCTGGTCATAAAGGTCGAAGGGGCGCGACCCGTCCGCTGTCCTCGGCCGCAGGCTGCCATCGGCCTGGAGGAAATCCTCGTGGAACGCGGCGAGCCCCCGGCGCGCGATATCCGCCGCCGGCCCCGGCCAACCGAGCCGCGCCCCCTCGATAAAGGAATAGATCTGCCGGGGCGGGACGCGCGGACGCGCCGGTGCAGACGAGGGCTGCGCCGTTTCCAGCGTCAGGCTTTCGGCGAAGCGTCCACTCGCCTCGTCGTAGCCCGCTCTCGCCCAGAGCGGCAGGGCGTCGCGCACGAGCCAGTTCTTCAGCCGCTCGCGAACCACCATCAGTTCGGAGGCAGGATCCTCGGACCGTGTCGCGCGCACCACCGCCTCCTCCTTCCAAAAGACCGCCGACGCCGCGTCAGAGCGTCTGGTTGTAGTCGCCGACTTCCGGATTCTCCCGCAGCACCGCGTCGACCGCCTTGAACATGGCGTGCAGCCGCTCCTCGGAGACCGGGCTTTCCACCACGACGACGAGTTCCGGCTTGTTGGACGAGGCGCGCACAAGGCCCCAGGTGCCGTCCTCGGCGACGACGCGAATGCCGTTGACGGTGACGAGATCGGCAATGCCGTGGCCGGCAATCGTCTCGCCGCGCTCCTTCATCGCCGTGAAGCGCGCCACCACCCGCTCTACGACCTCGTATTTGATCTCGTCGGCACAGTGCGGCGACATGGTCGGCGAGCCCCAGGTGCGCGGCAGCGCGCGGCGCAGATCCGCCATCGACCGGTCCGGGTTGCGATCCAGCATGTCGAGGATGGCGATGGCCGAGACGAGACCGTCGTCGTAGCCCCGGCCGATCGGCGCGTTGAAGAAATAATGGCCGGACTTCTCGAAGCCGACCAGCGCGTCCAACTGGTTGACGCGGCGCTTGATATAGGAATGGCCGGTCTTCCAGTAATCGGTCACCGCGCCGTTCTGCTGCAGCACCGGATCGGTGGCGAAGAGGCCCGTCGACTTGACGTCGACGACGAAGCGGCAGCCGGGATGCAGCGCCGACAGATCGCGGGCAAGCATCACGCCGACCTTGTCGGCAAAGATCTCCTCGCCCTCGTTGTCGACGACGCCGCAGCGGTCGCCGTCGCCGTCGAAGCCGAGCCCCACCTCGGCGCCGCTCTCCAGCACCTTGTCGCGGAGCGCATGAAGCATCTTCATGTCCTCCGGATTGGGATTGTAGCGCGGGAAGGTGTGGTCGAGTTCGCAGTCGAGCGGGATGACGTCGGCGCCCAGCGCCTCAAGGACACGCGGCGCGAAGGCGCCGGCCGTGCCGTTGCCGCAGGCGGCGACGACCTTGATGGGACGGGAGAGGCGCGGCCGGTTGGTCAGGTCCGCGATATACTGCTCGGGGAAGTTCTCGACGAAGCGGTAGCTGCCGGAGCCTTCGCGGAAGCTCGCGGTGAGCACGATCTCCTTCAGTCGCCCCATCTCGTCCGGGCCGAAGGTCATCGGGCGCTCGATGCCCATCTTGACGCCGGTCCAGCCATTGTCGTTGTGCGAGGCGGTGACCATGGCGACCGCCGGCACGTCGAGGGTGAACTGCGCGAAATAGGCCATCGGCGACAGGGCAAGGCCGATGTCGTGGACGCGCACGCCGCCGGCCATCAGGCCGGTGACCAGCGCCATCTTGATCGAGGCGGAATAGCCGCGGAAATCATGGCCGACGACGATGTCGGGGCGCACGCCGCGCTCGTGCATCAGGGTCGCAATGCCCATGCCGAGGGCCTGCATCCCCATGAGGTTGATTTCCTTCTCGAACAGCCAGCGGGCATCGTATTCGCGGAAACCGGTGGCCTTCACCATGGGCCGGGACTCGTAGGCATAGGTGTTCGGCTTCAGTTCGGCGACGGGCACTGGCAGCATGTGTCTTCCTCAGGATCTGATGCGGGGCGGCATAGGCGGGACTGGACGGCGAACCCGGACCTACTCCGGCGAAAGGGGCGCTCCCGCCTCGTCGTAACGGATAATGTCGTCGTCGCCTATATAGGCGCCCGACTGGATTTCTATGACACGCGCCGGCACCCGGCCCGGATTGGCGAGGCGATGGCGGGCGCCGACCGGAACGTAAGCCGACTGGTTCTCGGTCATCAACCGGGTCTCGCCGTCGATCTCGACGGCAAGCGTGCCGGAGACCACCACCCAGTGCTCGGCCCGGTTGACATGGCTTTGCCGGGACATGCTCTCGCCCGGCTTGATCTCGATTTCCTGCACCTGGAAGCGGCCGCCGACGGCGATCTCCTCGCGCCAGCCCCAGGGCCGGTACAGGCGTCGATGCTCGCGCGTCTCGCGGCGCCCTTCCGCCTGCAGCCCCTCTACCACGGACTTGACGTCCTGGGCATGGGCCTTGTCGGCGACGAGGACGGCGTCCTTGGTCGCAACCACCATGACGTGGTCGAGACCGACCACCGAGACCAGCGCGCCGTCGCTGACGACGAGATTGTCCCGTGCCTTCACGAAACGCGCCTCGCCCAGAACGCTGTTGCCGTCATCGGATTTCTCGAATGCTTCCCATACCGCCGACCAGGAACCCAGATCGCTCCAGCCCGGTTCCATCGGCACGCAGGAAATCCGCTCCGACTTCTCCATGATCGCATAGTCGATGGAGATGTTCGGCACCTTGGAGAACAGCCCGGCATTGAGGCGCAGGAAGTCGAGGTCGCGGGTCGCCGCGCCCAGCGCCTCGCGCACCCGGTCAAGGACCTCGGGCGCGTGGCGCGCGAACTCCTCCAGCATGGCGCGGGCGGAGAACAGGAAGATGCCGGCATTCCAGACATAGGTTCCGGCATCAAGAAACGCGCGGGCGCGCGCAAGGTCCGGCTTCTCGACAAAGGCCTCGACGGCACACGGCCCCTCGCCGGCCTCCGCCAGGCGGATATAGCCATAGCCGGTGTTGGGCTCGGACGGTTTGATGCCGAAGGTGACGATGCGCCCGGCCCTTGCGGCCGGAAGCGCGCGCTCGACGGCGGCGGCGAAGGCGTCCGTATCGCGCAGCAGATGGTCGGAGGGCGCCAGCAGCACCAGCGCGTCCGGGTCGCGCGCCTGCGCCAACAGCGCGGCGATGGCGGCGGGGGCCGCCGTATTGCGGCCGACCGGCTCCAGCACGATGGCAGCCTCATCGGCGGGGACGCGGGCCTCGGCCATCTGCTCGCCGACAAGGAAGCGGTGCTCGGAATTGGCGATGACGATGGGGGCGGCGAAGGCAGGGCCGGCGAAGCGCTTCAGCGTCTTCTGGAACAGGCTCTCGCCATCGAAGATCGGAAGGAACTGCTTGGGACGGGCGGAGCGCGACAGCGGCCAGAGCCGCGAACCGGAGCCACCGGACAGGATGCAGGGAATGATCACGCGAGGTCTTTCGTCGCCAGGGTCTGCCGCACCGTGCGGAGGAGGTTCCCCTCTTTTGCCAAATCCCGGACTGACAGGAGGTTAACCCGAAACCCCAAGGCTGCGAAACAGCCGAGACGCCGCCCGCAGCTCACATGTGCGGGCCGGCCGGTTGCCAGCGCCGCGCCTCAGCCGGTCCCAGCCGCAGCAGATCGACGGCCCGCGCGGCGATCTCGGCCACCGCGTCGGCCAGCGAGGCGGGCTGCAGATAGAAGGCAGGCACCGGTGGCAGGATGATGGCACCGGCCTCGGTCGCCAGCACCATATTGCGCAGGTGCACGAGCGACAGCGGCGCCTCCCGCGCCAGCAGCACCAGTGGCCGGCGCTCCTTGAGCTGGACGGAGGCCGCGCGCGTCAACAGGTTGTCGTCGAGGCCATGGGCAATAGCGCTGAGCGAGCGCATCGAACACGGCGCGACGATCATGCCGGCAACCGGACAGGAGCCGGAGGCGATCTGCGCCCCGATATCGCCAATGGCATGCTCGCGCGCGGCCAGGGCGGACAGCTCCGCCCGCGCGGCAAGACCGTCCTCCAACGCAAACGTCCGCTCTCCCCCGGCGCTGACCACGAGATCGATCGACGCGCCCCGCCGGGCGAGATGACGGGCGCAGGCGAGCGCCAGCATTGCCCCGGACGCGCCGGAGACGCCAAGCACCACCCGGGTCATGCCAGCCCCTCCGCTTTCAGGATGCGCTCGGCCGCGCTCTCCGCCTCCGGCGACAGGCGCATCACCTCGCCGAAGGCGCGGGCCGTCTCGGACCCGATCTTCACCGTCGCGTCGAGGCCGATCTTGCCGGCAAGCCCTTCCAGCGGCGAGGCGAAGTCGAGATAGTCCATCGGCGTGCGGTCGAGTTGCATCGTGTCGCGCGCCGGGTCGTAGCGGGTCGCCAGCGCCCAGGCGATATCGTCCCAGTTGCGCGGGTCGATGTCGGCGTCCACCACCAAGATCATCTTGGTGTAGCTGAACTGCGGCAGCAGGCCCCACAGGGCGAGCATCACCCGGCGCGCCTGGCCGGGATAGCGCTTGTCGATCGCGATCACCGCGATCCGATAGGAGCAGGCGGCGGGCGGCAGCCACAGGTCCACCACTTCCGGGATCTGCTGGCGGATGACGGGAAGCGCGAGATCGTTGAACACCTCGCCGATGATCGAGGGCTCGTCCGGCGGGCGGCCGGTCCAGGTGGAGAGGTAGAGTGGATCGCGGCGATGGGTGATCGCGCTCACCCGCATCACCGGGAAGGGCTCGACCGAGTTGTAATAGCCGGTGTGGTCGCCGAACGGGCCTTCCGGTGCCGTCTCGTGCGGATGCACCCAGCCCTCCACCACGATCTCGGCGCTCGAGGGAACCAGCATGGGCACGGAGACGGCCGGCGCGAGCGAGGTGCGGGCCCCGCGCAGGACGCCGGAAAAGGCAATCTCCGACACGGTCTCCGGCAGCGGCAGGGCGGCCGCCAGCAGCGTTGCCGGATCGGCGCCAAGGGCGATGGCGACCGGCATCGGCTCGCCCTGGCGCTGCCAGCTCCGATGGTGGGCGGCGCCGCCCCGATGCGGCAGCCAGCGCAGGATCAGGCGGTCCTTTACCAGCACCTGCGCCCGGTAGATGCCGGCATTGTAGCGCCCGCTGTCGCTCGCCTGCGACCCCGCGTCGCGGGTCAGCACCACCGGCCAGGTCATCAGCGGACCCGCGTCTCCCGGCCAGCAGGTCTGCACCGGCAGGCGGGACAGATCCGGCTCGCTCATCCGCTCTTCCTGCGAGACGCCCTGACCCACCACCCTGACACGGGCGCGCAGCGCCGCCGCCATCTGCGGCCAGCGCGACAGCGCATCGCTGACGCCCTGCGGGGGCACCGGAGCACGCAGAGCCGCGAGAAACGCGCCAAGCGCCGGGATATCGGCGGGCTCGATGCCAAGGCCGGCCGCGACGCGGCGCCGGGTGCCGAAGAGATTGGCGACGAGCGGGATGTCGGACACCGTCCCGTCCGCCGAGACCGGCCGGTCGAATCGAAGGACCGGGCCGCCCGCCAGCAGTACCTTGCGATGGATCGCGGTGACCTCCTCGACCAGCGACACCGGATGGCCGAGGGTGCGCAATTCGCCGGCCGCGTCGCACCAGCGAAGGAAGCTGCGAAGGTCCGGAAAGGCTGGCAGACGGCGCATGGCGGCTCCTGTTGCAACCGGTGAGCCATAGCAAAGCCGATCGACCGCGAAGTTGATACGGATCAACAACGGCGCCAGGTCGCGCTTCTATGGTGCGGGCTGTCCGCCACGCCTGCCGGGAGCGCCACATGCCCGAAGCCCTCGCCCCTTTGCCGGAACACCGCGCGATCCCGCGAATGCCGCCGCTGCTCGCACTCGGTGTCCGGCTGGCCCCCTCTCCTCCCGGCGACATGCTGCTGACGCGGCTTGCCCGCAAGATCCTCGCCCGCAATCCGGGGGTTCTGGAACGTCTGGGCTCCTATCGCCGATCGCGGTTCGTGCTCACCGCCAGCGACGTGCCCGTCTCCTTCCTGCTCGACCTGACGCGCGAACTGCCGGTGGTCAGCCTGCACCGCGACCCGCCAGCCGGCGATGCGCGAATCTCCGGCTCGCTTGCGGTGCTGATCGGCCTCGTTCATGGGGTCTGGGACGGCGACGCCCTGTTCTTCTCGCGCGACCTCACGGTAGAGGGCGACACCTCCGCGGTGCTGGCTCTACGCAACGCCATCGACGACGCGGAACTCGACCTCGGTCAGGAACTGGCGTCCTTCGCCGGTCCGCTGTCCGGGCTGGCCCGGCGGCTGATCGAAGGGGTGGAGCGGGCCACCGGCGTGCCGCTGACCCGGTCCGGAGCGGTGCGATGATGGAACTCGTCTGCCCGGCCGGGACACCGGCCTCGCTGCGCGTGGCGGTCGATGCCGGCGCCCACGCCATCTATTGCGGCTTCGCCGACGACACCAATGCCCGCAACTTTCCCGGCCTCAATTTCTCGCGCCGCGAAATGGCCGAGGGCATCGCCTATGCCCATGCGCGCGGCGCCAAGGTGCTGATCGCCATCAACACCTTCCCGCGCGCCGGCGAGATGGAACTGTGGCACCGGGCGGTGAGCGATGCCGCAACGCTCGGCGCGGACGCGGCGATCCTCGCCGATCTCGGGCTGATCGCTCACGCGGCCGAGCGCCATCCCGCGCTGCGCCGGCACCTCTCCGTGCAGGCGGCCGCCGCCAATCCGGATGTCATCAACTTCTATGCCAGCGCCTTCGACGTGAAGCGCGTGGTGCTGCCACGGGTGCTCAGCGTCGAGGAGATCGCCACCATCAACCGCGACATCGACGTGGAGACGGAGGTCTTCGTGTTCGGCGGGCTCTGCGTCATGGCGGAGGGGCGGTGCTCGCTGTCCTCCTACATCTCCGGCAAGTCGCCGAACATGAACGGCGTCTGCTCGCCGGCAAGCCACGTGTCCTATGTGGAGGAGGACGGCGATCTCGCCGCGCGCCTTGGCGGCTACACCATCCACCGCACCCCGGCGCAGGCGCCCGCCCCCTATCCCACCCTGTGCAAGGGCTGCTTCAAGGTCGGCGCGCGCACCGGCTATGTGTTCGAGGACCCGGCGAGCCTGGACGCCTCGCAGCTCCTACCCGCCCTGTCCCGCGCCGGTGTCACCGCCTTGAAGATCGAGGGCCGCCAGCGCTCGCGCGCCTATGTCGCGCAGGTGGTGCGCAACTTCCGCCAGGCGGTCGAGGCGCTCGCGGAAGGCCGCGAGGTGCCCGTCGGAGCGCTCGCCCGGCTGACCGAGGGACAGGCGGCGACGGCCGGGGCCTACAACAAGATCTGGAGATGAAGGCATGCAACTGACCGTCGGCCCGATCCAGGGCTTCTGGGACGCGGGCCTGTGGAGCGCGTTCTACGAGCGTCTCGCGGAAACGCCCGGCATCTCCCGCGTCGTCCTCGGCGAGCTTGTCTGCTCGAAGCGGCTGCCCTTCTACCAGACGCGGCTGCCGGACGCGGTCGCCCAGCTCGTGGCCGGCGGCAAGGACGTGGCGTTGACCAGCCTTGCCCTCATCACGCCGCTGAAACGGGAGCGGCGCATGGCGGCCGAACTCGCCGCGATGGAGCTGGAAGTCGAGGTCAACGACCTCACCATGCTGGCCTATCTGCCGGAGGGCGCCCGCTTCTCGATCGGCCCCTTGGTGAATGTCTACAATGAGGGCACGCTGGCGGTGCTCCAGCGGCGCGGCGCGGTCGGCGTCTGTCTGCCGCCGGAACTGTCGGTCGCCTCGGTGCAGCGGATCTGCGCCGCCACCGACATGCCCGTCGAGGTCTGGGGCTGGGGGCGCCTGCCGCTCGCCATCTCCGGGCGCTGCTACCATGCCCGCTATCACGACCGGGCCAAGGACCAGTGCCAGTTCGTCTGCGCCGAAGACCCGGACGGGCTGGCCGTCGACACGCTCGACGATCAGCAGTTCCTGGCGATCAACGGCTTGCAGACCCTGTCCGGCCAATGCGCCAACATGGCCCACCACCTGCCGTCCCTGCGCCAGGCAGGGGTCGCCAGCCTGCGCCTGTCGCCGCAGACCACCGGCTTCTTCGAGGTCATCGACCTGTTCGCGGATCTGACGTCGGGCCGGATCGATGCGGAGGAGTTCTGCGCCAAGGCGCTGCCGCATGCGCCGGGTGGCGCCTTTTGCGACGGCTTTCTCGACGGGCCGACCGGCGTCGCCTGGTCGGGCGCGCGGGATGCGGTCAGGACGCAGCCGGCCGGAACGCCTTGAGGCGGGCCGGATCGGTGTCGATGCGCGCCGCACCGATCAGATCGAGGCAATAGGGCACGGCGGCGAAGACCGCATTCAGCGAGGTGGCGATGCTGGCCGGCTTGCCCGGCAGGGTGATGATGAGGCTTGCCCCCCGCACCGCCGCCTCCTGGCGCGACAGGATCGCCGTCGGCACCTCGGCAAGGTTCGCCCGCCGCATCGCCTCGCCGAAGCCGGGCAGAAAGCGCGTCGCGACCTGCGCCAGAGCCTCGGGCGTCTCGTCGCGCGGCGCCGGTCCCGTGCCGCCGGTGACCAGCAGCAGGTCGCAGCCTTCCACATCGCATAGGTGACGCATCGCGCCGGCGACGCTGTCGGCGCCATCGGGAACGATGCGGCTGACGAACTCCCAATCGCCGACAAGATGCTGCCGCAGCCAGTCGAGCGCCGCCGGCCCGCTGCGATCTTCATAGATGCCGGCGCTGGCGCGGTCCGAAACGGTGAGAATGCCGATGCGTGCCATTGGGTGTGACCTGCCTGTCATGGGACCTCGCTTGAGGAGAATGCCGTCAAGGACGGTTGCGGGAAAGGGCGATCAGCCGACGAGATGGGCCGTCGTGAACACGGCACCGATGGTGCCGCCCAACGCGGCAACGAGAGCGATGAGGCCGTAGCGCCAACCGGCCGGCGCCTCGCGCAGGCCGAGAAACTCGGTCAGCACGATCCACGCCTTGGCGATGGACAGAGCGAGGATCGCCCAGACGAGTATGGGCGCCGACCCGCCCGCAACCTCGAGCGAGACGACGGCGAGCAGCGCCAGGGCAACGGCGGCAAGATGCAGGCGGGCCATCAGGATCAGCCGATCAGGTAGACGACGGGGAAGACCAGGATCCACACCAGGTCGACCATGTGCCAGAAGGCGGTGCCGGTCTCCAGGTTCTCCAGGCTGTTGCGCCAGGCGACCACGGCCAGCAGCACGATACCGGCGACCACATGCAGCGCATGGAAGCCGGTGACGAGATAGTAGAGTTCGAAGAAGGTGCCGCTGTCCGGACCGTGGCCGGCTTTGAGCTTGGCGGCGTATTCGATCCCCTTCACCACGAGAAACGCCGCCCCGAGCGCCATTGCCGCGACGAGTTGCGGGCGGCCCGAGCCGTTGCTCCTGCGCCGCTGCACGGCCAGTGCCGCGCACCAGCCGCTGGCGATCAGCACCAAGGTGTTGAGGCCGCCGAGCCGCACGTCCAGCACGGCCTGTCCCGCGGCGAACTCCACCGGGTTCAGCATCCGCGCCACCGAGAAGCCGACGAGCAGGGCGCCGAAGACGGCGAGTTCCCCGAGAATCAGGATCCACATCATCGGATTGCCGGGCAACCCGTCGAGCGGCCCCCATCCCTCGTCGGGCGTCTCGCCCGCAACGTCGTCATGCATGCTCGCGCCTCCTGTTGGAGCGGACCCTATCAGCCGCCCGCGGCGCGAAGTTTGAGCCGCCGCAAACTCTTGGCGAGGTGGCTTCTGCAGAGTTTGCGCTGGAACAACGTCCGCCGGCGGGCTTGGTCCTAGCTCTTTCTCCACTGTCGGCATCCGCCAGCAAACTGGAGAGCATACATGTCCGGACCAAGCGAGCCGCATCGACCGCCGGTCGAGCGTTTCACCAAGTCGGCCGCCAGGAACATCTTCTACGGTGGTTCGATCTTCTTCTTCGTCGTCTTCGTCGCCCTGACCGCGCACAGTCATTGGTACATCGTCACCACTTCCACGGACGAAGCCTCGATGACCGCGTCGGTGATCCGCGGCAAGCACGTCTGGGAGAAGCACTCCTGCATCAACTGTCACTCGATCCTCGGGGAAGGTGCCTATTTCGCGCCCGAGGTCGGCAATGTCTGGGTCCGCTACGGCGGCCGCGACGATGCGGAAGGCGCAAGGGAGGGCCTGATCGCCTGGATGGAGGCGCAGCCGACCGGCATCGAGGGCCGCCGCCAGATGCCCCAGTTCCACCTGACCGAACAAGAACTGAACGACCTCGTCGACTTCCTCGAGTGGACGAGCCGGATCGACACGCAGGGCTGGCCGCCCAACGACGCGGGCTGAGGAGCACACCCCGATGAAATACGCTTCCCAAAGAGTGGCCTACTGGTACTTCGTCTGTGCCATGGTCCTGTTCGGCGTGCAGATCCTTGCCGGCGGCCTTGCCGGTACGGTCTACGTCCTGCCGAATACCCTCGCGGAACTGATGCCGTTCAACATCATCCGCATGATCCACACCAACGCGCTCATCGTCTGGCTGCTGATGGGCTTCTTCGGCTGCGCCTACTACCTGATCCCGGAAGAGGCGGAGCGCGAGATCGAGAGCCCGTTCCTCGCCTATCTGCAGCTCGTGCTGCTGATGGTCGGCGCGCTGGCCGCCGTCATCGGCTACACGCAAGGCATCCATGGCGGGCGCGAGTTCCTGGAGCAGCCGCTGTGGATCAAGATCGCCATCGTCGTGGTGGCGCTGATCTTCCTCTACAACGTGTCGATGACCGTGCTGAAGGGCCGGCGCACCGCCGTCACCAGCGTGCTTCTGCTCGGCCTGTGGGGCATCGCCGTGTTCTGGCTCTTCGCCTTCTACGCGCCGGACAACCTGTCGCTCGACAAGGTCTACTGGTGGTACATCGTCCATCTGTGGGTGGAGGGCGTGTGGGAACTGGTGATGGCCGCGGTCCTTGCCTTCCTGCTGATCAAGCTGACCGGCGTCGACCGGGAAGTCATCGAGAAGTGGCTCTACTCCATCGTCGGCCTTGCCCTGTTCTCGGGCCTGCTCGGCACCGGCCACCACTATTACTGGATCGGCGCGCCCGGCTACTGGCAGTGGGTCGGATCGATCTTCTCCGCGCTCGAGGTCGCGCCGTTCTTCGCGATGGTGGTCTTCGCCTTCACGATGGTGTTCCGCGGCCGCAAGGACCATCCGAACCGGGCCGCGGTGCTGTGGTCGCTCGGCTGCACGGTCGGCGCCTTCTTCGGGGCCGGCGTGTGGGGCTTCCTCCACACCCTGTCTTTCGTGAACTACTACACGCACGGAACGCAGCTCACCGCCGCCCACGGGCATCTCGCCTTCTACGGCGCCTATGTGATGCTGAACCTGGCGCTGATCTCCTATGCCATGCCCTATCTTCGCGGCAAGGCGCCCTATCACCAGACGCTGAACATCGTCTCCTTCTGGCTGATGAGCGGCGCCATGACCGTGATGACCTTCGCCCTGACCTTCGCCGGGGCCGTGCAGATCCATCTGCAGCGCGTGATGGGCATGTCCTACATGGAGGTGCAGGACGAGATCGCTCCGTTCTACTGGGTGCGCCTCGGCTCCGGCGTCCTCGTCGTCATCGCCGCGCTGATGTTCCTGTGGGCGGTGTTCGGCCCCGTCCGCGAACGCCGCAGGGTCGCTCGCCAGGACCGCGCTGCCGCGCTGCAGGCTGCCGAGTGACACAAGGCCGGGCGCCGCACCCTCGGCGCCCGGCCCTTCGCCTTCTCCGCCCTTTTGCAGATGCGCCCTCACCGGGCGCTTCAAGGAGTGACCTTCGATGACCCCCGCGACCCATTCCGCCGCCGTCCGCAGCCCGGCCCCCGACCTGCCCTTTTATGCAGCCGCCGGCGACGAGTGCCTGCTGTTCGAACAGGCCTGGCGCCACCGGTTGCCGGTGCTGCTGAAGGGGCCCACCGGCTGCGGCAAGACCCGCTTCGTCGCCCATATGGCGGCGCGCCTCGGCCGCCCGCTCTACACCGTCGCCTGCCATGACGACCTCACCGCCGCCGACCTGACCGGGCGCCATCTGCTGAAGGGCGGCGAGACGGTGTGGGCCGATGGGCCGCTGACGAGGGCAATGCGCGAAGGCGCCATCCTCTATCTCGACGAGGTGGTGGAGGCCCGCAAGGACGTGACCGTCGTGCTGCACCCGGTCACCGACGACCGGCGCACGCTCACGCTGGAGCGCACCGGCGAGACGCTGGTCGCGCCGCCCGAGTTCATGCTCGTCGTCTCCTACAATCCCGGCTATCAGAACGTGCTGAAATCGCTGAAGCCCTCCACGCGCCAGCGCTTTGTGGCGATGGAATTCGGCTATCCGGACCCGCAGACGGAAACGGCCATCGTCGCCAGCGAAAGCGGGCTTGCGGCGGAGCGCTGCGTGCCGCTGGTGCGCATCGCCAACGCGCTGCGCGACCTCAAGGGGCAGGATCTCGACGAGGGCGCCTCGACCCGGCTTCTGGTCTATGCGGCCACCTTGATCCATGCCGGGATGAAGCCGGCGCCGGCGATCGAGGCGGCGCTGCTGCAGCCGCTGAGCGACGACCCGGACGTGCAGGCGGCCCTTGCCCGCGTCGCAGACCTGGCGTTGGGGTAGCATCATGTCGCTGTTCGAGCCGGAGGAATTCGTCGGGTCGCACTGGCACAGGCTGGTCGGCGGCCTCACCACCCTGCCCCATCATCCGGATGCGGCGGTGACGCTTGCCGGCCTGCGCGGCCGGCTCGGCGTGCTGTTTCGGGCGATGGGCGGCAACGGCGCGCTGCGCCTTGTCGAGAGCGCTCCGACGGTGTCCGCGCACCGGCTGTCGCTGCTGCGGCGCGTCGGGCTCGGCGCCGAACGGATGGATGTTGCGATCCTCGACAGCTCGACGCTGCGGCTGCCGGCCGTCATCGACAGCTTTCCCGAGCGGACGGACAATGTCGCCCTGTACGAGTGGCTGGTCTGCTGGTTCGCCCATGCCGGAGCGGGGGCGGCACGAAGCGGCGATCCGCTGGTCGACGACCTGCTGCGGCTGCGCCAGTCCATCGCCACCACCCGCGCCACCCTGCAGGCGTGGCCCGGTCTGCGCCCGCTGTTCCACCGGTTGCGCGCGGCGGCCCTTGCCGTTCGCCCGCAGCGTGCTCTCCCTGCGGCCGAGCTGCGCGTCGAACAGGCGATCCGCGCCCTGCTCGCCGGACAGCGCGGCGATGCCGGAGAAGATCTCCTCGCTCTCATCGAGAACCCGGACGCGGATCTTGCCGGTGTCAAGGCCCCGCGCGGCTACCGCACCTATCTGCCGGTGCCGCTGTTCGGCGAGATCCGCGAGGAGACCGGCACGCCCCGCCCCGACGATGCCGACGAGCCCTCCGGCACCTCAATTGCCGTCGACGCCCGCCGCCGCCAGGCCGAGCGGCGCGACACCGACATGAGCGACCGCGGCGATCCGCTCTACTTCCACCGCTTCGAGACGATCTTCTCGCTGGCCGAGATGGTCAACGTCAACCGCCGGGTGGACGACGACGACGAGGACGGCGCCCGGCAGGCGGCCGACGACATCAGCGAACTGACCATCGGCAGCAATCGGCAGAAGGCCGGCGTCCGCCTCAAGATGGATCTCGACCTTGCTCCGTCCGAGGCCGAGGACGGAAGCCTTGCCGAAGGGCTGACCTATCCGGAATGGGACTGGAAGCGGCGGGCCCACCGGCCGGACCACTGCCGCGTCATCGCCGCGCGCGCGCCCGAGACCGGCGAGGTCTGGCTCCCCGACGACGGCTTGCGGCGGCGCATCCGCGCCGTGCGGCGGCAGTTCGAGGCCCTGCGGCCGCGGCGCCTCGTGCTGCACGGCCAGCCGGACGGCGACGAACTCGACCTTTCCGCCCTGGTGCGCGCCGAGGCCGACCGGCGGGCCGGCAGTGCGGGCAGCGAGAACGTCTTCACCTGCGGCCGCGCCGTGGAGCGGGACCTCTCCGTCGCCGTGCTGATGGATGTGTCGCTGTCGACCGACGCCTGGATCGGCGGGCACCGCGTCCTCGATGTCGAAAAGGCGGCGCTGCTCGCCCTCACCCACGGGCTGACCGCCTGCGGCGACGAGCACGCGGTCTATACCTTCACCTCGCGCCGGCGCCAGAGCGTGCGGGTCGACACGGTGAAGACCTTCGACGAACCGCTCGGGTCCGCCGTCGAGCGCCGCATCGCGGCCTTGCGGCCCGGCCAGTACACCCGCATGGGCGCGGCGATCCGCCATGTCGCCCGGCAGCTCGTCGAGCGGCCGCAGCGCCACCGCCTGCTGCTGCTGCTGACCGACGGCAAGCCGAACGACATCGACTATTACGAGGGGCGCTACGGGATCGAGGACACGCGCGAGGCGATCCGCGAGGCGAGGCGGGAGGGCCTCACCGTCTTCGGCGTCACCGTCGACGAGGCCGCGCGCGATTACTTCCCCTACCTGTTCGGCAAGGGCTCCTACGCGATCATCGCCGATCCGGAGCGGTTGCCCGGCGCCCTGCCGGCGATCTACCGGCGGCTCGTCTCGTAAGGCTCACGCGTCGCCGGTCCCTCCGGCGACAAGGCGCGCCCAGAACCCGGCGACCGCCGTCCGGTCGCCGAGCCGGCGGCTGAGCGCGATGCCGCCTTCCGCGATCGCCCGCGCCTTCGCCCTGTCGCGGACGAGCGCCAGCACCGCATCGCGGAACGCCGCAGGCTCATGCGCGGCAAAGAGGCCGCTGTGGCCGTCCTCGATCACCGGACCGAACACCGCCGTCGGCGTATAGATGCCGGCGGCGCCCGCCACCGCATGCTGATGCAGCTTGATGATCGAGCGCCCGTCATTGACCGGATTGACGGCGTAAGGCGCCAGCGCCACATGGTGCCGCGCCCTGTTCAGCCAGCGCTGAAAATCCTCCAGCACCATCGGCGCCCTATGCGCGACCTGCCGCGAGGCCGGCAGCAAGGCCTCGCCCTTGCCTCCCAGGAAGGTCTCGAGGCGCAGGCCCGGCTCGGCGCTGAGCGCTTCGGCAAGACCGGAGGCGACAGCCGCGAAGTCCTCCGCATGGGTCGCCGTGCCGAGGAACAGGACGCGGGTCTCGCCGTCCTCCCTGTCGAAATGCGAAAGATCGTCGGTCGGCGCAAGGTCGGCCGGATGCAGGAAGGCGCCCGGTACCGGCGCCAGCCGCTCGAGCAGCCGGCGGTTGGGCGCGACCGCCACGTCGACGAGATCGCGCAGCCTGGGGAAGAGGGTCGCGAGGAACCGCGCCATCCGCCCCCGGTAGCGGGGATCGAGGCGCGTGTCGCTGGCCATCGCCCACAGATCGTCGTCGAGGAGATAGGCGATCCGCCCGCCCTTGGCGCGAAACGCCGCCAGCAGCCGCAGGTCGCGCGCCGTCACATAGCGCACGACCACGGCAAGGCTCCGGCCCTCCCCGTCGGTCAGCATCAAGCCGTGCTGGCCGATGCGCCCGAGCCGCAGCCCGGCCGCCGCCAGTTCGGCTGCGCAGATCTCCACATAGTGATAGCGCGTCGGATAGGCGGTCTTCGGCCGCCCCGTGAAATGGTCGAAGGCGGTCGCCAGCGCCGCCTTGCGCAACAGGTTCGGACGAAGGGTCACGCGGTGCTCCCTTGCGAGAGTTCCGCGAGCCGTTGGCGCGCAAGGTCATTGTCGGCAAACAACTGTACGGTCTCTTCCAGAACCGAGCGGGCCATATCGTGCTCTCCCGAGCGCCGCAGCAGATGCGCCAGCGTCACCCGGTAGCCCGCAACGCCGGGGGCACGTTCGACCGCCCTGCGCTGAAGGGCGACAGCTTCCGCAAGGTGCTCCGGACGACGGGAGAAGATCCAGGCCGCGAGTACCATTCCTCGATCCCGGTCGGGAAACCGCGCGACGAGCCCGCGCGCCAGATCCACAACCGCTGGACTTGATCCTTCCACTGAAAACCTGGCCCTTGCATGTTCATGCGCCGCATCGAAATGCGACGGGTCTTCCGCCTCGGCAATGCGTGCCCATCGCGTTGCCTCTTCCGCGTTGCCAAGACGCTGGAGAACTCTTGAGCGATGATAGCTGCGCGAAGGCAGCAGTTCCCCTGCGGCCTTCTTGCGGATGATCACCATCTTGGCGGGGCCGGTGGACAGGCCCGCCTCGTTGACGAACGTCACGCCGGCAATCTGCGAGGCCACCTCCAGATAGCGCTCTTCGGGAATGTCTCCTGTTTCCGCGAACCTGCCATCCAAAAGATAGCGGGAGAAAAGCTCTACCGTTTTGGGTACCTGCCGCAGGTTTTCGATCTGCTCCGGCTGCCAGTGGAGATCCTCGATCACGTAGGTGCCGCCTGGAACGAGCGCCGGAAACAGCTCGATGAACGCCGTCTGCTGATGCCACGAGGCATGCGATCCGTCGTCCACCACGACATCGAAGCCCTCCGGACACGCACCCCGCAGTCGCGCAAGGTCCACAGGGTCTCCCATATCCCCCTGCACGAACGTGAAACGCTCAAGCGAAACGGCCGAGAAATCGGAGATGTCGAAGCCGAAGACCTGTGCATTCGGCAGATAGTCCAACCACATCCTGACCGACGGTGCATCGACGGTCTCGCGACGGGCACTGCCGCCCGTCGCCTCCGGCCCACCGACCAGCAGTCCGATCTCAAGGAAATTGAGCGGCTCGGCCCTGCGATGGGCAAGCAGCAGGTCATATACGGCGGTATAGCCGTGCGCGTCGCGGTTGCGATAGCCCTTGTCCGAACCGTATCTGTCCGCGAGCGCACCCAAGTCGGGGGGCTGACCTTGCATGGTCATTGTGAGGCTCCTGCTCGTCGGGTTGTCGGCAACCATACCTAGACCAGCGGGCAAGCGACTACCAGTTCCCGAGCGGGCAATGGGCAGTTTCCACATCTCAAACCGGATTGCCGTCGCGCAGCTTCAGCCATTGCGACCCGTCGGAATAGGCGAATTGCGCCCCTCCGGCCGCATCCGAGACATAGGCGAGCGTGCCGGCCCCGACACTCGCGGCGGACGGCAGCGCGGCCTTGAGATAGGACCCGGTGCGCACCGGCCCCGCCACGTGCAGCCGCGCCGTCGGCGTTGTCGTTCCGACACCGACCTCGCCGCCGCTGGCGATCCGGATCCGCTCGCTGCCGCCGGCGAAAAGCCGGTGCGAGCGCGTCGGCGTGTCGTACATCGACATGATGTCCACTTGCGAGCCGTAGATATAGAAGGCCGAGCGGTTCCAGTCCGGGATGCCGATCCAGGCCTGGGTTCCGCTGGTCCCGCTATTGATCAACTGGAGAAAAACCGCAGTCGAAGACGTCCCGCGAATGCCGCCGGACACCTCCAGCCGCACGGGGCCCGGCGCCTTGCCGATGCCGACATGACCATTGGCGCGATCGACCGTGACGGCCTGAACCCATTCCGTGCCATCGGCGGACACTTTCAACTGCAGATCGTCCGAGCCGAGAAGCCCCAGTTCCGCCCGTCCCGAATAGCCGGACTGGAACATCACGCCGGCGGCGTTGCCCGTCGCCGCCTTGCTCACCTTGAGGGAATGATCGCCTGATCCCCCATCGAACAGGCTTGCCGGACCGCGCACCGCCAGCCGGTTGGTTGCGTCCGCCGTGGCATTGACACCGAGCATGCCGAATGCGGCGGGAAGATCGCCCCACCCCTCACCGTCATGCAGGAGCAGGCGCTCCTCGTCCACCACCCAGGCGAGCCAGCCGGCGCGGGGCGTGTGGAACGCCCAGGCGCCTGCGTGCCTGCGGGCCAGCTTGCCGCCCTGGCCCGCCCATTCTCCCTGGCCGGCCCCGGCGATCACGTATCGCGCGCCGTCGCCGGGATCGGTTGGCGGCGTGTCCTGCGACCTCGACAGCACCGCCAGTTGGACGAGACCGTCGAGGATCAGCAGCGCCTCGTTCTGCGTAATGTGCTTCTGCGCCTGCGAAGCCTGCAGCAGAGGAAGAGACAGATTGAGGGAAGCGTCGGCCATCCAGCGGCTCCTTTGTCCTGCACCTGCGTCAGGATAACAGCCGCTGCCTATGTCGAGGATAATTCGCCCGAAATGGTGACAGTTGAGCCTCGATCCTCTACACGTGTCGACAACAGTTTGCACGCTGGCGAGCCCCCCTGCCATCGACGCTTCAACGCCTGAATACGCCTGGAAAGGACCTGCCTGTGAGTGAAGAACAGCTCCGCACGAACGTCTACGCTGCACTCAAGACTTTTCAGGACAATCTTCGAACCTATCGTCGTGAGACCGGCTCCCCTCCCGAGTTCCTGATCAGCGGTGCGTCACCGGCAATCCCCCGGGAGCTTCTCGCAGGCTGCAAGGTGCTTCCGCGCAGAGAAGACATCATTGCGGATCTTCCCAAGGGGGGGATCGGCGTCGAGGTTGGAACGCAGACCGGTCGCTTTGCCAGAACCTTGATGGATCTGGCGAAGCCGCAAAAACTCTACCTGCTTGATATCGACTACACCCCGTTCCGCAAGGAGCATGTCGAGCAGGAATTGGAGGCCGGCACGGTCGTCACTCGCGAAGGCTCTTCCTGGGATCTCCTGGAAGAATTCGAGGACGAATATTTCGACTTTGCCTATATCGATGCCGGGCACGGATACGAGATGGTCAAGAAGGACCTGGCCGCCTCCTTGAAAAAGGTCAAGAAGGGCGGATACATCCTGTGCAATGACTTTGTTGTCTGGAGCGCTCTCGAAGCGATTCCATATGGCGTGCACAAAGCAGTTTGCGAGACGGTTTCAAGCAACAAGCTCCAGGTCACCCACTTCGCTTTCCATCCTTATGGATATAGCGATATCGCGTTCAGAAACTCCTAACCGTTCGATTCCGTGATTTGCAGCCGCTCTCACAGCAAGATCTGAATCTGGTATCGTAACCATGGAAACCACCAGAACCATTCTCGTGGAGAGAGGCCCCTTTGAAACAATTCAAGGCAACTATTATTTATAACCGTGCCTGCATATAATAGTAGCCTCTCATCAACGCGTAATCTCCGTAACAATACTCAACAAGATTTCTTTGCGCGCGATGGCCAAGATCCTCAAACTTGATCTTGTCGCCTCCCACCTGCTCGCGGCCGAGCTCTAGGGGGTGACCGACCGCATTGGACAAAAGCTCGACCAAGCCTCCGATGTCCTCGATACGAAACACGCGGTGGTAATAGGCAAGGTCCGGACCAAGAAACGCGGATACCGGATCCGTGTGATGCTTGATGGAGCCGGAAAGAATACGGAACTTGCCGATATTGTTGAAGAAATGATCAGGTGACGGATTGGGATGGACGCCCAGGCGCGATGCCAGATCGGCATCGATATGATCTTCCGAAAGCTCCCGATGGAACGCCACGCGATTGCTGTAGGCCGAGAGCAGACGGGCGATCGGATCGCGAATGACCGCAAGACGTGTCATGCCGGCAAAAGGGGCTCTGTCCACATCGATGAACGATGGCGTTCCGTAAGCAGCGTTATGGATGTGCTTGAGAACGCCGTCCTCTTCATACATCTCGAACTTGCGCCCATTGTTCAACTCGAACATGAGCATCTTCAGGGAGGTACACGCTGTCTTGGGAACCGGGAAATAAACGATATTATGGTTATTCAGAACGACAGCCATTCTCTTTCCCTGGTTCTTCTTGCGGCAAAAAGCTCAACTCACCCCACATTCCACAGTCGATAGCCTTCCGGGGAGCGATCCGTCAAGGCAGTGCTGGTCGCGGTGGCGCCATAATTCGCCGCGATCCGCAGCCGGCCGATCACCTCGATCTCGTCGCGGGACGGCCGGCTGAGCAGCCGGTCGAGGCCGCGGAAGGCATCGGCCGGATCGAGCGGCTGCGGGCCGAGGCGGGGATTGGCGAGCATCTCCTCGACAAAGGCGAGCGCGGCCCGCTGGATCGGGCCGATGGCTTCCGCATGCTGGCGCTCCTCGTCGGGGCGCTCTTCGCACACCGCGGTGATGCCATCCGCCGTGCGGCGATAGCCGGCCGTCGAGCCGTGCCCCGCTGTGTGCAGCAGTTCGACCAGGCTCGGGCTCTTGCGCAGGGCCTGTGCCCGCAAGGTCCCGTCGAGCGAGAAGAGATAACCGGCCGCGTCGAACCCGGCGAGCGTCGCCCTGTCCAGGAAAAGACCGAGATAGCGTCCCGACAGCCGGCCATGCCAGCCGCGTGCGCGCAGCACCTCGCCAAGCCCCTTCTGCAGCGAGCCGTGCCAGCCGATATCGACCAGCGTCACCGCCTCGGCGCCCGTCACGCCTTCCTGCGCCAGATAGTCGGCGAAGAGATCCGCATGCGCCTCGTTGGCGGCCTGCAGCGCTTCGCGGCACGCCTCGAACAGCTTGGCGAACCGCCCTGCCCCGGCCTTGTCGCCGATCGCCACCACGTCCTGCGGCGACGAGAAGCCCGCAGCCCGGATCTCAGCCGCGAAGGCGTGCGGGTCGAGCCCCCAGCGCGCCAGCGCGTCGGCCGGGGTCAGGCGGGCCCAGTTCTGGGCGAACAGCGCGGCCGCCGCCTCCGGCTCGCTCACCGCGCGGGCCCGGTAGATCGCCTGGCGCGACACCATCAGGTAGCGGCTTTCCGTCCTCGTGCCGAAGCGGCGGCGGAACAGGTCGAAGGCCTGCTTCATCACCAAGCCGTCGCGCGAGCAGAAATGCAGCGCCGGCGTCTCGTTCGCCTGCGCCTCCCGGTGCAGCCAGCCGGCCATGCCGAACAGCAGCGGCCCGAGGCATTCGCGCCCGACCCGCTGCAGCACCGGCATGTGCTCCGGCTCGCGCGGCGCGATGCCGGAGCCGAAGAGGTCGTCCGCAACGCTGGCGAACACCGCGCTGGAGGGCTGCGGGCTCGGATTGCGCCAGTCGATCCGCCAGCGTCCGACAAGTCGGCCCGCCGGATTGGCGACCCGCAAATGCGCGATGCCGGCCTGCAGCGCCCGCGAGCCGTCCGACCACGGATTGTCGCCGACATGGGCGATCTGCCGCGGCGCCACGCCCATCTCCTCGCAGACATGGGCGTAGAGATCGCCGTGATGCTTGGTGTGGTCGATGTCGCAGGAGACGAACAGCCGCTCGTGCCCCTCATAGCCGTTGCGCGAAAGCGCCGCGTTGATGAATTCGGCGGAGGAGTAGAAGTCCGAGACGAGGACGACGCGCTTTCCGGCCCTGACCGCCCAATGGTAGATCGGCTCGACGCCCGGGACGGGGCGCAGGTGCTCCAGTTCGACCTCCTGCTCGATCCGCTGCGCCGCCTCCAGCGCCGCCTGCGCCACGCGCGGCCGCCCGAGGGTCGGCAGCAGCGCGTCCATGCGCGCGTACATCTCCGCGAGCGTCACCTCCCGGCCCCGCCGCTGTTCCAGCGCGCAGCGCGCCTCGCGCTCGCTGCGCATCCGCAGGCGCGCGAAGTCCGCGGCCGAAAGGCCGAGCAGCGGCCCCGCCCGCTCGCCGATCGTCAGGAACAGGTCGATGGGCCGGAATATCCCCTCGCGCCGCAGCAGGGTCTCGAAGACATCGAAGGAAATCACGTCGAAAGGCGCAAGCCGGCGCAGGACGTGCGGCAGGCCATCGCTCGCACCGTCCTCCCTTGCCGCCACCGCTGCAACGGGCAGGCTCCCCGCGTCCAGATCGAGATAGTTCAGGGTCATGGGCGTTGCCTTCGCGGGTGCCGGATCAGCGCTTGCGGGTGATCAGCTTCTCGATATGCTTCATGTGGTCGCCCCGGTCGATCAGCAGCTTCTCCAGCCAGTGCATGTGCTGGCGCATCTGCCGGAGCTCGTCCGTCACCTCCCGGTGCAATTCGCCCATGTAGAGCATCTGGCTGTCCGCGCCGCCCCGGCCACTCGCCAGTCCCTCGCGCATGTGCCGGTTGATGTAGAGCGCCCGCTGGATCCGGTGCACGTCCTTCTGGGCCACCACCGTATTGCCGTACTGGCTGGTGGTCCCGGCGGAGCGGTGGTGATAGAACGCCAGCGGCTCGCGCAGCACGTCGATGCGGAACCGCTCGGCGGCGCGCAGGTGGAAGTCCCAGTCGCCGAGCACCGGCAGCTCGCCGTCGAACAGGCCGACCGTCTCCATCACCACCCGGCGGAACAGGAAGGAGATCGGCGGGAACTGGTTCTCCACCGACAGCCGCGTCAGTTCCAGCGCCTCCATGTCCTTGAACAGAAAGCGCTTGCGCTCGATGACGTTCTCGCCCTCGATATCCTCGATCACCACGGTCGCATGGGTGACGACGCCGCCGACATCGGGCGGCGAGGTGTCGAGATGGGCGATGCAGCGTTCCAGGAAGGTCGGATCCCAGGCGTCGTCGTCGTCATGCACGACGAGGAACTCGCTCGCCGAATTGGTGACGCCGGCGTTCGAGGCGTTCTCCATGCCGGTCGAGACGGGATTGTTGATCACCAGCACCCGCCCCTGGAAGGCGGCGCGGCGCGCCTCCACCAGCCGGCGCACCGGCTCGGGATCGCCGCCGTCGTTGACCACCACCAGCGCCCAGTCGGTATAGGTCTGCGCCAGCACGCTGTCGAGCGCGCGCCGCAGCAGGAGCGGCCGGTCCTTGGTGCGCATGATCACGGCGACGCGGCCATAGGCCACCCGTCCGGCAACGGCGAGCCCCTTGCGGGCCGGCAGGTGCGGCGCGACCGCCGGCTTGTCCCAGCGCTGGGTCAGGCCCTGCGCCAGCATCAGCATGCGGTGGATGCCGTGCGGCAGCTCGTGCGAATAGGCGCGGATGTTGCGCTGGAAGTCGACCTGGGCGCTCTCGCGGCCGCGCAGCATGCTCTGCGCCGCGACCCGGTACCAGAAATGCGCCCGGTTCAGCAGCTCGTGCCGCAGGCCGAGCGTGCTGGCCCTCGCGAACAGTTCCCAGTCCTCGTGGCCGCGGCCGAAGTCCTCGGTGAACCCGCCGATCGTCTCGAAGGCGGCCCGGGTGATCAGCATGTTGGCATCGCCGAAGCAGTTGGACAGCACGCCGACGGCAAGATCGGGGACCAGCGGCACGCCGATCTCGCGCGGGATGTCGTGCCCCGGCTCGATCGCGTCGGTGCCGTCGAACATGGCAAAGCGCGAGGTGACGATGTCGGCGCCCGTCGCCAGATGCGCGTCGACAAAGGCGTCGATCATGCCCGGATGGGCGAGGTTGTCGTCGTCCATGAAGACGATCAGCTCGCCGGTCGAATTGCGCACCGCCGTGTTGCGGGCCGCGCCCAGATAGCTGTTCGGCTGGCGCACGATCCTGCCGTTGACGGCGGCAAGCTCGGCCTCGATCTCCGCCAGTTCTCCGGCGATCCCCGGCACGGCGCTGCCATCGTCGACGACGACGATCTCCAGCTCCGGGTAGCCGCAGGCCAGCACCGAGGCGAGCGTCTGCCGCAGCAGGCTGGTGCGGTTGAAATGGCTGATGCAGACGCTGACGCGCGGGCGCGGCGCAGCGCGGGCGGCCTCAGCGACCTGCGGTGCGGCAGATGCGATCTCCCGCGCCAGCGCGGCGCCGATGTCACCGCCGACGGTGCCTGCCGGCAGCACGGGCCGGCTGCCGTCGAGTGCGGCTTCCAGCGCGTCGGCAAGGTCGGTGGCATTGCCGGCGCGTACGGACGACAGGTCGGCGGCGGCGAGCCCGGCGGAGACCGCCATCGCCTCCCAGACGGTGCCCTCGACCGCCGGAAGGCGTACCGAGAGGCCGTTTTCGGCATAGGCGCCGAGAAGGCCGGCGAAACTGTCGAGCGTCAGGTCGAGATGGATGCGCAGGTCGAAGCGCCATTTGCGGGCCCGGTCGCGCAGATAGGCGCCGGCGCGCCGGCCGCGCAGCCAGTCCTCGGTGCCGGCAAAGACGATGCCGAGCCTTTCCGGGTCGATGCCGGGCCGCCGCATCAGGCGGTCCAGCGCGTCGCACATCTGCACGAGCCCGGAGCGCGTGCGCAAGGGCGCGGCGAAGACCAGCCAGCGGCGCTCGCCCGTCTCCCGCGGGGCGCCGCTGACGCCTGCCGCGGAGCCGATCTCCACTGGGACGACGCGCGCGCGCTCGGCGATCGACGGCTCCAGGGCGGCGCAGGTCCCCAGCACCTCGGCCGAGGGAGCAAGGACGCGGGTGCAGGCGGCGAGCGCGGCCTTTTCCAGCGCCTCTTCCATCAGCAGGTCGGACCGGTCCAGCAACTGGTCGCGGTCGAGCAGATCCTGCACCGCGAAGGTGTCGGCCAGCACCACCACCTGCGTCGTCGCCGGCAGCAGGCCCTGGCGGCGCGAGGTGGCGCAATAGGCGAGGATGCCGGACCGGCTGGTGCCGGCGATCAGCGAGAAGGCATTGGCCCGCGCCCACAGGTCCAGCGCATAGGCCCGCTCCTGCGCGCCGCCGGCCGTCGACGGCAGCACCGCCGGCGGCAGCGGCACGAAGGCGGCCGAGGCCAGCAGGCCGGCATTCTCCCGGCCGACCAGATCCACCACCAGCGGCTCGAGATCGCCGCTCGTCCCGCGCAGCGAGGCGCGGTGGCCGCAGGACACGATGGTGAACGGGGCAATCCCGGCGCGGGCGGCGGCGACGGCTGCCAGCAGCACGGCGCGCGCCTCCTCGCGCGACTGCGCATTGGCGAGAGGATCGGGCAGCACGAAGCAGGCGCCGGTGCGGCTGTGGCCGGCATCTTCCAGCCGGAAGGCACCGCCCGTCAGCGCGAGCGCCTGCTCCAGCAGCACCCGGCCCTGGTAGGACGCACGCACCTGGATGGCGGAGCCGGGCGCCAGACGGCGCTCGAAGCGGAAGCCATGCGCGTCGGTGAGGAAGCTCTCGGCGGCAAGCTGCGGATGCGGATCGCCGGCCGCGCGCGTTTCCACCACCTTGCCGTCGACGATCAGCGACACCTCGGCGACGGCCTCGCCGTCCCAGGGCAGCAGCACCCAGCCGCAGACGGCGCCATCGACCTGCTCGACCCGCGCCAGCGCATTGGTCTTCGGCTCGCCCGCCTGGAACAGGATCGGCCGCTCGGGCCAGCGACGCGCGTCGCCGACGATGCGCGCCTCGACCCGATGCGGCAGCCCGTCGCGCCAGCGCGCCGAAATGCCGACGGAGAAGCGGCCGATGCCGGCCTCGTCGTCCGGCAGACCGCGAGCGATCTCGATCGCCACCGGCTTGTCGTCGATCAGGATCTCGACCGCCGTCTCGCGGTTGGCCTGCCAGCGGTCGGTGACCACGCCGGCAATGCGGTCGTCGGCGATGTCGAGGGCAAGATCGAAGCGCTGGAACGCAAGCTCCCTGGCAAATGCCTTGACCGGTGCCGCGCCATCCGCGCCGGCCACATCGATGCGAACGGCATGGGTGCCGTCCTCCAGGTGCAGCGCCGGCACGGCGACATCGAAGGCAAAGCCGGGCGCGGCGGGCAGATCCGCCACCTGCCGCTCGCCCACCCACAGGCCGCAAGTGCCGTTCGTTGCCGTCAGCAGCAGCCCCTGCCCCGCGATCCTGCGGTCGGAGATCTCCTGCACCACCAGCGCCAGCGCACCGTCCGCCGCGACCGTGAGCAGCACGCGCGCCGAACTCACCTGCTGGCCATTGGCGAGAACGGCGACCCGCACCTGGACCAGGCCGTCCTTGCCCGCCGTCTTCGCCAGCGCGGCGATATCGCCCGGCTGCGCGCGCCAGGAGAAGGCGTGCAGCGCGTCCGTCGTACCCTGGTGGACGATCTTGCCGTCCAGCGAAATCTCGATCTCCACCGCCGCGCCGGAATTCTGCGGCAGCCAGGCCGCACCGTCGACGGCGAGCGGCGTCAGCAGCGTCAGGTCGCAGCGGATCTTGGCGAAGCTGCGGCTCTCGACCACGTGGAAGGGCTTGGGCCGCCCCTTGCAGCGCAGTTCGATGGTGTGCGGGCGCCCGTCGCGCAGCACGGCCGGGATGGCGAAACGGAAACTGCAGGAGCCGCCCGCCTTGCCGGCATCGGCAAGGTCCTGGCGGTAGATGTCGGCGACGGTTTCGGCCAGCACGACGCCGTCCTCGACCAGTTCCAGCGGCAGCCGCTTTTCCGGCGTCGAGGGCGCCCAGATCCAGCCGACGACCCCCTCGTCATCGACCGCATCGACATGGAAGTCGAGCGCGGCGGCGGCCGCTGCCTGCGGGAAGATGTGGAAGGGCACGCGGGCCCCGGCGAGGCGCAGGCTGAGCCGCCCCGGCGGCGTCTTCGCCACCTCCTCCGGCAGCACCAGGGCGAAGGCATGGGCGCCATCGCCCTTGCCGGCGAGCTTCAGGTCCTCGCGATAGGCATTTGCCGTGGTGCTGGCGACCACCCGTCCGTCGGCCACCGCCTCGATATGCGCCCGCTCGCCGGGGCGCTTGGGCAGCCAGGCCCAGCCGGTGATGCGGCCCGGCGTCTTGCTGTCGATGTGGAATTCGACCTTGCCGGTGGCAACGCGCGGCGCCTGCCAGAACGGGCGGCGCGCGCCCTTGCAGCGCAGGCCGAGCCGCCCGGTCGCGCCCGGCTCCGGCAGGGTGACCGTGAAGCCGTGGGCGCCGTCGCCCTTGCCGGCCTTCATGAGGTCGTCGCGGAACTGGCTGGCTTCCACCGTTGCCAGCACCTGCGTGCCGTTGAGGATTTCGATGGTGATCCGCTCGCCCGGCCGATGCGGCCACCAGGCCCAGCCGGCCACGAGCACGGGACCGGCCTTGTCGACATGGAAGTCCGGGCGCGGCCCACGCCAGAAGGCGAGGTTTGCCAGCAGCTTCTTCTTCGCAGGCCTGTTCGTCCCAGTGTTCAACATCTCTGTCCCGATCTGAAAGTTCTGCCGATCAATCACTTCGAATAGGCGCCGCGCTGGTGCCAGCGCCAGGCATCCGCAATCATCTCGTCGAGGGCGGAGCGCTGCGGATCCCAGCCCAGTTCCGTGCGCGCGCGGGTGGAGCCGCAGACCAGTTGCGTCGCGTCCCCGGCGCGGCGCGCACCTTCCTTCACCGGCACCGCCTGGCCGGTGACGCGGGTGGCCGCCTCGATCACCTCACGCACGGAGAACCCGCGCCCGGTCCCCAGGCAGAAGACGCGGTTGGGCTTCCCCTCGCGCAGCCAATTGAGCCCCGAAAGATGCGCATCGACAAGATCGCAGACATGCACATAGTCGCGGATGCAGGTGCCGTCCGGCGTCTGGTAGTCGGTGCCGAAGATGGTGATGGCGTCGCGCCGGCCGCTGATCGCGTCGAGCACCAGCGGGATGAGGTGGGTTTCCGGCACGTGGCATTCGCCGATCTCGCCGTCCGGATCGGCGCCGGCCACGTTGAAATAGCGGAAGATCGTGTGGCGCAGGCCGGCCGAGACGGAGAAGTCGCGCAGCATGTCCTCGATCGCCCGCTTGGAGGCGCCATAGGCGTTGATCGGCGCCTGCGTCGTGTCCTCGTCCAGCACCACCCCGTCCTGCTCGCCATAGGTGGCGCAGGTCGAAGAGAAGACGAAGTCGAGGCAGCCGGCGGCAATCGCCGCCTCCACCAGGGTCAGCGTGGCGCCGACATTGCCGCGCCAGTAGCGCTCGGGGTGCTGGATCGACTCGCCGACCTGCGACAGGGCGGCGAAATGCATGACGGCAACCGGCTGCCAGCGGGCGAAGACCTCGTCGAGCCGCGCCCGGTCGGCGAGATCCCCCTCCTCCACCGGCCCGAAGCGCACGGCCTCGCGCCAGCCGGTGGCGAAATTGTCGAAGGCCACCGGTTGATAGCCGGCGCGGCGCAGAGCCTTGCAGCAATGGGAGCCGATATAGCCGCCCCCACCCGTCACCAGAACAGTTTCCTCGGCCATGCCCTGAGTCCCGTCGCTTCCGATTGTTGCAGCGCATCATGGCCAGCCGTCGCAGCAACATTATGACGCGCGTCACAAGGTTGCCTTTCCCGCTGCCATCGGTCCCGGCTCCCTGCAATCAGGGAGCCGGGGCCGGTGTTCAGATCAGGTCATTCGCCTCCAGATAGGCGATGATCTCGTCGACGATCTCCTCCGGATCGCGGCCGAGGGTGCGGATGTGGAGTTCCGGGTTTTCCGGCGCCTCGTAGGGGCTGTCGACACCCGTGAAGTTGCGCAGCTCGCCCGCATCCGCCTTGCGATAGAGGCCCTTCGGGTCGCGCCGGCGGCACTCCTCGATGGGCGTGTCGATGAAGACCTCGATGAAGCGCCCGTCCGGGAACAGTTCGCGCGCCATGGCGCGCTCGCTGCGGAACGGCGAGATGAACGAGACCAGCGTCAAGAGGCCGGCATCGACGAATAGCCGCGCCACCTCGCCGACGCGCCGGATGTTCTCCACCCGGTCGGCATCGGTGAAGCCGAGGTCGCGGTTGAGCCCGTGGCGCACATTGTCGCCGTCCAGCGTGTAGGTGTGGCGGCCGCGCACATGCAGCTTCTTTTCCAGAAGCGAGGCGACCGTCGACTTGCCGGATCCGGACAGGCCCGTGAACCACAGCGCCGCCGGGATCTGGCCGAGGCTCTGCGCGCGCGCCGCCTGGTCCACTTCCAGCGCCTGCCAGTGGATGTTGGTCGCCCGGCGCAGGGCGAACCAGACCATGCCGGCACCGACCGTCGCATTGGTCAGCCGGTCGATCAGGATGAACGAGCCGGTGGTGCGGCTCGCTTCATAGGGGTCGAAGGCGACCGGCACCGTCAGCGCCAGATTGGCGAAGGCGATCTCGTTCAGCTCCAGCGTCTTGGCCGCGACCCGCTCGAAGGTGTTGACGTTGATCTTGTGCTTGATCTCGGTCACCGAGGCGGTGACCGTCCGCGTGCCGATCTTCAGCAGATAGGAGCGGCCCGGCAGCAGCGCGTCCTCCGACATCCAGATCAGATGCGCGGCGAACTGGTCGGCAACGTCCGGACGGGCGGCGGCGGAAGCGATCACATCGCCGCGCGAGGCGTCGATCTCATCGGCGAGCACCAGCGTCACCGCCTCGCCGGAGGCTGCGCTTTGCGCCTCGCCCACCTGCGACAGGATGGTCTTCACCGTCGAGGTGCGGCCCGAGGCGGCCACCACGACCTCGTCGCCGACGCTGACGCGGCCGCCGGCAATGGTGCCGGAAAAGCCGCGGAAGTCGAGGTTCGGGCGGTTCACCCACTGGACGGGGAAGCGGAACGGACGGGCAGCGTCGTCGCGGCCGACCTCGACCGTCTCCAGATGCTCCAGCAGCGTCGGCCCCTGATACCAGGGCATGTTGTCGCCCGGGGCGGTGACATTGTCGCCGTAGCGGGCCGACAGGGGGATCGCCACCAGCGTCTCGAAGTCGAAGCCTTGCGCGAAGGCGCGGAACTCGGCCTCGATCTCGCGGAACCGCTCCTGCGAATAGCCGACGAGGTCGATCTTGTTGATCGCCAGCACCACGTGGTGGATGCCGAGCAGCGAGGCGATGAAGGCGTGCCGCCGCGTCTGGGTCATCAAGCCGTTGCGGGCATCGACCAGCAGCACGGCGAGATCGGCGGTCGAGGCGCCGGTCGCCATGTTGCGGGTGTATTGCTCGTGGCCGGGCGTGTCGGCGACGATGAACTTGCGCCGGTCGGTGGCGAAGAAGCGATAGGCGACGTCGATGGTGATGCCCTGCTCGCGCTCGGCCTCCAGCCCGTCGACCAGCAGCGCCAGGTCGATGTCGTCGCCGACCGTGCCGTGGCGGGTGGAGTCGCGCTCCAGCGCGGCGAGTTGGTCCTCGAAGATCAGCTTGGTGTCGTAGAGCAGCCGCCCGATTAGGGTCGATTTGCCGTCATCGACGCTGCCGCAGGTGAGGAAGCGGAGCTGGTCCTTGTTGACCTGGGACAGGATGTACTCGCGCACGGCCTCGTCGGAGGTGGTCGGATCCGGGTTGAGCATGGTCAGAAATACCCCTCGCGCTTCTTCTTTTCCATCGAGGCGCTGTCGTCGTGGTCGATCAGGCGGCCGGAGCGTTCGGAGGTGCGGGCGATCAGCATCTCGCGGATGATCGCCGGCAGAGTATCGGCGTCGGACTCGATGGCCCCGGTCAGCGGGTAGCAGCCGAGCGTGCGGAAGCGCACCAGCAGCTCCTCGACCCGGTCGCCCGGACCGATCGGCATGCGCTCGTCGTCGACCATGATCAGCATGCCGTCGCGGCGCACCACCGGCCGCCGCTTGGCATAGTAGAGCGGCACGATCGGGATGTTCTCCAGCAGGATGTACTGCCAGATGTCGAGCTCGGTCCAGTTGGACAGCGGGAAGGCGCGGATCGACTCGCCCTTGGCGATGCGCCCGTTATAGAGGTTCCACAGTTCCGGGCGCTGGTTCTTGGGGTCCCAGGCATGGGCCTTGCTGCGGAAGGAGAAGACGCGTTCCTTGGCGCGGCTCTTCTCCTCGTCGCGGCGGGCGCCGCCGAAGGCCGCGTCGAAGCCGTATTTGTCGAGCGCCTGCTTCAGCGCCTCGGTCTTCATCACGTTGGTATGCACGGAGGAGCCGTGGCTGAACGGGCCGATGCCCTGCCGGATCCCCTCCTCGTTGGTGTGCACGATCAGGTCGGCGCCGATGCGCCTCGCCGTCTCGTCGCGGAAGGCGATCATCTCGCGGAACTTCCACGTCGTGTCGACATGCATCAGGGGAAACGGCAGGCGCGAGGGCGCGAAAGCCTTCATCGCCAGATGCAGCAGGACGGAGGAATCCTTGCCGATCGAATAGAGCATGACGGGATTGCGGAACTCGGCCGCCACCTCCCGGATGATGTGGATGCTTTCCGCCTCGAGCGTCCTGAGATTGTCGAGGCGGCCGGGTGCCATTCCGTCCATTTGCAAGTTCGACCCTTCCTGATGCATCACGCGACCTCGCGCCCCGCCGAGGCCCCGTTCGAAACGAGGCCGGCACGGTATCCCGCAAGGCGAGCCGCTCCCTGGCTGCCGGTTTGTCTGTTATGGCTCTTTCGGCCTTTTTCGCCCCCGTCGGCCGAAATCTGGCACGACCCGATCGGGCTCCCTGGCGAACGGATGAACCGGCGGCAAACACCCGCGTCGACACTCATTCCGTCAGCTCCTTCTAGTTGCTCGCAGCGGCGCGATCAAGCCGTTGACGTCAGGTCCGCAAGGGCCGCCGGAGCCCCTGTCCCGCCGTCAGAGACGCCGCAGCACCGCCCCCGTCTGGCCGAGCCGGCCCTGCGGCACGATCTCGCGGTTGCCGTCGATATAGCTCTCCACCGCGAAGCCGAGCTTCTCCGCCCAGAGCTCGATGACGTTGCGCTCGATGAACATGTTGAGCACCGGCTTGGTGCCGTTTCTCTGCTGCTCGACACTGCCGGCGAACACCGGGAAATGGCCGATACTGCCGAACTCCAGAAACGAGAACAGGAACGTCCCGCCCGGCCGCAGCACCCGCTGCACCTCCTGCATGTAGAGATAGCTCTCCTCGTGCAGCAGATGGGTGAACAGGCTGAACGAATAGACGATGTCGGCGGAGGCATCCTGCGCCGGGATCGTCAGGTCGGTGGAGATGTGGAAGCGGTAGTCGGCCGGGGTGTGGGCGCGGGCATAGTCGATGAGGTCCTTGACCACGTCGATGCCGAGATAGCGATAGCTGCCGTTCGCGGCGAGCTGGCGCGCGGTGCGGCCGCTGCCGCAGCCAAGGTCGATCAGGCTGTCGCCGTCCTTCAGCCCGAGCGAGCGCAGCAGTTCCAGATGGATGCGGCCCTGGATGTCGTAATGGCCGCCGACGGCCAGCGACATCGCCTCGTCCAGCGGATGGCTGTCCTTCAGCTTGCGGACATGGCGCTCGTAGTCGCGCTGGAAATGCGGCTTGTCCGCCTCCTCGCGCGCCTTGCTGCCGGTCAGCGCGCCTGCGATCCGCTGCAGGATCCCGGCCATCATGCGCCCTTCCGCTTTCTGGCGACGAAGGTCAGCGCAGGCCCGTTGACATGGGCCGGGTCGTCCTTGCCGATCTCCACGTCGAAGCCGAGCGCATCGAACAGGCGCAGCAGCGAAGCCTTCTCCACCCAGCGGGTCACCCGCTCGGCGCCGCCGCAAAAGCCCTTCCAGTCGAGCACCTGCTGCACATAGGTCTGCCGGCTCATGGTCACCGGCACGCCGCGATGCTGGATCGTCTCGGGCGCGGCGAAACGGCCGGCATAGACCGGATGGCGGGAGATGATGTCGTGGTCGTAATAGTGGCTCCAGATGCCGATGGCATCGGCGCTCCGGCACATCGCCTCGATCAGCGCCACCGGATCGCTCATGTGGTAGAGCACGCCGCTCGCCACGATCGCGTCGAACCGGCGCGGCTCCTCGTCCAGGTATTTCAGGAAGTCGCCAAGCAGGAACTGGGCCTTGTCGAGCCGATAATTGTTCTTGACGATCAGGCACTTGAAATAGGCACGGGTGTTCGCCTCGATGGAGGTGATCGAGGCCGCACCCTTCTTCTGCAGCATATAGGTGTGGCTGGCCTCCAGCGGCCCCAGTTCCAGCACGCTCTTGCCCGTGTAGCCGCCGCAGGCGCGCTCGAAGAAGTCGATGCGCGGATCGGTGAAGAAGGCCGGCTTGCCGTTGGAGGGCAGGTCCGGCAGCGCGCCGGACCATTCGCCCTCGAACAGGTCGATGGCGTTCTCGGGCCGCGCCACCCGCATGTCGTAGCGGTCGTCGAGCGCCTTGTCCTGCGCGGCCCGCGCCTGCGGCAGCACCACCGCGCGCCGCGCTCCCGAGACCGTGTTGATGAACCGACGGAACAGTCGTCTTGCCATGGGTGTCGACCCCGTCCTCAAATCGAGCCGTAGCGGAACAGGACTTTCTTGAAGCCCTTGTAGTAGCGCCCCATCCCCTTGCTGCGGATGTCGACGCGGATGTCCTCGGCGAAGGGCAGGTCGAGATCGTCGATGATCTTGTTGATCTGCTCGAACGTGTAGACCCCGCGATAGACGAGGTCCCGCTTCAGGATCGGGATGCCGAGGAACTTGTAGTAGAGAAATCCGCCGAAATGGATCTGGTTGCGCTCGGTCATCAGCTTGACGTAGCCCTCGATGAACTCCGCCACCTTGAAGTCGCTGAGGTTGCGCCGGCTCTGGAAGTCGTAGCGCAGGTCCAGCGCCTTGGTGACGTCGTCGTCATCGGCGAGCGAGGTGCCCTTGGCCCGCGCGGTGTTGACGAGATCGGCGAAGCGCTCGATGAATTGGCCCTGGGCCAGCGCCTCCTCCGAGATCGCCTGGCTGGAGCGCAGCTCGATCAGCTTGTAGAGCTGCTTGCGCAGCAGGTTCCTGTTGCGGAACGGCACCAGGTCGATGGTCGACTTGAGCTCGCCGAAATCCATGCCGACGAGGATGTTGTAGACCTCGACCGGGTTGACGATGATATGCGGACCCTGGCCGACCTTGCGCAGCACGCATTTGGTCAGCCCCACCTCGCCCTTGTGCACCGACCAGCGGCGGGTGCTGATCGGCAGGTACTTGTCCCAGTATTCCAGGAAGGCCGGCGCCTCGATCACCTCGCGGTTGAAGGCCAGCAGGAACGACTGGACGTGGTAGTGGTGCTCGAACACTTCCGTCAGGCCGATGAACGGCTCGTCCGCGTCCAGCCTGGCGAAGATCTTGTCGAGACCGTTCGGCAGGTAATAGACGCTGTCGTTCATCAGGATCAGCTTGTCGATCACCGGCTCGCGCTGGCGCAGCAGGCTGAAGCCGTCCTTGTAGGCGCCGAAGTCGCGGCCGAGGTTCTCGCGCTCGATCAAGAGATGGCAATTGTCGAGCAGGTCCTCGCGCACGCTGCCGCTCGCCCGCATGTTGGTGACGAAGACGATGTTGATGCCGCGGGCGTTCAGCGCGTCGATCGCCGTGCGCGTGAACACCTGGATGTCGGCCTTGGTGTAAATCACGAAGATCGCGAAGCGCTTGCCCTCATGCGAGCGGCGCCCTTCGGTGACGCCGAGGATGCGGCGCTTTTCCGAATAGAGCTTGGGGTCGAGCCGGCAGACGAAGCGGGCATAGACCTCGTAAGGCATGATGACGAGGAAGTACCAGTACAGGTACCAGATCCGGTTGAGGATCCTGTAGAAGAAGAAGATGACTGGGTGGATGACCTGCCCGAGCATGTTCCGTCTGGCCTATTTTCGTCCGCTGATCTGCAGGAGGTACTCGCCATACAGCGTCTTGGCGAGCGGCTTGGCGAGTTCGGCGACGTCTTCCGGAGCGATCCAGCGGTTCACCATGGCGATCTCTTCCAGGCAGGCGACCTTCAGCCCCTGCCGGTGTTCGATCGCGCGGATGAACTCCGAGGCCTCCATCAGGCTGTCATGGGTGCCGGTGTCGAGCCAGGCAAAGCCCCGGCCCAGCTTTTCCACCGTCAGTTGCCCCGCCTCCAGATAGCGGCGGTTGATGTCGGTGATCTCCAGTTCGCCGCGGGCGGACGGGCGCACCTGGTGGGCGTGTTCGACCACCTCGGCGTCGTAGAAATAGAGCCCGGCGACCGCCCAGTTGGATTTCGGGTTTGCCGGCTTTTCTTCCAGTGACACCGCCCGTCCCGCCTCGTCAAACTCGACGACGCCGTAGCGCTGCGGGTCCTGCACGTGATAGGCGAAGACCTTGCCGCCGGCGGTCAGCGCCGAGGCCTTGACCAGCCGTTCCGACAGGCCGTGGCCGTAGAAGATGTTGTCGCCCAGCACCAGGGCGCAGGGGCTTCCGTCGATGAAGCGCTCGCCGAGGATGAAGGCCTCGGCCAGACCGCGCGGCTCCTGCTGCACCACATAGGAGAGCTTGATGCCCCACTGGCTGCCGTCGCCGAGCAGCGCCTCGTAGCTCGGCAGGTCGCGCGGGGTGGAGATGATCAGGATCTCGCGGATGCCGGCCAGCATCAGCACCGACAGCGGATAATAGATCATCGGCTTGTCGTAGACCGGCAGCAACTGCTTGCTGGTCACCAGCGTCAGCGGATAGAGCCGGGTGCCGGAGCCGCCGGCGAGCACGATCCCCTTCACGCCAGGTGCCCCTTCTCGGCCATGTAGTCCTCCAGCGCCTCCTGCCAGGGGCGCGGCGCGCCGATGACGGAGGCGAGCTTGTCGTTCGACAGCACCGAATAGGCCGGCCGGCGCGCCGGCGTCGGAAACTCCGCCGAGGGGATCGGCTCCACCGTCGCGGCGATCCCGGCCTTGCGGACGATCTCTTCGGCAAAGCCGTGCCAGGTGACCGATCCCGAATTCACCACATGCCAGATGCCCGAAGGCACATCCTTGCGCAGCATCTCCAGCAGCGCGGCGGCAATGTCCTTCGTCGAGGTCGGCGACATCTGCTGGTCGGCGACGACGCGCAGGTGGCCGCGCTCGCGGGCGAAGCGGATCATCGTCTCGACGAAATTGCCGCCCTTGCCGCTGGCCCCGGCGATGCCGAACAGCGAGGCGACCCGCAGGATTGTCGTGGTCTCGCAGGCGAGCCGGGCAAGATCCTCGCCCATCGCCTTACTGGCGCCGTAGACATTGACCGGCGCGCGCGCATCGTCTTCCAGCAGCGGGCTGCGCTTGTCCTGGCCGCCGAACACATAGTCGGTGGAAACATGGACGAAACGCGCCGACTTCGCCTGCGCCAGTTCGCCAAGGAGCGCAACCAGATGGGCGTTGATGGTGAAGGCGTGCTGCGCGTTGCTCTCGACCTCGTCGGTCTTGTGATAGCTCGCACAGTTCACCAGCACGTCGAATTCGGCGGCGGACAGCAATTCGCGCACCCCGTCGAAATCGCCGAGATCGAGCCGGTCGCGGTCGACGGAGACGATGTCGAGCGGGCTGCCCGCGGCCTCGTTCACCCGGCGGATATCCGTGCCGAGCTGGCCGCCGGGACCAAGGAGGATCGTTTTCATGGGAAGCCTCAGATGCGCAGCATGCCGCCGTTGAGCTCGAGCTCCTTGATGCGCTCGTGCCAGCTCACCAGTTCCTTGTACCAGGCAAGCGTGATGGTCTGGGTCGTCTTGTCGGTGCGCCCGTCCTCCAGCGCCGCCAGCACGTCGCGCACGCCGTCGACCGCCGTCAGTTCGGCCTTGAAGCCCAGCGCCTCGATCTTGTCGAAGGCGACCCGGTAGGAGCGATGGTCGGGATCGCCGTACCACTCGATGGCGACCTCGTTCGGCAGGGTGTCGGCGACGATCTGCGCCAGCGGGCCGATCTGGTAGTTGTTCTCGTCCGAGCCGACATTGAAGATCTGGCCGTTGACCTTGTCGGCCGGGGCGCTCAGCATGAAGATCTGGGCGCGCGCGGTGTCGCGCACATGCACCATCGGCCGCCACTGGCTGCCGTCGCGCATCAGGGGCAGCTTGCCGGTCTTCCAGGCGCCGAACACCATGCCGTTGATGGCAAGGTCGAAGCGCATGCGCGGGCTGTAGCCGTAGACCGTTGCCTGGCGCAGCACCACCACCGTGAAATCGTCGGAGGCGAGCGGCAGCACGCCGTGCTCGGCCATCTCGTTGGCGCGCGCATAGGCGGTCAGCGGGTTGGTCGGCGTCGTCTCGTCGGCGATGACGCCGGGCTCCTGGAAGCCGTAGAGGCTGCAGGAGGACGGCAGCACGTAGCGCTTGACGCCGGCCTCGCGGGCGAGCCTTGCGGAGCGCACGCGCGAGACGTGGTTGATCTGGTCGGTCTCGCGGCTGAATTCCTCGCCGGACGGATCGTTGGAGATGGCGACAAGGTCGATCACATGATCGATGCCGGCAAACAGCGCCGGATCGATCAGGCGCGTGTCCTGTCGTACGATCTCCAGCCGCTCATGCTCGGGGAGAAGCTCGCGACCGAAGAAGAACCGGTCGACCGCGCGGACCGCGTAGCCTTCCTCCAGCAGCATCGGCACGAGGGTGGTTCCGATATAACCGCCCGCACCCGTGACCAGTACAGTTTCCATGCAAACACCGACCGCGTTCGAGTTGTGGGCCGGCGGCACTCCACCAGCCCCTTAGCAATTCCAGGAAGGCCTCCTGCCCCGGATGCCCTCGTCCCTGCCCCGATCCTAGGTCCATGCGGCGTCGCCACCGGCGGCGCATTTTGCAGCCCAAGGCGAGGCGATCAAGCCGCATGTACGAAAATATTGATTAAATTGCGGGCGCACCCGCCTTGGAAACCGTCACTCCCGTCAGAACCAGTGGACCACATCCTTGAAGAAGGGCTGCGCGCGGTCCTTGTCGGACAGGATCACCTTGTCCTCGTCGATCCCCCAGTCGATGGCCAGGTCCGGATCGTTCCAGCGAATGCCGAAATCATGGGTCGGCGCGTAGTGGCCCGTCACCTTGTAGATGATCTCCGTATCCGGCTCCAGCGTCAGGATCGCATGGGCAAAGCCCACCGGCACCAGGATCTGGTTCCACTCGGCGGCGGAGATCTCCGCCGACACCCATTTGCCGAAGGTCGGCGACGCCTTGCGGATGTCCACCGCCACGTCGAGGATGCGGCCGCGCACGCAGCGCACCAGCTTGTCCTGGGCGAATTCGCCGCCCTGATAGTGCAACCCGCGAAGGGTGCCGACCTCCGCCGAATAGGAATGGTTGTCCTGGATGAAATCGAGCTCGATCCCGGCTTCCGCAAAGGCCTTCTTGTTGTAGACCTCGGAGAAAAACCCGCGATGATCGCCGAATTTCCTTGGCCGGATAATCTTTACTTCGGGAATTTCAAGGCTGGTAACGTCAACGGCCATGGAAATGAATGCCTGTCCTTGAGAGTTCGAAAAACGGAACGGACCCGCCGTTGTATAGAAGACCCAGCCGCGACGAACAAGAGCGCAGTAGGGCCTCGATCCGCTTCCTGTTGCGATGACCCCGGCGATGGCCTAAGCGACGTCACACGCAATTGCGGCGGTTTGCCGGCAGCCTGGGCCGGCAGCTTGGGCCGGCAGCTTGGGCCGGCAGCTTGGGAAGGAGCGGGGGATGGATGTCGAGACGGTGGTGATCGGGGCCGGGGTGATCGGCCTTGCCGCCGCGCGCGAGCTCGCCTTGCGCGGGCGCGAGGTGATGGTTCTCGAACAGGATCCGATCATCGGCTCGCAGACCAGCGCCCGCAACAGCGAGGTGATCCATGCCGGCATCTATTATCCGGCCGGCAGCCTCAAGGCGCGCGCCTGCCTGGCCGGGCGCGAGATGCTCTACAGCTTCTGCCGGGAGCACGGCGTTGCCCATCGCCGGCTCGGCAAGCTGATCGTCGCGACCGCGCCCGAGCAGGTCGCCACACTCGCCGAGATCCAGGCGAAGGCGGCGGCGAACGGCGTCGATGACCTGCGTTTTCTTCCCCGCGCCGAGGCGCTGGCGCTGGAACCGCGGCTGGCCTGCGAGGCGGCGCTGCTCTCCCCCTCCACCGGCATTCTCGACAGCCATGCCTTCATGCTGGCCCTGCAGGGCTCCCTGGAGGCATGTGGCGGCCAGGTGGTCTGCGGTGCAGAAGTGACCGGACTTGCGCCCGTCGACGGCGGCTACCGGCTGACGGTGGCGGACGGCACCGACGGCTTCGCCCTCACCTGCCGCTCCCTCGTCATCGCGGCCGGCCACGGCGCGCCCTCGCTCGCCGGCCAGCTTGCCGGCACGCAGGCACCGCAAGCCTATTTCGCCCGCGGCTGCTATTTCTCGATTGCGGGGCGCGCGCCGTTCTCGCGGCTGGTCTATCCGGTGCCCGAGCCCGGCGGCCTCGGCGTCCACCTGACGCTCGACATGGGCGGCCAGGCCCGCTTCGGCCCGGACGTGGAGTGGATCGACAGCCTCGACTACACGGTCGACCCGCGCCGCGCCGACGGCTTCTATGCCGAGATCCGCAAATACTGGCCGGGGCTGGCCGACGGCGCGCTGCGGCCGGACTACAGCGGCATCCGGCCGAAGATCTCCGGCCCCGACGCGCCGGCGGCGGATTTCCGCATCGACGGACCTCGCGAGCATGGCCATGCCGGCCTCGTCGCGCTGTACGGCATCGAATCGCCCGGCCTCACCTCGGCGCTGGCGCTGGCCGGGATCGTCGCCGACAGGCTGGAGGCATGACGAGATTGCCCCGCGCGCCCGGACATGCCATGGAATCGTCGCGTTCCCCGGTCAATTGTACCGCAGCGCAACATGCGCAAGCGGAACCGGAAGCTTCGGGAGTGACATGACGACGTCCTTCGTCGCCGCCCTGGCCAACCAGAAGGCCGTGATGGGCGCGCTCATCCTGCGCGACATGCGCACCCGGTTCGGGCGTACGGCGATCGGTTTCGTCATCGCGGTCGCGTGGCCGCTCACCCACCTGCTGGCGATGCTCGGCGTGTGGGTGGCGCTGGGGCGCGCCGTGCCGCTCGGCACCAACAACGTGGTGTTCTTCGGCACCGGCATCATGCCCTATATCCTGTGCCTCTATCCGGGGCGGATGATGATGATGGCGATCCAGCAGAACAAGCCGATGCTGCTGTTTCCGGTGGTCAAGGTGATCGACATCATCCTGGCGCGCGCGGTGCTGGAGATGATCACCGCCATGTGCGTGCTGATCGCCTTCTGCGCGATCCTCTACATCGCCGGCGTCGACTTCCTGCCCAACCGGCCGGAGATCGCCATCGCCGCCATTGCCGTCACGGTGCTCTACGGCATTTCCGTCGGCCTGTTGAGCTGCGTCATCCTGGTGCTGTTTCCCATGTGGGTGGCGATCTTCATCCTGATCATGATCGCCCAGTGGATCACCTCCGGCGCGCTCTACCTGCCGAGCATGATGCCGTCCTGGGTGCTCGACTACATCGTCTACAACCCGCTGTATCACTGCATTTCGTGGCTGCGCACCGCCTATTACGACGGCTATGCGGAAGGGACGCTCGACCCGCTCTATGTGGTACAGGTCTCGCTCTTCACCCTGTTGCTCGGCTTTGCGGCGGAGCGGGCGGTGCGCGGAAAGCTCTTGATGAAATGATCAGGTTCCAGAACGTCTTCAAGTTCTACCGCGCGCAGAAGACGCTCAAGATCGTGCTCGACCATATCAGCTTCCGGCTGGACAAGGGCGTCAGCTACGGGATCATGGGCATCAACGGCGCGGGCAAGTCGACCCTGATGCGGCTGATCGCCGGCACGGAGATGCCCAACAGCGGCCGCATCGTGCGGGACTCGCGCGTGTCCTGGCCGCTCGGCTTCGCCGGCGGCCTGCACCCGGCGCTGACGGGCCGCGAGAACATCCAGTTCGTCGCCCGCGTCTACCGGCAGGACATCCGCAAGGCGGTGCGCTTCGTGGAGGATTTCGCCGAGCTCGGCCCGTTCATCGACGCGCCGTTCGGCACCTATTCCTCCGGCATGCAGCAGCGCCTCGCCTTCGGCCTGTCGATGGCGATCGACTTCGACTGCTATCTGATCGACGAGGTGATGGCGGTGGGCGATTCCCGCTTCCAGCAGCGTTGCCGGGACGAATTCAACAAGCGCAAGCAATATTCGGATATGATCATGATCTCGCACAGCATCGAGCTTGTGCAGATGTATTGCGACCGTGGCATCGTGCTCGCCGACGGGAAGATGTATTTCTTCGATTCGGTCTCGGATGCGGTCGAGATGTACAAACAGTTGAACATGTAGCGGCGGCGGGCGAAAGGCTCGCCGCGAATGGCGGAGAAGATGTCGGACGCGCTCATAGACGTGGTGCTCGGCGGCGGCGGCGACGTGGTCGCCGAGGCACCGAAGACCGGCAGGCGCACGGACGCGATCTCGGCGGCCCTCAAGGAGGCCAGCCGGCGCATCCGCTCGAACCGCCGCGTCATCGGCGGCGGCGGCTTCCGTCGCCGGCGCGGCGAGCGGCTGTTCCTGCTGTCGATCATCGCCAGCGGGCTGCTGGTGGTGCTGGTTCCGGTGCTGGTCGCCGGCCTCTATTTCGGCCTCATCGCCTCGGATCGCTACGAGTCCGAGATGCAGTTCTCGCTGCGCAACTTCAAGGCTTCGGCGCCGGCCGCCTTCATGTCGCTGACCGGACTGCCGACCGGCAACCTCATGCAGGAGGCCAAGGTCGTCCAGAGCTACGTGCACAGCCGCGCCCTCGTCGATCACCTGCTGGAGCGGACCGACCTGTTCGGAAAGTTCAACTCGCCCGACATCGATGTCTTCTCGCGCTTTCCGCAAGGCGATCCGATCGAGGATTTCATGGAGTATTGGCGCGAGCGGGTCGGGGTGCATGTTGAAACCCTGTCGGGCATCGTCACCGTCACGGTGCAGGCCTTCTCGGCGCAGGACGCGCAGGAGATCAACAGCCTGATCCTGGAGGCCGTCGACCAGCTCGTCAACGAGCTGTCGGCCCGCGCCCGCGCCGACCTGCTGCAGTTCAACCGCCAGGATCTCGACCAGGCGCAGGAACGGCTGAAGGCGCTCAGCGAGGACCTCGCGGCGCTGCGCAACAGCACCGGCCTGCTCGATCCCGAGCTCTATGCCAAGTCGATCTCGGCGGTGGCGACGGAGCTGGAGGTCCGCCTCTCCGACATGCGGGTGCGCCAGCGCGCGGCGCTCGGCTCGATGAATGCCGACACGCCGCAGATGCGCTTCCTCGCCCGGCAGATCGAGACGCTGGAGAGCGAGATCGTGCGGCTGCGCCAGGAGATCGCCTCGCCGGGCAGCACCGGCGAGACGCTGTCGACCACCAAGGCGCTGTTCGACCGCTACCTGCTCGACCAGGAGATCGCCCGCAAGCAGTACACCCAGGCGAGCCTGGAATACGAGCGGGCGCGGCTGGACGCTGACCGGCGGCAGGTCTATACGGCGGTCGTGATGCAGCCGACCCTGCCGGAGGACGCCGAATATCCGCGCCGGATCTGGTCATGGACCGTGGTCCTGGTGCTGTGCATCTCCGCCTGGGGCGCACTGGTCGGCCTTGCGGTGCTCATCCGCAACCATCTGGCGGCATGACGATGGACGCGAGGCGCTGGACGTGACGATGCAAAGACTGCTTTCGCGCCTTCCCGGCACCAGGGAACGGCCCCCCAAGGCACAGGGGCCGAAGTCGCAGGGAAATGCCGGCGAGCGCAAGGCGGCGCGTCCGGAAGGCGTTGCCGCCCGCGCCGTCAAGGTCACCGGCGGCAGCAGCGACACCGAGGGCCTTGCCCCGCGCTCGCGCGGGCCGCTGGCGCGGGCCGGCACGAAGGTCACCGGCCTGGTGCGCAGCGTCCGCGAGGACCTGAAGGAGCTGCGCGAGACCGACACGTCCGGCCGGCGCGGCGGCGGGCTCTGGCGCAGCTTCGGCATCTTCGTGATGATCCCGACGGTGCTCGCCGCGCTCTACTTCCTCGTTATCGCCTCCGACATCTTCGCCTCCGAAACCCGCTTCATGGTGCGCAGCGGCGACACCCAGCAGGAGGTCGGCAGCGGCGCGCTCGCCATGGTCGCCAAGGTCGCCGGCGTCTCCGGCACCAGCCCCGACAGTTTCGCCGTGCTCAACTATGTCAAGAGCCGGGCGATCATCGAGGATATCGGCGGCAAGGACACCGTCTTCCGTCTGTTCAACCCGGATCGTGGCGACTATTTCGCGACGCTGGAGCGGGACGCGACCTGGGAGGACATCGTCGACTACTGGCACCGCCGCGTCACCGCCTCGCTCGACACCCAGTCGGGCATCATCACCGTCGAGGCGACCGCCTTCTCGGCCGAGGAGGCGGAGTGGCTGGCCCGGCAGGTGGTCGAGAAGAGCGAGACCCTCGTCAACGAGATCTCCCGCCGCGCCCGCGAGGAGGCGCTGCGCGTGGCGCTGGCCGATGTCGAGCTTGCCCGGGGCAGTCTTGCCGAGGCGCGCGAGGCGCTGCGCCTTTACCGCAATGTCAGCGAGACCATCGACCCGACGATGACGGCCGAGTCCATCGGCCAGGTGCTGTCGCAGCTCATGCTCAAGCGGATCGAGCTGGAGGCGCGGCTGGAGACGACGGCGGCGATGCTCGACCAGGATTTCGCGCCGCGGCAGGTGCTGGAGCGCCAGTTGGCCGAGGTCAAGGCGCAGATCGCCGCGCAGGAGGGCCTGCTCGCCTCGCAGGGGCGCAGCGAGGGCACCGTGTCCGACGTGGTCGCCAGCTTCGAGAACCTGCGGCTGGAGGAGGAGTTCGCCGCCAACCGCTATTCCATCGCCGTCTCCTCCTACGAGAAGGCGCGCCAGGAGACCGAGCGCCAGCAGCTCTACCTCGTCGAGATCGTCCGTCCCGCCGTGCCCGACACCGCGCTCTATCCGCGCGTTGCGGCGGGCATCTTCATGATCTTCTTCATTTCCTTCGTCCTGTGGGCGATCGCCTCGCTGATCGTCGCCTCGGTGAAGGACCACGCGATCTGACGGGACAGCCCCGGGAGAGCCGGCACAGTGCAGTTTCATATCGACAGACAGGCCAACGGCGTCCTTTCCGGCTGGATCGTGCCCACCAATCCGGGCGGCACGCCGCATGTGAAGGTGATCGTCAACGACGAGGAAATCGCCGTCGTCGGCCCGAACGTGAACCGCCAGGACATCAAGGACCTGGGGCTTCACACGACCGGCTTCGTCGGCTTCCATATCGACGACAAGGTGGTGAAGGGCATCCAGAAGGCGGAGAACGTCCAGCTCGTCGAGCAGGAAACCGGGCTGATGGTGCACCGGCATACCGCCTCGCCCTACCGGATCGAGAAGCGGGTGATGTTCTTCAACCTCTGCGTCGTGCCGCAGATCCGCATGCGCAACATGGCGAACGACCTGTTCAGCCTGACCTATACCAACAGCGAGCGCATCACCTTCGCGACCATCTCCAGCATCCTGATCAACCACAATGCCCATTCGCTGTTCGTGATGGGCCGCAGCAATCACAACCGCATCGCCGAGTTCCTGCTGAGCCGCGACTATATGCGCTTCGCCCTGCTGCGCGACCCCGTCGTCGAGCTCGCCGAGCGGCTGGTGATGATCAAGCAGATCTCCCGGTCCACGAACCGCAAGCTCTTGGAAAACCTCGTCGCCGGTCTCGAGAACCTGTTCGGCCTGTGCGAGACCATCGACCTGGAGAACGAGGACTCCCTGCACGACGCCTTCACGCGGCTGCGTCCGCAGCAGATCCAGGCGATTGCCGACCCGTTCCTGCGCGCGCTGGTCTGCGACCAGGGCGACGAGCCGGAGGAACGGCATATCAGCATCGCGCTGGACCGGCTGGCCGAGTTCGACGCGGTCGGCGTCGAGGAGCGGATCGACGAGTTCAACACCTGCGTCGAGGAGGCCATCGGCCGCAACCTGTTCGCCGGCTACGAACCTTACGTGCTGCCGGGCACGATGGAGCTGGCCGAGCGGCTGCAGCAGATCGACAAGGTGCAGGAATATCTGGAGTTCGACGTGGTGCTCTATCGCGAGCTGCGCGACGTCATCGACACCGAGTTCGGCAGTCCCCGCACCGCCCCGGCTCCCGCGAGCGGCGTGCCGCAGGCGGCCCAGCGGCGCTGACCACCCTCGCCCTCAGCGCTTGACGCAGCAGACCGCGTAGTCGAGGCGGCGGCCGTCGACATATTCCTGGTAGCGCATGGTGCCGGGCATGTCGGCCCAGTCGAGCGCGTAGTCGCGGAACGGCCAGGGCACCCGGTTGATCAGCTCGCGCCGGCGCGGCACGTCCTCGGCAATCGCCGCGAAGACGTTTTCGGTGATGTCGACCACCTTGTGCACGTCGAGCCCGTTCTTCTCGCAGAGCGCGTCGACGATCTCCCGCTGGTCGGCGAAGTCCTTGTCCGTGTAGCCGACCGAGAAGCTGAGGACGCCGCCGGGGCGCAGCACGCGCGCGGCCTCCTGCATGAAGGCGTCCATGCCGACATAGCTCGCCGCGCCGACGCTGAAGATCATGTCGAACGAGCCGTTGGCCAGCGGCAGGTCGCGTGCATTGCCCTGCAGGATGCGGATGGAGGGGATGTGCTGCAGCCGCTTGCGGCCGACGCTCACCGCGCTGGTATTGACGTCGACGCCGGTGATCCGCGCCTGCGGGAAGCGGTGATGGGCCACCTGCACGCCGCCGCCGAGGCCGCAGCCGATGTCGAGGATGTCGGCCCAGTCGGCGCCATCGGCCCCTCCCCCTCCGGCGGCCTCGCGGGTCAGTTCCCACAGCACCTTGTCGTAAAGCGTCGCCTGCAGCGGCTCCCTGTCGAAGGGCGCAAGCTCCGTCCACGGCGCTTCCGCCGGCGAATAGCCGCTGTTGAAGAAGTTCTGGTGGCGGGCCGGCGACAGCCGGTAGAGCGCGAAATAGATCGCCTCCTGGAGCTTGCGCTGGAGCGGCTTGGGCAGGTTCCGCTGGATGCGGCGCTTCAGGACATAGAGGAACGACATGCAGGTCTCCGGCGGCTGGTGCCGACCGTGTTACAGGCTCGCGCGCCGCTTGCCTACACCCCGCAAGGCCTCCGGCGGCAGGTTCCGCCGGAGTGTTGCGCCGTTGCGCTACAGGCGAGTGCCGGCGATCAGTTGCGGCCCGAGCGGTGCGCCCAGCCGGTCATGCGCATCTCCAGCCAGGCCATCGCCGCATACATGACGATGCCGAGCACGGCGAGCGCCACGAGGCCGGCCCAGACCAGCGGCACGTTGAACTGCGACTGCGCCGCCAGCATCATGTGGCCGATGCCGGCATTCGCGGCCACGGTCTCGGAGATCACCGAGCCGACGAAGGCCAGCGTGATGGCGATCTTCAGCGAGCCGAAGAAATAGGGCATGGAGCGCGGGATGCCGACCTTCAGCATGATGTCCATCTTCTTCGCGCCGAGCGCGCGCAACACGTCCTCCATCTCCGGTTCGATGGTGGCGAGCCCGGTCGCCACGTTGACGACGATGGGGAAGAAGGCGATCAGGAAGGCGGTCAGCACCGCCGGCACCGTGCCGATGCCGAACCAGATCACCAGGATCGGCACGACGGCGACCTTCGGAATCGAGTTGAAGCCGATCATCAGCGGGTAGAGCCCGGCATAGATCGCCCGGCTCCAGCCGATGGCAAGGCCGAGCGCCAGCCCGCCGACCACCGCCAGCAGGAAGCCGACCGTCGTCGTGAACAGCGTCTGCAGCGAGTTCTTCCAGATCGGCGACCAGTATTTGACGATGGCCGCCCAGATGTCGGTCGGCGCCGGCAGGATGAAGACGGCGATGTCGAGGCCCTTGCACGCCGCTTCCCAGACGACGAACAGGCCGATCGTCCACAGCCAGGGGGCGGCCTTGATCCAGCGTTCGTTGGTCATGCGGCGGCCCTCGCCTCGGCAATGTGTCCGCGCAATTCGTGGACGATGTCGTTGAAGTCCCCGTCATAGGTCAGGTCGATCGGCCTCGGGCGCGGGAACTCGACCTGGCGCTCGACGATGATGCGGCCGGGGCGCGCGCTCATCACGAAGACGCGGTCGGCGAGGAACACCGCCTCGCGCAGGTCGTGGGTCACCAGAATGACGGTGAAGCCCTTTTCCGCGTGCAGGTCGCGCATCACCTGCCACAACTCCTCGCGGGTGAAGGCGTCGAGCGCGCCGAACGGCTCGTCGAGCATCAGGAGCGCCGGGTCGTGGATCAGCGCGCGGCACAGGTTCGCGCGCTGCTGCATGCCGCCGGAGAGCTGCCAGGGGAACTTGTCGCCGAAGCCCTTGAGGCCGACCACCTCCAGCAGGCTTTCGGCGCGGGCAACATAGCTCTCATACTCGCTCTTCAGCCGGCGCCGGTGCGGCTGGACGATTTCCAGCGGCAGCATGACGTTCTTCAGCGTCGTGCGCCAGGGCAGCATCGACGGGTTCTGGAAGGCCATGCCGGCGACGGAGACGGGCCCGTCCACTTCCTTGCCGGCGACCTCGACGGTGCCGGCCTGCGGCCGGATCAGCCCGGTGGCGAGCTTCATCAGGGTCGACTTGCCACAGCCCGAGGGGCCGACGACGGCGGCGAATTCGCCCTTCTGCACGGCCATGGTCAGGCCATCGAGGGCGAGCGTGCCGTCGCCGCCGTCATAGGCAAGGCGGATGTTGTTGAGATCGACGAAACCGGTCACGGCGGGGCGATACTCCGAGAGATGATGCGGCCTTCGCGGGCTGCAGGACGGGCGGTGGCACCCGGCGCGAGGCGCCATGCGGGGCTGGCGCCGACAAGCCTGAGGAAACGACGCCCGCGCCTCCCCTTCCCGTCTCGCGAGACGAGGAGAAACGGCGCGGGCGCAGGCCTTACTTGATCATCCGCTCCTCGACCGGCGGCAGGTAGGAGGCGTCGAACACCCGTTCCGGCGCCGGCGGCGTGTCGCTCACGCCCATCGAGGCCTTCAGATACTCCATCGACTGGGCGAGCTTGGCCATGTCGATGCCGCCGAAGCCGTTGGCCTTCACCGCCGGGGTGGCGATGGAGCCCTCGACGGCCATCAGGATGCGGTCGATCTCGGTCGCCTCGTCCAGCACCTCGTTGCGCTTCAGAACGTAGGGCACGGAGGCTTCCGGATCGGCGATCGTGTCGAGGAAGCCGCGCACCAGCGCCTTGACGAAGCCCTTCACCGCCTCCGGATTGCTCTCGGCGAAGTCGGTGTTGACCATCACCACGTTGCCGTAGAGGTCGAGCCCGTTCTCGGCCATCAGGATCGTGGCGATGTCGTCCATCGGCACGCCCTGCGACTTCAGGTTGATCACCGAGGAGAAGGAGAAGCCGAAGATCGCGTCGACCTGGCCCTGCGCCAGCATCGGCTCGCGCACCGGGAAGCCGACATTCTCGATGGTCATGCCGGAGGTGTCGAGGCCGGCGACATCGACGAAGGCCGGCCACTGGCCGAAGGCGGCGTCCGGCGGCGGGGCGCCGAGCTTCTTGCCCTCCAGCGACTTCGGATCCTCGGTGACGCCCAGGCTCTTGCGGCCGATCACCGCGAAGGGCGGGCGCTCATAGGCCATCATCACCGCCTTGACCTTGAGGTCCGGCTGCTCGTCCATCAGCTTGATCAGGGCGTTGATGTCGCCGAATCCCATCTGATAGGCGCCGGTGGCGACGCGCGGGATCGATTCGCGCGAGCCCGCGCCCGTGTCGATGGTGACGGCAAGGCCTTCCTCGGCGAAATAGCCCTTATCCTGGGCGATGAAGAAGGGCGCGGCCGGGGCCTCGAACTTCCAGTCGAGGGTGAACTTGATCTCGGTCTGCGCCATCGCCGCCGGCGCGGCCAGCGTCAGGGCGAAAGCAATGCCAAAAAGTCTCCGCATGGTGTCCCCACTGGTGTTTTTATGAAGGGTCACCGGAGAGACTGCCCCGCAATTGCCCAAGCATCAAGCAATTTTGGCCTGCGCTCAATTCGCGGGCAAGGCCGCCGAAAAAGACGGCAAAACCGGCCGGACGCGCGTCGTCCGGCCGGTTTTTTCAGCATAGGCCTCAAGCTCTACAGGCCGAGATAGCGGATCACCTCGTCGGCCAGTTCCTCGGCCGGACGCGCCACCGTGTCGAGCACCAGTTCGGCCCCCTCCGGCGCCTCGTAAGGACTGTCGATGCCGGTGAAATTGCTGATCTCGCCGGCCCGCGCCTTGCGGTAGAGACCCTTGGGATCGCGCGTCTCGGCGACGTCCAGCGGTGCGTGCACATGGATCTCGACGAACTCGCCCGGCGCGAACAGATCGCGCGCCATCTGCCGGTCCGAGCGGAACGGCGAGATGAACGACACCAGCGTGATCACGCCGGCTTCCGTGAACAGGCGCGCCACCTCGCCGACCCGCCGGATGTTCTCCACCCGGTCGGCCTCGGTGAAGCCGAGGTCGCGGTTGAGCCCGTGGCGCACATTGTCGCCGTCCAGCAGGAAGGTCAGCCGTCCTTGCGCGTGCAGCCGCTGCTCCACCAGGTTGGCGATGGTCGACTTGCCGGCGCCCGACAGGCCGGTGAACCACAGCACCCGCGGCGTCTGCCCGGTCAACCGCGCGCGCGCCGCCCGGTCGATGTCGAAGGCCTGGCGGTGGATGTTGTCCGCCTTCCTGAGGCTTGCCCAGATCAGGCCGGCGCCGACCGTCTGGTTGGTCAGCGGGTCGATCAGCACGAAGGAGCCCATCTCGCGATTGACCTCATAGGGGTCGAAGGCGATGGGCGCGCTCAGGTGGATCTCGCAGAAGCCGATCTCGTTCAGCGCCAGCGTGCTCGCCGGCAGGTGCTTCAGCGAGTTGACGTCGATGCCGTGCTCGATCCGCGCCACCACGCCGGTGGTGCTGCGCTTGCCGGCCTTGATCACGTAGTTGCGGTCGGTGCGCAGCCCCTGGTCGCCCATCCAGATCACATGGGCGCTCAGCCGGTCGGAGACCTCCGGCCGGCTTTCCGGCGGGCTCAGCACGTCGCCGCGCGAGATGTCGACCTCTTCCTGAAGGGTGATGGTCACCGCATCGCCCGCCACCGCCTCGTCCAGGTCGCCGTCCATGGTGGCGATGCGCGCCACCGTGGCGACACGTCCGGAGGCGGCCACCGCCACCTTGTCACCGGGGCGGATCGCACCGCTGACGATGGTGCCGGCATAGCCGCGGAAGTCGAGATTCGGCCGGTTCACCCATTGCACCGGCATGCGGAACGGGCCGAGGCGATCCTCGCCGGCGACCTCCACCGCTTCCAGATGCTCCAGCAGCGTCGGGCCGTCGTGCCAGTCCATCGCCGCGCTGCGGCGGGTGACGTTCTCGCCCGTCAGCGCCGACATCGGGATCACTTCCAGCGTCTCGAAGCCGAATCCTTGCGAGAACGCCTCATACTCCGCGCGGATGCGTTGCAGCACCTCGCGGTCGTAGCCGACCAGGTCCATCTTGTTGACGGCCACCACCACATGGCGGATGCCCAGCAGCGAGACGATGAAGGAGTGCCGGCGGGTCTGCTGCAGCACGCCCTTGCGCGCGTCGATCAGGATGATCGCCAGATCCGAGTTGGAGGCGCCCGTCGCCATGTTGCGGGTGTATTGCTCATGGCCCGGCGTGTCGGCGACGATGAACTTGCGCTCCTCAGTGGCGAAAAAGCGATAGGCGACATCGATGGTGATGCCCTGCTCGCGCTCGGCCTCCAGCCCGTCGACCAGCAGCGCGAAGTCGAGCTCCTCGCCTTGCGTGCCGTATTTGCGCGAGTCCTTCTGCAGGGCCGCCACCTGGTCCTCGAACAGCCGCTTGGTGTCGTGCAGCAGCCGGCCGATCAGCGTCGACTTGCCGTCGTCGACGCTGCCGCAGGTGAGAAAGCGCAAGAGCCCTTTCCGTTCGTGATCGCCGAGATGGTCGAGCGCCTGGCCGGCGAGGGAAGGCAATGCCTGGTTCATGGGTCGATCCTCAGAAATAGCCTTCGCGTTTCTTCTTTTCCATCGACGCCGCCTCGTCGTGGTCGATCAGCCGGCCGGAGCGCTCCGACGTGCGGGCGATCAGCATTTCGGTGACGATCTCGTCGAGGGTGGTGGCGGCGGAGTCGATCGCCGCCGTCAGCGGATAGCAGCCGAGCGTGCGGAACCGCACCTGGCGCCTCTGCGGCACCTCGCCGGGGCGCAGCGGCAGGCGCTCGTCGTCGACCATCACCAGCATGCCGTCGCGCTCCACCACCGGGCGCTCGGCCGCGTAGTAGAGCGGCACGATGGGGATGTTTTCGGAGCGGATGTATTGCCAGATGTCGAGCTCGGTCCAGTTCGACAGCGGGAAGACGCGCAGCGATTCGCCCGGACGCACCCGCGTGTTGAAGATCGACCACAGTTCCGGGCGCTGGTTCTTCGGGTCCCAGCCATGCGAGGCGGTGCGGAAGGAGAACACCCGCTCCTTGGAGCGCGACTTCTCCTCGTCGCGCCGGGCGCCGCCGAAGGCCGCGTCGAAGCCGTAATGCGACAGCGCCTGCTTCAGCGCGTCGGTCTTCATCACCTGGGTGTAATAGGACGAGCCGTGGTCGAACGGGTTGATGCCCTCCGCCAGCCCCTGCCGGTTGGTATGGGTCAGCAGCTCCATGCCCGCTTCCGCCGCCATGCGGTCGCGGAAGGCGATCATCTCGCGGAACTTCCAGGTCGTATCGATATGCAGCAGCGGAAACGGCGGCGGCGCCGGGTAGAACGCCTTGCGCGCCAGATGCAGCATGACGCTCGAATCCTTGCCGATCGAGTACAGCATCACCGGTCGCGACATCTCGGCGACGACCTCTCGGATGATCTCGATGGATTGCGCCTCGAGACGGCGCAGATGGCTTCCCCGGTTGGACACGGATGTCTCCTCGTGCACGAGGCCGGGAGATGCGCGGCGGCGGCCGGAGCGCCCTCGGCGCGACCGTCCCGTCCGCTGCTCCCGGCAGCTATCGTTCACGACTTACGCAGCCGCGCGCCCCAGCGCGAGAAACAGGATTGCCGACAAACGGCCGTCGTTAAAAAATCTCTGTCATTTCGCAGCTTTTGCGGATGCCTCAACGACCTTCGCGGCCGGGACGGCCTCCGAGGGAGAGGCGCGACCTCGCATCCCCTCAGCCGTCACCCCGAGAAAGAAGCACGGCCTCGCATCCTCTCGGCCGTCACCCCGGCCGCGCGCAAGCGCAGAGCCGGGGTCTATTCGTTCCCAGAGCGGCGGCGGAGGCCCGCCAATCTCTCCTCGCGTCATCCCGCACGAAGCGTAAGCGGAGATGCGGGATCGGAGAGCCGAGAGCCTCACGAAGGCACTCCCGAACGACGCCCCGACCGCCGTGCCTCCCCGGTCCCGGATCTTCGGCCTTCGGCCTCGTCCGGGAGGACGCCAAGGAGAGGCCTGAGCGACAGGAACGGCGGAAACGACACGCCGACGCGAACCCCACCCGCAGGATGTCGTCCCGGTTTCGGCGTAGCCGAAGACCGGGAACCAGTAACCTCGAACGGTTTGAGTGAGGACTCAACATTGCCGCCGGAAGGCGGAAAGCTTCTGCCTTCGCGCCGCCATAGGCCGCAGCGGATACTGGATACCTGCCTTCGCAGGTATGACAGCCGAGGAGGTGGCGGTGCGTCCCGCCTCGCGCCTGCTGAGGGCGCCAATGGTTCCCGGCTCTCCGGCTTCGCCTGCGGCCGGGGTTGTTCGTCTGAAGAGGTGGTAGAGTTTGGGCGGTCTCCCGGCCTGAACCGCCGGGAGACCAGTGGCAGGCGACCGGACCGGGGTTGGGCTTTCGCCCGTCGTCATCAGGGTCCCTGCCGCTTCCTTTTCCCGCTTGGAGAGTTGATGGGGCCTCTGGCCGACACCACGCCCGCGAACAATCCGAAGCACGATCAGGATACCACTGCCATGGCCTTTCTGGAACATGCCCCGTCCCACGTCGTCGGCATCGACGTGTCGAAGCTGACCCTT
>NZ_FYAV01000017.1:0-19293 GCF_900185745.1 Stappia sp. TSB10GB4 | reverse complement strand
CGTGAGAGCCGACCGGCCGTCGAGGCCGTGATCCCGTTAGGCACCGCCCCACGCGCAACCCATCTTGGGCCATGGCGGTTCACCATGCCGCCGAAACAGGCCGGACATACGAACCGCTGTCGATCCGGGCACTCCTCGACTAATCGCTTGCCCTCAGGGGGCCGTCCACATACGGGTCGCAGCTCATGCTCGCCCGGAATGACGAAGAAAGAGGCAGGAACAAAGGAGCGGGACAGGAGGGAAAATGTCAGCCGGCCTGTAAGCCGGGTTCTGTATGGCGCGGCATTGCTGCCGCACGTGACGGCCATTCATCTGGGACGCCCGTTGCCGGGCGCCTCGCGCAACCAACCCGGGCGGCTGGCCTGGAAAGGGCCGGACCCCTTGCGAGGTCCGCGCCGCCCCTATTCGGTTTTGCTCCCGGTGGGGTTTACCGTGCCGCTTCCGTTGCCGGTCGCGCGGTGGGCTCTTACCCCACCCTTTCACCCTTACCGCGGCCGCAGCCGCGGCGGTTTGCTTTCTGTGGCACTTTCCCTGGGGTCGCCCCCGCCGGGCGTTACCCGGCACCGTTTTTCCGTGGAGCCCGGACTTTCCTCCCCCGCGGCGTTTCCGCGCTTGCGGGAGCGGCCGTCCAGCCGGCTGACGCGCGACTGGTAGGCGTCGCGGGCGCCGCGGTCAAGCGTGACGCTTCACGGGGCCGGCGATCGCGCCCGCCACTGCTCCCGCCACCGCTTCGGCGCAGGCCTGCGCCTCGCCCTCCTGCGCCCCGGCAAAGCCGATGACGAGACCGCAGGGGCGGCAATCGATGCCATAGGGCGACAGCGCCGCGACGCTGAAGCCGGCCGCGTTGACCTGTGCCGCCACCGCAAGGTCGTCGACCGCGCCGGTAAACCTCAGCGCCAGTTGCACCCCGCCGACCGGGTCCGGCACCTCCGCCGCATCTCCGAGCCGCTGCCGCAGGGCGGATGCAAGATCCCGCCCCCGCGCCTCGCAGGTCTGCTGCACCCGCCGCAGATGCGCCCGGTAGCGGCCCGAGGCGATGAACTCGGCGAGCGCTGCCTGCGTCGTCACATTGGCGAGCATCCCCGAGACCCGCTGCGCCACCGCCAGCGGGGCGGCGAGATGCTCCGGCACCACCATATAGGCGACCCTGAGGCCCGGCAGCATGCTCTTGGAGAAGGTGCCGAGATAGATCACCTCTCCTTCCGCCCCGAGCCCCTGCATCGCCGCGAGCGGCCGGCCGGAGAACAGGAACTCGCTGTCGTAGTCGTCCTCCAGCACCACCCCGCCGCAGGCCCGCGCCGCCTCCAGCACCATCGCGCGGCGCGCCAGCGACATGCGGGTGCCGAAGGGATATTGATGCGAGGGGGTGACGTAGATCAGCCGCGGCGGCCGCCGGTCGGCGACGCGGCGCGGATCGGCGCCCTCCGCATCGACCGGCATCGGCACGATGTCGAGCCCGGCGGCGGTAAACGCCGCACGGGCCCCGAGGTAACCGGGGTCCTCCAGCCAGGCCGCCTCGCCGGGATCGGCAAGGCTGTTCGCCAGCAGGGTGAGGCTCGCCTGGGTCGACGGGGTGACGAGGATGCGCTCGGGCGTCGCCCGGACGCCGCGCTCGGCCGTCAGATAGGCGGCAAGCTCGCGCCGCAGTTCGGGCAGCCCCCGCGTCTCGCCATAGCTCAGCACGTCGCCGCGCAGGCGCCGGGTGACGCGGCGCAGTGTCCGCGCCCAGTCGTCGGCCGGAAAGCGGTCGAGGCTCGGCGTGCCCGGTTCCAGCTTGCCGCCGCGCCGCCGCTCGGTTCGCGACCAGGGATCGCTGCTCATCGCCCGCCCGCGCGCCGACAGGGCGACCGCCCGCGCGGCGATCGCCGGCGCCTCGCCCTCGCTCAGCGTGCCGGCGGCGGCGGAAACCTTCGGCACCGAACCGCCGCGCACCGTGACGATGCCTTCGGCCACCAGCAGTTCATAGGCCGCATTGACCGAATTGCGCGAGATGCCGAGCGCTGCCGCCAGCGCCCGGCTGGACGGCAGCCGCGCCCCCGCCGCCAGACGCCCGGCACCGATGGCCTCGCGCAGGGCGCGATAGACCTGCTCGGGCAAGGGCACGGTGGAGGAGCGGTCGATGGAGATGAGGCCGGCAAGCATGACTGGATCCTCGGAAATTCGGAAACCCGATATTCGGAAGAACCAGTTGATGCCACATTCCCCGCAGCAAAGCAAAGCGCCGCGACGGGCTCGGCCGCGAAAGCCTCAGCCCCGCGCGAGGAGCTGCTTGACCTTGCTGCAATAGCGGCGGCTCACCGGGTTCATGCGCTTGGCGAAGTGGCCGGCATTGTAGCGCAGGATCGTGCCGCAGACGTCGCCGCCGGCGAGCTGATGGGCGCCCGCCAGATATTTCATGCCGTAGGTGATGTTGGTCTTGGGGTCGTAGAGCGCCTTGGCGCTGCCGCGAAAGCCGACGCCGCGCGCCGTTTGCGGCTTGATCTGCATCAGGCCGATCTCGCCGGCCCGCCCGCGAGCGCTCGGGTTGTAGTTGCTTTCGACCCGCACCACCGCATGGGCAAGGTCGACCGGCACGCCGTGCTTGCGCGCCTCCGCGGCGATCATTGCCTGATAGGTCGCGGTGCGCCCACCCGGCTCCAGGATCTTCGGATCGACCGTCGTGGTGGAGACAGCCGCCGTCTGGCAGGCTCCTGCGGAAAGCGCCAGAAGAAGCGCGCCCATGAGACGCGGCGCCGTGAAGTTGATCATATGTGCCCGACCTTCGAACTGTTCGTCGTTGTTGAGAGGCGGGCTGTATGGCGGCGCGGTGGGACGGAAATCCGGCGCCTTCAATCACGAAATGTTACAAAAACGACGATAAAATGCGGCTAAAACGTGCAGAAAATCTCGTCATTGACGAAAGCAAGGCCATCATCCCGGCAACTGTGGCCGGGAGATGGCGGTGATTTGCGGATGTTGCGATGCAGCAATCGGCGAGAGACGCGGCGTCAGGCCAACTCTGAATGAGCTTGGCTCATTCAGAGTTGGTCAAGCCCGTGCGGCGCATGAGCAACTTCAAGGCGTGATGCGTCAGCATCGAAAGCCTTGGTATCAGACCAGCCGTGGAACCTTTTGCAGCAGCCGGTGCAGCGTGGTGATGGTCGACATGTCGGCGATGCCGTCGACCCGTTCGCGCCGGTGGTGGCGCTGGAAGGCGGCGACCGCCGCCCGCGTGCGCGCGTCATAGACCCCGGTGATCGGCATCTCGAAGCCGTAGAGCGCCAGCATCGATTGCAGCGCCTCGACCGGCTGTCCGCTATCGCCCTGCTGGAAGAAGCGCCCGCCCGCCACCGGCTCCGGGTCGACCGACAACCCGACCCCCGCCAGCGCCAGCCTGTCCCAGGGGAACAGCTCGCCGGGGTCCTCCTTGCGGTCCGGCGCCACGTCCGAATGCGCCAGCACGTCCTGCGGCGCGATGGCGTGGCGGGCGCAGATGTCGCGGGCCAGGTCGATCACGGACTGCACCTGCGCTTCGGGGAACGGCCGGTAGCCGTTCTCATGGCCCGGATTGACGATCTCGATGCCGATCGAGCGCGAGTTGATGTCCCGCTCGCCCTTCCAGTAGGAGCGGCCCGCATGCCAGGCGCGCCGGCTCTCCGGCACCAGTTGCAGGATCGTCCCGTCCTCGTCGACCACGTAATGGGCGGACACCTCGGCGCGCGGGTCGCACAGCCGCTGCACCGCCTCCTCGCCGCTGGTCATGCCGGTATAGTGCAGCAGCAGCAGGCAGACCGACCCCTCGCGCTCGTTGTGGTTCGGCGACGGCCGCAGCCGCGCCGGCAGTCCGGTATCCGTCTTCACGCCCATCGGGGCCTTCCATTCCTTCTTGTCGGGCGCGTGCCGGTCACAGTCCCCGCTCCGCGGCGATCTTGCCATAGGCGACGTTCAGCGCCGCCAGCCGGTCGCTGGCGATGCGCACGAATTCCTCCGGCACGCCGCGCGCGATCAGCCGGTCCGGATGGGTTTCCGCGACCAGCCGGCGATAGTGTCGCTTGAGTTCCTCGTCCGTCGCCGCCCCGTCGATGCCCAGCACCTTGTAGGGATCGTCGCCGCCGCGCACATGGCGGGCGAGGATCTGGTTGAAGGCGCGCTCGTCGAGGCCGAAGATCTCGGCAATGCGCTCCAGGTAGGCGACTTCGTACTCGTGCACCACGCCGTCCGCCTTGGCGATGTGGAACAGCGCGTCGAGAATGTCGATGCGGATTTCGGGATCGTCCGGAAACAGCGCCGCCAGCCGCTCCGCATAGGTTTCGAAGCCGGCGACGTCCTGCTTGGCGAGGTTGAACAGCCGGGCGACGTTGCGCTCCTCGCCCGCCGGAATGTCGAAGACCTCGAGAAAGGCGATCTCCTCGTCGCCGGTCACCACCCCGTCCGCCTTGGCCATCTTGGCCGACAGGGCGATCATGGCGACGGTGAAGGCGACGGCCCGGTCGCCGCGCCCCTCGCCCACCGAGACGATGAACTGGACGATGCGGTCGACGATCTGCGCGCCGCCCGCGCCGATCGCCGCCGCCACCGCATTGATCGCGGACCAGATGTTCATGTCGCGCGCGCCGCCTCAGACCGACCGGGTGATGCCGCCATCGACGCGCAGGTTCTGCCCCGTGATGTAGCCCGCCCCGTCCGACAGCAGGAAGGCGACCGTATCCGCCACCTCCTCCACCGTGCCGTAGCGACCCATCGGGATGCGCGCGCGCCTGTCCTCCTTCTCCGGCAGGCTGTCGATGAAGCCCGGCAGCACATTGTTCATGCGGATGCCCTCGCCCGCATAGCGGTCGCAATAGAGCTTGGTGAAGGCGGCAAGCCCGGCGCGGAACACGCCCGAGGTAGGAAACGCCGCCTCCGGCTCGAAGGCGGCATAGGTGGAGATGTTGACGATGGCCCCGCTGCCCTGCGCCTGGAACTGCGGCGTCACCAGCCGGCACATCCGCACCACGTTGAGCAGGTAATAGTCCATGCCCAGGTGCCAATCCTCGTCGCTGATCGCGAGCACCTCGCCCTTCGGCCCGTGGCCGGCGCTGTTGACCACCGCGTCGATCCGCCCGAAATGCGCCATCGCCGCCTCGACGAAGGCGGCAAGGTCCTTCGGCGCGAGGTTCGAGCCGGTATGGCCGAGCCCGCCCAGCTCCTCCGCCAGGGCCGCGCCCTTGCCGCTGGACGACAGGATGGCGACGCGCGCACCCTCGCCCGCCAGCTTGCGGGCGATCGCCGCGCCCATGCCGCTGCCTGCGGCGGTCAGAAGTACGACCCGATCCTTCATGCTCTCCCCGAACTGTTCCCTATGACGCCTGCGGTACGGCATTCGCGAACGAACACCGACTCTTTCCAGCGTTCTAGCCCAGCGTTCTAGCCCAGCGTTCTAACACAGACCGCCGGCCTCGCCACACGGGGCTGTCGCAAGCCGTCACGAGACCCGCCCCGGCGCGCCGGACGGGCGCCGGAGCGAAAAACGGCCTCAGATCTCCGGCATCGGCCCGGTCATCGACGCCGCATCGACGATCCGGTCGAAGGTCGCCGCGTCGATATGGCCCAGCGCCAGCGCCGCCTCGCGCAAGGTCGTGCCCTCGTGGTGGGCGTGATGGGCGATCGCCGCCGCCTTGTCGTAGCCGATCTCCGGCGTCAGGGCCGTCACCAGCATCAGCGAGCGGTTCACCGTCTCGGCGAGCCGCGCCTCGTCCGCCTCCATGCCGGCCACGGCGAAGCGGGCGAAATGCTCCATGCCGTCAGCCAGCATCCGGCAGCTCTCCACCACATTGGCGCCCAGCATCGGCTTGTAGACGTTCATCTCCAGCAACCCGCCGGCGCCGGCAAAGCTGCTGGCGACATCGAGGCCGATCACCTGCACGCTCAGCATGGCCAGCGCCTCGCACTGGGTCGGGTTGACCTTGCCCGGCATGATCGAGGAGCCCGGCTCGTTCTCCGGCAGCCGCAATTCGGCGAATCCCGCGCGCGGGCCGCAGGCGAGCAGGCGGATATCGTTGGCGATCTTGTGCAGCGACACCGCCAGCACCTTCAGCATGGCGGAGGCCGCCACCATCGCGTCATGGGCGCCCATCACGGTGAACTTGTTCGCCGCCGCCGCGAAGGGCAGCCCGCAGCGCGCCGCCAGTTCCCCCGCCACCTTGCGGTCGAAGCCCTCCGGCGCGTTCAGCCCGGTGCCGACGGCGGTGCCGCCGATCGCCAGCGTCATCAGCCCCTTCAGCGCGAAGGCCAGCCGCTCGTCGTTGTCGTCGAGCATGCCGACATAGCCGGCGAATTCCTGGCCGAGCGTCATCGGCACCGCGTCCTGCATGTGCGTGCGGCCGATCTTCACCAGCCCCTGCCAGGCATGGGCCTTCTCGGCCAGCGCGTCGCGCAGCACCTTCAGTGCCGGCCGCACCCGGTTGGCGATCATCAGCGCCGACGCGACGTTGAGCGCCGTCGGCACCACGTCGTTGGACGACTGCGAGCGGTTGACATGGTCGTTGGGGTGCACCGGGTCTTTGGAGCCGATCCGCCCTCCGGCCAGCTCGATGGCCCGGTTGGCGATCACCTCGTTGACATTCATGTTGGCCTGGGTGCCCGAGCCGGTCATCCACACATGCAAGGGGAACTCCCCGTCGTGCCGGCCGCCGACCACCTCCTCGGCGGCCTCGACGATCAGGGCGGCGCGCTTTTCGTCCAGCACGCCGATCCGCGCATTGGCCAGCGCCGCCGCGCGCTTGATCTCGGCCAGCGCGTGGATGATCTCCAGCGGGAACGGGTCGCGGCCGATGGCGAAGTGGTGGCGGGCGCGCTCCGTCTGGGCGCCCCAGTAGCGCTCGGCGGGCACCTCCACCGCGCCCATGGAGTCGGTTTCGGTACGCCTGTTGTCTGCGGTCATGGTCTGCTCCGTCTTACCCTGCGTCACGTCTCGCCGGCAGGCAGGAGGCGGACGCATGATTCAATGTCTGGAAACCTTGCGATGTCATGATCCCTCCCTAGGCAGTTTCAACATGCAGGGCACGGCGGCTTCGCGCCGCGAGGGACGGGTCAGGTTGCGCAACCTCAAGACGTTGCTGGGCATCTTTCTCGGCATCATGATCGTCGTCGGCTTCGCCGGCGCGATTCATGCGGCAAATGTATTCTTTTCCCAGGCGATTTACACCCGCGACGCAGAGGAAACGGCACGCCGCATCGGCCGCGACCTGCAACAGCATCTGGATACCCACGGCCCGCGCGGCGAGGCTCCCCTCGTCTCCTTCTCGGGCGGCGACCTGCGGCTGTCGATCGACGGCGTCGGCGACGACGCGAACCGGCTGCCCGCCGCCGCCCCGCCCATTGCGCCGGAGCCGGCAACCGTCACCCGCGAGAATGCCGTCGCCGCCTTCATGGCCAATCTCGACCGCAACGAGCTGGTCGGCACGGTCGCCGTGGTCTGGTCTGGCGCACAGGCCGCGCCGCTGTCCTCGGCCGATGTGGTGCCGCGCGTCCCGCGCGAGAAGATCGACCGACTGGCGCCGCGCATCGACGCCCTGCTGCGCGCCCTTGCGGCCGGGCAACCGCGCGCCGTCGACGTTCCCACCACGTTGTTCGGCCGCATGTCGGACACCACCTTGCTGGCCGTGCCGATCCTGGCGGGCGGTACCGTTGCCGGGGTGCTGATCCTGTCCTACGACCAGGAAACCACCGGCCTGTTCCTCAGCGAGGTGGTGCAGATCGGCGTCGGCATCCTGATGGCGATGATCTTCGCCGCCGTCGCCCTTGCCGCCCTGTTCGTGTGGATGCGCTTCCGCGACCGGCTGAAGGCGAGCAAGACCATCCAGTTCCTCGCCCATCACGACGCGCTGACCGGCCTGCCCAACCGCACGGTGTTCAGCACCAAGCTGAACGAGGCGCTGCGCCTGGCCAGCGCCCGGGCCTCCAACATCGCGGTGATGCTGATCGACGTCGACAAGTTCAAGGACATCAACGACACCTACGGCCATGCCGTGGGCGATCTGTTCCTGCAGGTGATCGCCGACCGCTTGAGCAACGTCTACAACGGACATCTGGTCGCCCGCCTGTCCGGCGACGAGTTCGCCGTCTTGATCGCCCGCGATCTCGACCGGCGGGCGGTGACGCAGCTTGCCTCGGCGATGATCGCGGCGACGCGCACGCCAACCAACATCGACGGCAAGGACATTCCGATCTCGCTGTCGATCGGCGTTGCCCAGGCATCCGAGGCCGCCTGGCGCGCCTCCCGCCTGCTGCATTGCGCCGACCTTGCCCTCTACCGGGCCAAGCATTCGGGCCGGTCCACCTATGTCTGGTACACGCCGGACATGGACGCGGAGGCCCAGAAGCGCAAGCTGCTGGAAGGCGACCTGCGCAAGGCCCTGGCCCAGGACGAACTGCGCCTGCTCTATCAGCCGCAATTCTCGCTGCGCGACCTCGAGCTCACCGGCTACGAGGCCCTGCTGCGCTGGGAGCATCCCGAACACGGCACCATCTCGCCGACGGTGTTCATTCCCATCGCCGAGGAAGCCGGGCTGATCGAGGAGATCGGCGCCTGGGTGCTGGAGCATGCCTGCCTGGAGGCGTCGCGCTGGCGCGATGCCTCGCTCACCGTCGCCGTCAACCTCTCGCCCGCCCAGTTCCGCCCCGGCCGCACCGAGGAGCGCGTCGCAAACGCGCTGAAGGCCAGCGGCCTGTCGCCCGACCGGCTGGAGGTGGAGATCACCGAGAGCCTGCTGATCGCGGACACCGATGCGGTGGTGAAGACGCTGACGCAGATCCGCCACATGGGCGTCTCCATCGCGATGGATGATTTCGGCACCGGCTATTCGAGCCTCAGCTACCTGTCGCGCTTCCCCTTCGACACGATCAAGATCGACCGCTCCTTCGTCGCCTCCGTCGGCAAGAACCCGACCACCGACGCGATCATCGCCTCGATCGTCGGCCTGGGGCGCTCGCTGGAGGTGACGATCACCGCCGAGGGCGTCGAGGACGAGATGCAGGTCGCCCTGCTGCGCGCCGCCGGCTGCGACAAGGTTCAGGGCTTCCTGTTCGGCCGGCCGATGGATCTGTCGAACCTCGCTGCCACCGACGCCGTCGCTCTGTCCCAGAAGGCGCGCCGCGACCAACTGGCGCTCACCACCAGCCTCGGGACCCTGCCGCAACTGCCCTTCCTGGCCCCGTCCGGACGGGCGCCCTGCGACGATACGGCAGCGGCTGGTGCCGCGCTCCTCGCCCCGCCAGACGACAGGCAGAGGCGCGCCGCCGGCGCGGTGTGACACGGTGCCGGCGCCGCCGCGCCTACATGGCGGCTGCGGCGCGGGCGGCCTGGTCGTAATGGCCGGAGACCGAGCGCAGCGTCGCCGCCAGCCGCGACAGTTCCACCTCGTCCATGCCCAGCCCCTTGACCGGGCCGACCAGCAGCGCCTCGCGCAGCCGCCGATACTCCATGCAGATCGCCTCGCCGGCGCGGGTGATCGCCACCGTCTTCTCCTTGCCGCGCTTGCCCGTCTCCACCAGTCCGGCGGCGGCGAGCTTCTTCAGCGCATAGGTGACGGTATGGGTGTCCTCGATGTTCAGCACCAGGCAGATGTCGGAGAGCGACTTCGGCCGGCCGCGATGATTGACCGAGTGCAGCACCAAGGTGTCGAGCGGGCTCATCCCCGGCGCCCCGGCCGCCGCCATGCAGCGCACCATCCAGCGGTGATAGGCGTTGACCATCATCGTCACCGCGAACTCGACTTCCGAAAGCGCCGGCATCGCGCCGGAGGCGAGATGCGCGGCCGAAACCACCGGCCCGATGCCGCCGCGCGCAATGTCCTCGGACCCAGTACTGTCTGTCATGAAATTCCTGCCTGAACTGTTCTGGCCAAGGCTACGGCAGGGAGCGGCGACAGGGCAACCGTCCTTCAGGGGGACGGATGGCGTCGCGGCACCAGGCCGGAGTGGAACCAGGTCACGAAACTCTCGATCGAATAGACCGGCACGCCGGTCGCGGCGCGGATATCGGCGGCATAGGGCACCATGTTGGTGCATTCCAGCACGATCGCCCCGACCTCCGGATTGCGCGCCAGCAGCGCCTGCGCCGCCTCGACATTGTCGGCCCGCGCCGCCGTCACATCGAGCGCCTCCTCGTTGTCGAGAATCGCGCGGGTGAACTCGCGCCCGCCTTCCGTGCCCATCACCGGCGTATCGTCGGGACAGCCGGCGGCGGCAAGATGCGCCTGCGTCAACGAGCCGGCGGAGATCGTCAGGATGCCGGCGCGCTTGCCCGGCGGCAACAGCCGGTCGACCAGCGGCACCTGCATCAGGGAGGATGCGGCGACCGGAACCTGGAGCGCGGCCTGCAGGTCGCGCTGGAACAGCGACAGGAACCCGCAATTGGTAGTGATGCCGTCGACCCCGTCGGCGACGAGTTCGCGCCCCGCGGCGATGAAGGCATCGAGCAGCCCGCTCGCCCCCTGCCGCACCGCCCGGTCGGGCGTCGCCTCGCGCACGATGCGGTAATGCACCGGGAACGGCCAGGTCAGCGCATTGCCCATGTCGCCGGGGATGCGCGGAAACCGCGCCTCCAGCATCAGGATACCCACCGCCGCGCCGTAAAGCGCCTTGCCGCCGCGCACCGTCATCTCGTTCCTCCCGCGAAGACGTTGCCGCTCCGCCCGTCGCGAACCCTGGGTCAGATCCGGCAACAACGCGCCTCGTCGAGGATCTGCGCACCAGCGCTTGCGCAATACAAGGCCTTTGCGCACACTATTAGAAACATTTTGTCGATAAATTGTTGACAACGAAACCTGCCCCCACGACACTCGCCGCAATTGGCCGGGGAGAGGCAGGGTGCAGCAGCACGAAAGCGGGCGTTTGCGGGTCGCGGTAATCGGCGCGGGGATCGTCGGCGTCAGCGCCGCGCTTCGCCTTGTCGCCGACGGTCACGACGTCACCCTGATCGACCGCGCCGGCCCCGGCGAGGCGACCTCGCACGGCAATGGCGGCGTGCTCGCCTCCTGCGCCGTCGTGCCGGTCACCGTGCCCGGCCTGCCGGCCAAGGCGCCGCGCATGCTGATGGACCCGGACAGTCCGCTGTTCCTGCGCTGGTCCTACCTGCCGCGCCTGCTGCCCTGGCTCACGAAATATCTCTCCCATTGCACCGCCGGCGAGACCGAGCGCATCGCCCGCGCGCTGCTGCCCATCGTCGGCGACAGCCTTGCCGAGCACCGCGACCTTGCCGGCGGCACGCAGGCCGAACGCTGGGTCGCCCCGTCCGACTATCTCTATGTCTATCGCGACCGCGCCGCCTTCGAGGCCGATGCCTTCGGCTGGCGGCTGCGGCGCGAGGCCGGCTTCACCTGGGACGAGATCGAGGGCGCGGCGCTCGGGGCCTATGACCCGCTGCTGGGCGAGGCCAACCGTTTTGCCGTCCGCCTTGCCGATCACGGCGTCATCCGCGACCCCGGCCGCTATGTGAAGGACCTTGCCGAGACCTTCCAGGCACGCGGCGGCACCCTTCTGCGCGGCGCGCTGCAGGGCTTTCTCATCGAGAACGGCCGGTTGACCGGCCTTGCCACCGATGGCGGGCCGCTCGCCTGCGACCGTGCCGTGCTGGCGACCGGCGTCTGGTCCGGGCCGCTCGCCCGCGAGCTTGGCATTTCCGTGCCGCTGGAGAGCGAGCGCGGCTACCATCTGGAGCTGGAGGCGCCGAGCGCCCTGCCGCGCGCGCCCGTCATGTTCGCCTCGGCGAAATTCGTCGCCACCCCGCTGGAGGGGCGCATCCGCCTTGCCGGCGTCGTCGAGTTCGGCGGCCTTGCCGCCGGGCCCGGACAGGCGCCGTTCGAGCTTCTGGAGCGCCAGGTGCGCCGGGCCATGCCCGCGCTGCGCTGGGGTTCTGCACGTCAATGGATGGGTCACCGGCCGGCGCCGGCCGACTCCATCCCCGTGATCGGGCCGTCGCCGGCATGCGGCGACATCCTGATGGCTTTCGGCCACCATCATATCGGCCTGACCGGCGGTCCGAGGACCGGCCGTCTCGTCGCCGACATGATCGCCGGCCGCGAGCCGAAACTCGACCCCGCCCCCTATTCGCCCGCGCGTTTCGCTGTCTAGAGTACGCGTTGCGAACAGGAAGACGGGCAACCGACCAGAGAGATGGACCGCCGCGAGATCCGGAACAATCGGATCCCGGCCGATGGAGGACCGAGAATGACTGACCTGCTGAAGAGCACCACCGGCATCGTCACCGCCGCGCTTCTTGCCGCATCCGCCGCCTCCCCGGCGCTCGCCGCCGAGAAGTGGGACATGCCGCTCGCCTATCCGGCGACCAACTTCCATTCCGAGAATGCCGCCGTCTTCGCCGCCTGCGTCACCTCGGGCAGCGGCGGCGAGATCGAGATCGTCACCCATCCGGGCGGCTCGCTGTTCGGCGGCGCCGACATCAAGCGCGCCGTGCAGACCGGCCAGGCGCTGATCGGCGAGCGCCTGCTCTCCGCCCATGCCAACGAGGATCCGCTCTTCGGCATCGACAGCATTCCCTTCCTCGCCAGTTCCTTCGAGGCCTCGGGCAAGCTGTGGGATGCCGCAGAAGGCGCGATCGCGGAGGCGCTTGACGGCCAGAACCTGGTGCTGCTCTACACCGTGCCGTGGCCGCCCCAGGGCATCTACTTCAACAAGGAGGTCAACTCCGGCAACGACATGAAGGGCGTCAAGTTCCGCGCCTACAATGCCGCCACCGCCAAGCTCGCCGAGCTGACCGGCATGCTCCCGGTCCAGATCGAGGCCGCCGAGGTGTCCCAGGCCTTCGCCACCGGCGTTGCCGAGTCCATGGTGTCCTCCGCCGCCACCGGCTACGACAGCAAGCTGTGGGAGAACGTCTCGCACTTCTACGAGGTCGATGCCTGGCTGCCGCGCAACGCCATGCTGGTCAACAAGGACAAGTGGGCCGGCCTGTCCGACGACATGAAGAAGGTCTTCACCGACTGCGCCGCCACGGCCGAGGCCGAGGGCCTGGAGAGGGCCAAGGCCTACACCACCAAGACGCTGGAAGGCCTTGCCTCCAACGGCATGCAGGTGCTCAAGCCGAGCGACGAGCTCAAGGCCGACCTTGCCGCCGTCGGCGCGACCATGACCGAGGAGTGGCTGGCGGCGGCCGGCGACAAGGGCAAGGCCATCGTCGACGCCTACAAGGCACAGTAAGCGGCGCGTTCCGCCGCCTTCGTCACCGACGGTCCGGGCGCGCTCCCTCGGGGCAGCGCGTCCCTGGCTTGCCGCGATCGCAGGATCGCGGCAAGCCACCCGTCCCTGACAGCCGGGTCCCTGCCCTGCCGGCCTGTCCGTCGCCGGACCGCGTCTTGCGCGGCCCGGCATGACGGCGGCCCGTGGCCGGTCCGCAACAGACACGGAACACGACCATGATCGCACTCGGGCGCGGACTTCGCCGCCTTCTCGACGGTCTTTATTTCGCCGGCGGCATGATCGCCGCGCTGGCGCTGGTCTCCATCCTCGCCATCATCGTCGCGCAGATGATCGCCCGCTGGACCGGCGTCCTCTTTCCCGGCGCCGCCAACTATGCCGGCTACGCCATGGCCTCGGCCTCCTTCTTCGCCTTCGCCCATGCGCTCGGCCGCGGCGCCCATATCCGCGTCAGCATCCTGCTCAACGCGCTCGGCCGGCATCGCCGCTGGCTCGAGGTCTGGTGCTTCGCCATCGGTGCCGCGCTCGCCTGGTATCTGGCGCGCTACGCCATCAAGGCGGTCTACTGGTCGTGGAAGCTCAACGACGTCAGCCAGGGCCAGGACGCCACGCCCCTGTGGATCCCGCAGACGGCGATGGCCGTCGGCGCCGTGCTGCTGGCCATCGCCATGACGGACCATCTGGTCCGCGTCCTCTTCCTCGGCTCGTCGGGCATCGTCTCCGATACGGTTGAACAGAGCCACGGGGAGTAAGCCGCCATGGAAACCTTCGCTCCCATCATTCTCTTCCTCTTCGTGCTGTTCCTGCTGCTGGGCACCGGCGTGTGGGTCGGCCTTGCCCTGCTCGGCGTCGCCTTCGTCGGCATGGAGCTGTTCACCTCGCGCCCGGCGGGCGATGCGATGATCACGGTGATCTGGGCCGCCTCCTCGTCCTGGACGCTGACCGCCCTGCCGCTGTTCATCTGGATGGGCGAGATCCTCTACCGCACCCGCCTGTCGGAGGACATGTTCCGCGGCCTCGCGCCGTGGATGGCCCGCCTGCCCGGCGGCCTGCTGCATACCAATGTCGTCGGCTGCACGGTGTTCGCCGCCGTCTCCGGCTCCTCCGCCGCCACCCTGACGACGGTCGGCAAGATGTCGGTGCCGGAGCTGCGCAAGCGCCAGTATCCGGAAAAGATGGTGATCGGCACGCTGGCCGGCGCCGCCACCCTCGGCCTGATGATCCCGCCGTCGCTGACGCTGATCGTCTACGGCGTCACCATCAACGAATCGATCACCAAGCTGTTCATGGCCGGCATCCTGCCGGGCCTGGTGCTGGCCAGCCTGTTCATGGGCTATATCGCCATCTACGCCAAGGTCTCCAAGAGCTACAACCCGCAGCCCGAGCCGGCGATGAGCCTGCGCGAGAAGCTCGCCAATTCGCGCTTCCTGCTGCCGGTGATCGTGCTGATCATGGTGGTGATCGGCTCTATGTATCTCGGCCTCGCCACCGCGACGGAGGCGGCCGCCCTCGGCGTCATCGGCTCGCTGGCGCTTGCCGCCGGCCAGGGCTCGCTCACCTGGAAGACCTTCGGCGAGAGCCTGATGGGCGCCACCCGCACCTCGGCGATGGTGGCGCTGATCCTTGCCGGCGCCGCCTTCCTGTCGCTGTCGATGGGCTTCACCGGCCTGCCGCGCGCGCTCGCCGCCTGGATCGCCGACATGGAGCTGTCGCGCTTCCAACTCTTGATGGCGCTGCTGGTCTTCTACATCATCATCGGCTGCTTCCTCGACGGCATCTCCTCCGTGGTGCTGACCATGGCGGTGGTCGAGCCGATGATTCGCGCCGCCGGCATCGACGCGATCTGGTTCGGCATCTTCGTCGTGGTGGTGGTCGAGATGGCGCAGATCACGCCGCCCATCGGCTTCAACCTGTTCGTGCTGCAAGGCATGACGCGGCACGAGATGACCTATATCGCCCGCGCCGCCCTGCCGATGTTCGCGCTGATGGTGGTGATGGTGTTCATCCTGATCGCCTTCCCGGAGCTCGCCACCTGGCTGCCGGACAACATGCGCAACCGGCCGTAAGGTCCCGACGTCGCCCCCCGTCCCCCGCCCCGTTTGCGGGCGAGGGACGGGCGCGAGCGGCAAAAACAACATTGACATTTTGTCGATAAATTGTTGACGTAACAACGATCAAACAATCGCTCGTCCGCCGCATGCCTTGCAGGCGGGCAGGGCCGGTAGCGGAGAGACGCATCATGACGAGCGGCAAGTGGGATTTCTGGATCGACCGCGGCGGCACCTTCACCGACATCGTCGCCCGCGATCCGGAAGGCGGCATCCGCGCCCACAAGGTCCTGTCGGAAAATCCGGAAGCCTATCGCGACGCCGCCATCCAGGGCATCCGCGAGCTGATGGGCATCGCCTCCGGCGAGCGCATCCCGGCCGAGCGCATCGCCGCCGTCAAGATGGGCACCACCGTCGCCACCAACGCGCTGCTCGAGCGCAAGGGCGACCGCACCCTGCTGATCACCACCCGCGGCTTCCGCGATGCGCTGGAGATCGGCTACCAGGCGCGGCCCGACATCTTCGCCAAGGAGATCATCAAGCCGGAGCTGCTCTATGAGCGCGTCGTCGAGGTTGCCGAGCGCGTGCGCGCCGACGGCACCATCGAGGCCGAGCCGGACTTGGGCGAGGTCGAGCGCGACCTCAAGGCCGCCTATGACAGCGGCATCCGCTCCGCCGCAATCGTCTTCATGCACGCCTATGCCTTCCCCGCGCACGAGAAGAAAGTCGCCGCGATCGCCCGCAAGGTCGGCTTCCCGCAGGTCTCCGTCAGCCATGAGGTCTCGCCGCTGATGAAGCTGGTCGGGCGCGGCGACACCACCGTGGTCGACGCCTATCTCTCGCCGATCCTGCGCCGCTATGTCGAGCAGGTGGCGAGCGAATTGCAGATCGAGGGCACCGACTGCCGGCTGATGTTCATGCAGTCCTCCGGCGGCCTCACCGCCGCCGACCTCTTCCAGGGCAAGGACGCGATCCTCTCGGGTCCGGCCGGCGGCGTCGTCGGCGCCATCGAGACCTCGAAGATGGCCGGCTTCGATGCGGTCATCGGCTTCGACATGGGCGGCACCTCGACGGACGTCTCCCACTACAACGGCGAATACGAGCGCGCCTTCGAGACCGAGGTGGCGGGCGTGCGCATGCGCGCGCCGATGATGATGATCCATACGGTCGCAGCCGGCGGCGGTTCGATCCTCCACTACAAGGACGGCCGCTTCCAGGTCGGCCCGGATTCCGCCGGCGCCAATCCCGGTCCCGCCTGCTACCGCCGCGGCGGCCCGCTCGCCGTCACCGACGCCAATGTCATGGTCGGCAAGCTGCGCCCCGACCTCTTCCCGAAGATCTTCGGACCGGGGCGCGACGAGCCGCTCGACCGCGATGCGGTGGTGGCGAAGTTCGAGGAGATGGCCGCCCGCATCGGCGACGGCCGCTCGGCCGCTGAAGTCGCTGACGGCTTCCTGAAGATCGCCGTCGAGAACATGGCCAACGCCATCAAGAAGATCTCCGTCCAGCGAGGCTACGACGTCACCGAATATGCGCTGACCTGCTTCGGCGGCGCCGGCGGCCAGCACGCCTGCTCGGTCGCCGACAGTCTCGGCATGACCACGGTGATCGTCCACCCGCTGTCGGGCATCCTGTCCGCCTATGGCATGGGCCTTGCCGACATCCGCGCCACCCGCCAGCAGGCGGTGGTGCGCCGCCTTGCGCCGGAAATGCTGGCGGACCTTCAGGCCCTCGCGGGCCGCCTGTCGGCCGAGACCCGCCGCGAGGTCGCCGGCCAGGGCGTCGCGGAGGCCGAAATCCGCGACCTGCCGCGCGCCCTGCTGCGCTACGAGGGCACGGACACGCCGATCCCGGTCGCCTATGTGGCCGGCGACATCGATGCCATGGTCGGTGCCTTCGCCGATGCGCACCGCGCCCAGTTCGGCTTCGTCTACGAGAACAAGCCGATCGTCGTCGAAGCGCTCGAGGTCGAATCCGTCGGCGGCGGCTCCGGCATCGACGAGCCGGACCTGCCGCTCGTCGCCGGTTCGCCCACACCTGCCGACAAGGGCAGCATCTTCGCCGAGGGCGCGTGGCGCGAGGCGGGCTTCTTCGCCCGCGCCGGCCTCAAGCCCGGCAACAGGCTTTCCGGCCCCGCGCTCATCGTCGAGCCGCACCAGACCATCGTCGTCGAGCCGGGCTGGCAGGCGGAGATCACCGCCAAGGACCATGTCGTCCTGCGCCGCGTCGAGAAGCTTGCCCGCGCCGAGGCCATCGGCACCAAGGCTGATCCGGTCATGCTCGAGGTCTTCAACAATCTCTTCATGTCGATCGCCGAGCAGATGGGCGTGACGCTGCAGAACACCGCCTATTCGGTGAACGTCAAGGAGCGCCTCGACTTCTCCTGCGCGGTGTTCGACGCCTCCGGCGCGCTGGTCGCCAATGCCCCGCACATGCCGGTGCATCTGGGTTCCATGGACCGTTCCGTCGAGACCGTCATCAAGCTCAATGCCGGCGAGATCCGCCCCGGCGATGTCTTCGCGCTCAACGCCCCCTATAACGGCGGCACCCACCTGCCGGACATCACCGTCGTCTCGCCGGTCTTCGACGATGCGGGCAAGGAAATCCTGTTCTGGGCGGCGAGCCGCGGCCACCATGCCGATGTCGGCGGTTCGGCGCCCGGCTCCATGACCCCGCGCGCCACCACGGTGGACGAGGAAGGCGTGCTGATCGACAACTTCAAGCTCGTCGACCAGGGCCGCTTCCGCGAGGAAGAGCTGGTCGAGGTCCTCACCGACCATCCCTGGCCGGTGCGCAACGTCACGCAGAACGTCGCCGACCTGAAGGCGCAGATCGCCGCCAACGAAAAGGGCGTGCAGGAGCTGCGCAAGATGGTCTCGCACTTCGGCCTCGACGTGGTGCAGGCCTATATGGGCCACGTCCAGGACAATGCCGAGGAGAGCGTGCGCCGGGTCATCGAGGCGCTCACCGACAGCGAATACGAGTACCCGACCGACCAGGGTTCGGTGATCCGCGTGAAGATCACCGTCGACAAGACGAAGCGCGAGGCGACCGTCGACTTCACCGGCACCAGCGAGGTGAAGCCGAACAACTTCAACGCGCCCGAGCCCGTCACCCGCGCGGCCGTGCTCTACTGCTTCCGCGTCATGGTCGAGGGCCACATCCCGATGAATGCGGGCTGCCTCAGGCCGATCCACATCGTCATCCCCGACGGCTGCATGCTGAAGCCGGCCTACCCGGCCGCCGTCGTCGCCGGCAACGTGGAAACCAGCCAGCACGTCACCAACGCCCTGTTCGGCGCGCTGGGGGCCATGGCCAACAGCCAGGGGTCGATGAACAACCTGACCTTCGGCAACGCCACCTACCAGTATTACGAGACCCTGTGCTCCGGCTCGCCCGCCGGTCCCGGCTTCAACGGCACCGACGGCGTCCATGTGCACATGACCAACTCGCGCCTCACCGATCCGGAGGTGCTGGAATTCCGCTATCCGGTGCTGCTGGAGGACTTCCACATCCGCGAGGGCTCGGGCGGCACGGGCAAGTGGCATGCCGGCAACGGCACCAAGCGCACGATCCGCTTCCTGGAGGAGATGGAACTGGCGATCCTGTCGTCCCACCGCACCATCGCCCCGAAGGGCGGCGACGGCGGCGGCGACGGCCAGCTCGGGCGAACCCTGGTGCGCCGTCTCGACGGCAGCATCGAGGAACTCGACGGCTGCGACCAGACGGTGCTGAAGGCGGACGAGGCGGTCACCGTCATCACCCCGACCGCCGGCGGCTGGGGTCGCCCCGACTGAAAACGGCCGGGACCGGCGGCGGAGGGTGGGCGCGTCGGCGTGCCGTCGCCGCCGCTCTGGGAACGAATAGCCCCCGGCTCTGCGCTTGCGCGCGGCCGGGGTGACGGCCGAGAGGGAGGGATCGCCGTCGCCCCACCCTCGGAAGGTCATCAACTCATATCGTTGAGGTGGTCTCTCGTTCTGGCGTTGAGGATGACGACGATCTTTCGCATGAGGGCTGTGAGGGCGACGATTGGCTTCTTTCCGTTTGCGATCAGCCTGTGGAAGACGGG
>NZ_FYAV01000062.1:0-27267 GCF_900185745.1 Stappia sp. TSB10GB4 | reverse complement strand
CCACGCCGGCCGGGCTTGAGGGAGCGGCAAGCCGAGAGGGAGATGGAGCGTTCGATCGATCACGTGAGGCGGACACGCCGTGCGACCCGACCGGCCGTCGAGGCCGTGGTTCCGTTAGGCGCCGCCCCACGCGCAACCCATCTTGGGCCATGGCGGTTCACCATGCCGCCGAAACAGGCCGGACATACGAACCGCTGTCGATCCGAGCGAGCCTCAACTAATCGCTTGCCCTCAGGGGGCCGTCCACATACGGGTCAGGCTCGACGGGCCGTTCGTTCCCGGCAGCATCTCGACCGGCCGGATGACCTATCCCGGCTACGAACACTATCCCTGGCTCGCCACCGTGGAGCAGATGGAGCCCGAGAGGCTGCTCTCGTTCCGCTGGCACGATTTCGATGAGGCGTCCGGGCTTGCCGTCGCCGACCAGCCGACAACGCTGGTCGAGTTCCGGCTCGAGCCGGTGGCGGGAGGAACCCTGCTGACGATCACCGAAAGCGGCTTCGAGGCGCTGCCGGAGCATCGGCGCCTCGAGGTCCTGCGCGGCAATACGCAAGGTTGGAACATCCAGGCGGAGAACATCGCCCATCATGTTGCCGAGTGAGGCCGAGACGTCGTCCGCCGCGTCGGTGTTCGCGGCGCTGGGGGACAGGACCCGCCTGACGCTGCTGTCGCGGCTGGCCGAGGGACGGGCGCAGTCGGTCGTCGAACTGACCCAGGGCACCGGCCTGACCCGGCAGGGCATCAGCAAGCATCTGGCCGTGCTCGAGGAGGCGGGCGTCGTCGCCAGCGCGCGCGTCGGCCGCGAGACCCGCTTCGCCATTCGGCCGGCCGCACTGGCCGAGGCAAGCCGCTATCTGGAGCGGGCCTCGCGGCAATGGGACGACGCCATCGGCCGGCTGCGCAAGCTCGTCGAGGATTGACGGTGCGGGGCGCTTTCCCGGCCTATCTTTTCTTGAACGGTGCCATGCCCTTGCGGGCGAGTTCGTCGGCGCGCTCGTTGTCGTCGTGCCCGGCATGGCCCTTGACCCAGTGCCAGGTGACGTCGTGGCGGGTGCGCGCCGCATCCAGCGCCTGCCACAGTTCGGCATTCTTCACCGGCTTCTTGTCGGCGGTGCGCCAGGCATTGCGCTTCCAGTTGTAGAGCCACTTGGTGATGCCGTCGCGCACATAGGTGCTGTCGGTGTGCAGCTCGACCTTGCACGGCCGCTTGAGCGCGTTGAGCGCCTCGATGGCGGCGGTCAGCTCCATCCGGTTGTTGGTGGTCTGCGCCTCGCCGCCGCACAATTCGCGCTCATGCGCGCCGAAGCGCAGGATCGCGCCCCAGCCGCCCGGCCCCGGATTGCCCGAGCACGCCCCGTCCGTGTGGATGGTGACGCGCATGCGCTCCGCCTCGCTCACGGGGCGAGCCCGTAGTCGGAGGCGGTGGCGACACCCTGGTGGAAGCGCAGCTTGCGAAGGTATTCGCGCGGGTCCTTCGGCGTCACCAGCGCGCCGGGCGGCACCCGCAGCCAGTCGTGCAGCCGCGTCAGCAGGAAGCGCAGCGCCGAGCCGCGCGCCAGCAGCGGCAGAGCGTCGAACTCGGCGGCGGTGAAGTCGCGCACCTGGCGATAGCCGTTGAGCAGGGCGCGGGCCTTGGTGACGTTGAAGGAGAGGTCCGGCTCGAAGCACCAGGCATTGAGGCAGATCGCCACGTCATAGGCGAAGGCATCGGTGCAGGCGAAATAGAAGTCGATCAGCCCGGACAGGCGCTCGCCGATGAAGAAGACATTGTCTGGGAAGAGATCCGCATGGATGACGCCGGAGGGAAGGCCGCTCGGCCAGCGGCTCTCCAGATGGTCGAGCTCGGCGGTGAGCTCGGCCCCGAGCCCCTCCACCACCGTGTCGGCCTGGTCGAGCGAGGCGCCGAGCAGCGGCCGCCAACTGTCGACCGACAGGGTGTTGCGGCGCCGGCCGGAAAAATCCGCGCCGGCGAGGTGAAAGCGGGCGAGCGCCTCGCCGAGCGCGGCGCAATGCATCCGCTTCGGCCGGCGCACCCACATGCCGTCGAGGAAGGAGATGATCGCCGCCGGCCGGCCGGCGAGTTCGCCCAGCATTGCGCCGGAGCGGGCGGTGACCGGCTGCGGGCAGGAGATGCCGCGCGCCGCCAGATGGCGCATCAGCTCCAGGAAGAACGGCAGGTCGGCCGGGTCCACCCGCTTTTCGTAGAGCGTCAGGATGAAATAGCCGGCGGTGGTGTGCAGCAGGAAGTTCGAGTTCTCGACGCCTTCGGCGATGCCCTTGAGGGCGAGCGTGTCGCCGATGTCGTAGAGGGCGACGAAGGCCTCAAGGTCCTCGTCCGAGACGTCCGTATAGACTGCCATGGGTGCCGGTTTCGTGTTCGCTTGAAGGACGCGGGACGCGCGGGATGGATGGGGCGGGGCTACTCGGCGGCGGCCTCGCGCAGGGCGCGCGGCAGGTTGAAGGAAATCGTCTCCTCGGCCGTGCGCACGCTGTCGACGGTGACCTCGTAGCGCTCGGCAAAGGCGGCGATGATCTCCTCCACCAGGACCTCGGGCGCGGAGGCGCCGGCGGTGATGCCGAGGCGGGTGAGCGGCGGCAGCAGGTCCCAGGGGATGTCGGCGGCGCGCTGGACGAGGAGCGCCACCGGGCAGCCGGCACGCTCGGCGACCTCGCGCAGGCGCTGCGAGTTCGACGAATTCGGCGCGCCGACGACGATCAGCGCCTCGACCTGCGGCGCGACGGCCTTCACCGCCTCCTGCCGGTTGGTGGTGGCGTAGCAGATGTCGTCCTTGTGCGGGGCGACGATGTCGGGGAAGCGGGCGGCCAGCACCTCGACGATCTCGGCCGTGTCGTCGACCGACAGGGTGGTCTGGGTGATCCAGGCGAGCGGCCGGTCGCCGGCCGGCTCGAAGCGGCGCGCGTCCTCCACCGTCTCGACCAGGCGCACCGCGCCCTCGGGCAACTGGCCCATGGTGCCGATGACTTCCGGATGGCCGGCATGGCCGATCAGCACGATCTCGCGGCCGCGGCGGAAATGGATCTCCGCTTCCTTGTGGACCTTGGAGACCAGCGGGCAGGTGGCGTCGAGATAGAACATGTTGCGGGCGCGCGCGTCCTCCGGCACCGACTTCGGCACGCCATGCGCGGAGAACACCACCGGCCGGTCGTGATCGCCGTCCGGGATCTCGTCCAGCTCCTCGACGAAGACGGCGCCCTTGGCCTTCAGGCTCTCGACGACGAACTTGTTGTGCACGATCTCGTGGCGGACATAGACCGGCGCGCCGAAACGCTCCAGCGCCAGCTCGACGATCTGCACGGCACGGTCGACTCCGGCGCAAAAGCCCCTCGGCGCGCAAAGCAGCACCTGGAGCGGCGGGCGGGTTCCGGCGGTCGGGTGTGAAGCCAACAGGGCCTCCTTGCAGTCGGCGCCGGCGGGGAGCCGCGGCGCACGGGCTTTGCTGGCAATAGAGGTATGGGGGCAGGGCCTGTCAAGGGGTGGGCAAGGCGGGCGGGGTGCAACAGCGCGGCTTTGCCGGCTCGCGATCCGGCACCCGGTCGGCGCTGGACAGGCGCCCGGCGGCGGCGGCTCGCCAAGCGGCGGCCCGCCTGATATAGACGTTGCCCGAACGAGTTCGCGTCCTTGAGCAGAATTGGGAAGATTGGCATGCAGCACGCCGACTGGATCCGCCGTACGGGCCCGCTCGCCTCGCTGGCGCTTGGCCTTGCCGTTGCCGGCTGCGGCGCAGATATCTCCGGCGTCGGCGACGATGTCGCCAAGACGGTGATCTCCGGCAACGCCTCCGACAAGTCGGTGGTCGAGGGGATCAACCCCGACACGTTCCGCCGGGAGGTTCCCTGTCCGCCGCTGGAGGTGGAGCCGGGCCACTATCTGCTGATGATCCACGACCGCGGCAAGGACGACGATCCCAAGGCGCTGCGCTACCAGGCGAATATCGAGAACTGGGCGCGGCGCTGCGTGCGCGACGGCGGCGACGGCGTGCTGATGACCGTCGGCGTCTCCGGGCGCGTGACGCCGGGCCCGGCCTGGCAGGGCGGCGAGGTGCTGCTGCCGATCCGCCTGACCATCGTCAACACCGCGCCCGGCGGCCCCAAACCGGTGGTGCGCCAGCTCGCCGTGCCGGTGACGCTGGGCGCCGGGTCGCCGGCCGAACAATGGGCGCTGGTGGAGGAGAATGTCGCTATTCCCCAGACCGCTTCGACCAAGGTGCAGATTGCGCTGGACGAGAAGGGAAAACGGCGGCAATAGGAGGGGCGTGTTGACAGGGCGACAAGCGCTGTCGACAATGCGACATGCTGGTGCGGTGAATTTGAAATACGCCTTCGGGTGGCAGCAGGCTGAGAGCGTATTTCAAATTCGAAAACCGCACCAGAAAACGTGAATTTTCCTGTCGCCCATATCTGAAGTTCGTTCAGAGCGTGCTGTGAAACGTGACGAACTTCAGATATGGGTGACAAGGCGGCGTGGACGTTGTGCGCCGCCGGCAGGGACCTGAAGACGGCACGTCTTTGCGATCCTGCTTCAAGGACTTGCGGGAGAGGTCGGCATCCCGGATGCCGGCGCCGAAGGAGCAACCGCCCCGGAAACTCTCAGGCAAAAGGACCGCAGGTCGAGCAACGCTCTGGAAAGAAGTCCGGACCGCCCTTCGGGTCGGGGCCGGGCTCACCGAAGGAGTAACCGCCTCACATTCGGGCGCCGGTCACGGACCGGAGGCCGGGCGGGAAATCTCTCAGGTCGTCAGGACAGAGGGGGTGCGTGGATACGAAACGTGTTCGCGTCACCAGACCCTCTAGCGCCAGGACGACCACATGGCCGATCACGCCGACGGATCCCTGCTTTCGACGCCTCTTACAGATCTGCACCGCGAGCTCGGGGCGCGCCTCGTGCCCTTCGCCGGCTACGAGATGCCGGTCCAGTATCCCGCCGGCATCATCGCCGAGCACAGCCACACCCGCGAGAAGGCCGGCCTCTTCGACGTGTCGCATATGGGCCAGGCCTGGCTCATCGGCCCCGACCACGAGACGACGGCCCGCGCGCTGGAGGCGATGGTGCCCTCCGACGTCGCCGTGCTGAAGCCCGGCCGCCAGCGCTACACGGTGCTGCTGAATGCCGAGGGCGGCATCGTCGACGACCTGATGGTCTCGCGGCCGCAAGGCGAAGAAAACGACGGCCGGCTGTTCCTGGTCGTCAACGCCTCGCGCAAGGCGGTCGACTACGCGCTGATTGCAGCGAACCTTCCGGGCAACGTGCGGCTGGAGCCCATCGAGGACCGGGCGCTGATCGCGCTGCAGGGGCCGATGGCGGCTAAGGTGATGGCCGCCCATGCGCCGGCCGCCGCGGACATGGCCTTCATGGGCGTTGCCGAAATGGAATTCGACGGCATCGCCGTCTATGTGTCGCGCTCCGGCTATACCGGCGAGGACGGCTACGAGATCTCCGTGCCGGCGGGCGCTGCCGAGCCGCTGGCCCGCGCCCTGCTCGCCGACGAGCGCGTCGCCCCGATCGGCCTCGGCGCGCGCGATTCGCTGCGCCTCGAAGCCGGGCTCTGCCTCTATGGCCATGACCTCGACGAGACCACCTCGCCGGTCGAGGGCGCGATCACTTTCGTGCTGCAGAAGCGCAGGAAGGACGAGGCCAATTTCCCCGGCGCTGCCCGCATCCTCTCCGAACTGGCGGAGGGACCCTCGCGCGTGCGCGTCGGGTTGATGCTGGCGGGACGTGCCCCGGCGCGCGAGGGCGCGGAAATTCGCGCTGCGGACGGCAGCGCCATCGGCGTCCTCACCTCGGGCGGTTTCGCGCCGACGCTGGGTGCCCCCATCGCCATGGGCTATGTCGACCCGGCCCATGCGGGTGTCGGCACGCCGGTGAAGCTCGTCGTGCGCGGCCGCGAGTTGGAGGCGAGCGTCGCCGACATGCCGTTCGTTCCCCAGCGCTACCATCGCAAGCCGTCGGCCTGACGGCTTGCCTTCCTATCGTTCAAGACAACCTGAAGCGGCCTGAAGGCCTTCCGGAGGACAAGTGAAATGAGCACCCGCTACACCGAAGATCACGAGTGGATCACCGTCGCCGGCGACGTCGCCACCGTCGGCATCACGACGTACGCCCAGGAACAGCTCGGCGATGTCGTCTTCGTCGAACTGCCCGAAGTCGGCCGCACGGTCTCCAAGGGCGACGAGGCGGCGGTCGTCGAGAGCGTCAAGGCGGCCTCCGAGGTCTATGCCCCGCTCGACGGCGAGGTGGTCGAGGCCAACAGCGTGCTGGCCGACGAGCCGGGCAAGGTGAACGAGGATCCGGAAGGGGCGGCATGGTTCGTCAAGATCCGCATGTCCGATGCCTCGCAGCTCGACGACCTGATGGATGCAGCGGCCTACAAGGCCTATGTCGAGACGCTCTGAGCGATGGCACGGCATCTCTACCGGGCCGATGTGAGCTGGCGGCGGCAGGGCGACTTCGCCGCCAATGCCTATAGCCGCGGCCATGACTGGTCCTTCGACGGCGGCATCATCGTGCCGGCCTCGGCCTCGCCGAGCGTCGTGCCGCTGCCCAACTCCGTCGAGGCGGCGATCGACCCGGAAGAGGCCTTCGTCGCGGCGATCTCGAGCTGCCACATGCTGTGGTTCCTCGACCTTGCCCGCCGCGACGGGCTCATCGTCGAGAGCTATGTCGACGCGGCCGAGGGCACCATGGAGCGGGTCGCACCGGCCAAGATGGCCGTGACCCGTGTGGTGCTGCGCCCGCGGATCGTGCTGGCCGGCGACACGCTGCCCGAGCCGGGCCGGCTCGACGCCCTGCATCACAAGGCCCACGAGGCCTGCTTCATCGCCAATTCCGTGAAAAGCGAGATCGTGGTCGAGGCCTTGCCCGCCACGCTTGCCGACAACCCCCAAGGAGCGTGACATGCGCTATCTGCCGCTGTCCGATACCGACCGTGCCGACATGCTGGCGCGCGTCGGCATTTCCGACATGGATGAGATCTTCGTCGATATCCCCAAGAGCGCCCGCATCGACGGGCTGCTCGACCTGCCGCGCCGCCAGAGCGAGTTCGCCGTCGAGCGCGACCTGACGCGCATGGCCGGAAAGAACGTCGCCGCCTCCTCGGTGCCGTTCTTCGTCGGTGCCGGCGCCTACAAGCACCATGTGCCGGCCAGCGTCGACCACCTGATCCAGCGCTCCGAATTCCTCACCTCCTACACGCCGTACCAGCCGGAGGTGACCCAGGGCACGCTGCAATATCTCTTCGAGTTCCAGACCCAGGTGGCCGCGCTCACCGGCATGGAGGTCGCCAACGCCTCCATGTATGACGGCTCGACCGGCACGGCCGAGGCCGTGCTGATGGCGCACCGGGTGACCCGCCGCAACAAGGCGGTGCTGTCCGGCGGCCTGCACCCGCAGTACCGCCAGGTGGTCGAGGGGCTGAGCGCGATGGCCGGCGACCGGGTCGCGGCGCTGCCGGCCGACCCCGCAGGCACCGAGGACATTCTCGCCGCCATCGACGACGAGACCTCCTGCGTCGTGGTGCAGTCGCCGTCCTTCTACGGCCAGCTCATCGACCTGAAGCCGATCGCCGAGAAGGCGCATGCCCATGGCGCGCTGTTGATCGCCGTCTTCACCGAGGTGGTGTCGCTGGGCCTGATCGAGGCGCCGGGCGAGCAGGGCGCCGACATCGTCGTCGGCGAGGGCCAGTCCATCGGCAACGGCCTCAATTTCGGCGGTCCTTACGTCGGCCTCTTCGCGACGCGGCAGAAGTTCATCCGCCAGATGCCGGGGCGCCTGTGCGGCGAGACGGTCGATGCCAATGGCAAGCGCGGCTTCGTGCTGACGCTCTCGACCCGCGAGCAGCACATCCGGCGCGACAAGGCGACGTCGAACATCTGCACCAATTCGGGCCTGTGCTGCCTCGCCTTCACCATCCACATGACGCTGCTCGGCGGCAACGGATTGGCGAAGCTCGCCCGCATCAACCACGCCAATGCGGTGAAGCTGAAGGGCGCGCTGGAAGGTGTTGCCGGCGTCAAGGTGCTCAACGACGCCTTCTTCAACGAGTTCACCGTCAAGCTGCCGAAGCCGGCGGCCGAGGTGGTCGAGGCGCTGGCCGAAAAGGGCGTGCTCGGCGGCGTGCCTGTGTCGCGGCTGGAGCCGGGCAAGGCCGACCTTGCCGACCTGCTGCTCGTCGCATCGAGCGAAGTCAATTCCGACGAGGACCGCGCGGCCTTCGTCGCGGCACTGAAGGAGGTGCTGGCATGAATATTCGATGGCACTCCTGCTTCGAGAAAATGAACGAAGCACTAGATACAATGTTGTCCTTTGATATGCCTGCGAAAAATAATATAGCACATGCATATAAGGAAATATTGGTTCTTACTAGGAATGATTTTCCAGATTCATGTTTGGGCTCGTATGATGAATATGTGGGTTTGATAAATAAATATAAGAGAAATGATGTTAGGAGAGGAATTCATTTTGACAGCGTGAGGAGTTCATCTCTGGCGGAGATATCTACGGCTTTCGTTGAACTCTATCGGTGCGTCGCTATCGCATATTACACAGACAAGGGAGCTGCGGCATGAGCATGAACAACCAGGGCCGTCCGTCCGCGCCCAGCGAGACGGCGCTCACCAGCGAGCGTGCGACCTTCACCGGCAACAAGGCGCTGGCGATGGAAGAGCCGTTGCTCTTCGAGATCGGCCGCATGGACGTGTGCGGCGTCGACCTCGACGAGGCGGAGGACTTCGCGCCGGCGCTGGGCAGCCATGCCCGCAAGGCGGTGCCGGACCTGCCGGCGCTGACCGAGCCGGAGGCGATGCGCCACTATGTGCGCCTGTCCTCGAAGAACTACGCCATCGACGCCGGCCTCTACCCGCTCGGCTCCTGCACGATGAAGCACAATCCGCGCCTCAACGAGAAGATGGCGCGCCTGCCGGGCTTCGGCGACGTGCATCCCTTGCAGCCGCTGTCGACGGTGACCGGCGCGGTCGAGCTGATCAGTGAGCTGGCGCATTGGCTGGTCACCATGACCGGCATGAGCGCGGTGGCGATGAGCCCGAAGGCCGGCGCGCATGGCGAATTGTGCGGCATGATGGCGATCAAGGCCGCGCATCAGGCGGCCGGGCGCGACCCGAAGATCGTCCTGGTGCCGGAATCGGCCCATGGCACCAACCCGGCGACGGCAGCGCTCCTCGGCTACAAGGTGGTCTCCATCGAGGCGCGCGAGGACGGCACGGTGGATCCGGCGGCGGTCAAGGCGCGCATTTCCGAGCATGCGGGCGACATCGCCGGCGTCATGCTGACCAACCCCAACACCTGCGGCCTGTTCGAGCGCGACATCATCGCCATCGCCGAGGCGATCCACGCCGCGGACGGCTATTTCTACTGCGACGGCGCCAATTTCAACGCCATCGTCGGCAAGGCCCGTCCGGGCGACCTTGGCGTCGACGCCATGCACATCAACCTGCACAAGACCTTCTCCACCCCGCATGGCGGCGGCGGTCCGGGGGCAGGTCCCGTGGTGCTGTCGGAGCGCCTGGCGCCGTTCGCCCCGCTGCCCTTCCTGCGCAAGGGCGAGGGCGGCATCGAGTGGGTGGAAACGGAGGCCGAGCTCAAGGACGGCGAGCAGCCGTTCGGCCGCATGACCGCCTTCCACGGCCAGATGGGCATGTATGTGCGCGCGCTCGCCTATATGAAGAGCCACGGCGCCGACGGGTTGAGGCAGGCCTCCGAGGACGCGGTGCTCAACGCCAACTATGTGCGCGTCGGCTTGCAGGACCTGATGAGCCTGCCGTTCGGCCAGCGCTGGTGCATGCACGAGGTGCTGTTCGACGACAGCTTCCTCAAGGACACCGGCGTCACCACGCTCGACTTCGCCAAGGCGATGATCGACGAGGGCTACCACCCGATGACCATGTATTTCCCGCTGGTCGTCCACGGCGCGATGCTGATCGAGCCGACGGAATCGGAAAGCCGCGCCTCGCTCGACCTGTTCATCGCCACCATGCGCGACCTCGTCATGAGCGCGCAGAAGGGCGAGACCGACCGCTTCAAGGGGGCGCCGTTCCATGCCCCGCGCGGGCGCCTCGACGAGACGCGGGCGGCGCGCAGCCCCGTGCTCAAGTGGGAGCGCCCGGCAGCGACCGCGGTGCAGCCGCAGGCCGCGGAGTAACGCCGGGGGGGTCACGCCGGCTCGATGACACGAACGCCCGGCCCCGCGCCGGGCGTTTTCGTTTGGGGGTGGGGAAGGATCTGCGCGCCGTCGCGACCGCTCTGGCAGCCAATGGGCACCGGGTCGCGCTGCGCTTGCCCGGTGTGACGGCAGAGAGGATGCGAGGCCTTTCGCCAATCTGCCCGGCTGTTATCCCGGTCCAGCCTCCCCCTCGGAGGTCATCCCGGCCGCGCGTAGCGCAGAGCCGGGAACCATTGGTGCCCTCAGCCGCCGTAATGGGGGCGATGCGTGCGGTTCGCAAGGAGGGGTATCGCTGCCCGATCCGGCGTCGTCGCCTTGACCTTGCACCCCATCTTGCCGCATGAGGCGGGCAGCGAAACGTCAGGAGCGGCAGTGTGACGGACGATCTCGACAGGCGGCAGGGGCTCAACGAGGAATTGCTGTATCTCTTGCGCCGCCATCCGCGCGAGGGCTGGGACGACAATGCCGGTCTTGGCGATCTCGCCCGCTTCTGGCTGTCGCGGCACGACGGCTTCCGCCAGCTCGGCGGGGCGCTGAGCGATGCGCTGACGCGGTTTCGCGAGGGCGAGGTCGAGGCGATGCAGTTCGGCGGCTATTTCGCGCCGCGCCTGCAGCACTTCCTGAGCGAGCTGCACCATCACCACATGATCGAGGATCAGCATTATTTCCCGGTCTTCGCGGCGGCCGAGACGCGGCTCAAACGCGGCTTCGACATCCTGGAAAACGATCACGAGCTGATCCACGAGCGCATCGGCCGGGTGATCGCCAGCGCCAACGGCTTGCTGGGCCTCTTGGAGGGCGGCGACAGCGACCGCATCCGCCGGGCGGCGGACACCTATGCCGCCGACAGCGACCTGCTGGTGACCGGCCTGCTGCGGCATCTCGACGACGAGGAAGACCTGATCGTGCCCTTGATGATCGAGCGCGGCGAGGGGCCTCTCGGCGTCTCGTGATCCGGGCGCCGGATGCGGAACCGCCCCCGCCGGAGTGTCCGGTCGGAGGCGGCCCATCGCGCGGGGAAGCGCTTCTCAGAAATGGTAAGGCGCCGGATCGGGTCTCAGGCGGCGTTGGCGCCGCGCAGCGTCTCGCGCAGCGCGTCGATGGGCTTCAAGGTGCCGGCGTCCTCATAGTGCCAGTAGGTCCAGCCGTTGCAGGCTTCCAGACCCTGCACCAGGGCGCCGACCTTGTGGATCGAACCGGCATGGCTGCCGCTGGCGAGCGAACCGTCGGCGCGCACGGTGGCGCGCTTGCGGCCCTTCGCGCAGGTGAGCTCCGCCCCCGGCGCCAGCAGGCCGGCCTCCAGCAGGTTGCCGAAGGGAATGCGCGGGGCGGCGCGCTTGCCCTGGCTGATCGCCAATGCCGCGTCCTCCGCCGGCGTGACCGCCGCGATGCGGGCATTGGCGGCGTCGATATAGTCCTGCTCGCGCTCGATGCCGACGAAATGCCGGCCGAGCCGCCTGGCGACGGCGCCGGTGGTGCCGGTGCCGAAGAAGGGGTCGAGCACCACGTCGCCCGGATTGCTGGAGGCAAGCAGCACCCGGTAGAGCAGGCTTTCCGGCTTCTGGGTCGGATGCACCTTCTGCCCAGAACCATCCTTCAGCCGCTCGCCGCCGGTGCAGATCGGCAGGTTCCAGTCGGAGCGCATCTGCAAATCGTCGTTGAACGTCTTCAGGGCTTCGTAGTTGAAGGTGTATTTCGCGTCCCTAGACTTCGACGCCCAGATCATCGTCTCATGGGCATTGGTGAAGCGTTTGCCGCGGAAATTCGGCATCGGGTTGGTCTTCAGCCACACGACATCGTTGAGGATCCAGAAGCCGAGATCCTGCAGGATCGCGCCGACGCGGAAGATGTTGTGATAGGAGCCGATGACCCACAGGCCGCCATCCGGCTTCAGCACGCGTCGCACGGCCATCAGCCAGGCGCGGGTGAAGGCGTCGTAAGCCTCGAAACTGTCGAACTGGTCCCAGTGGTCGTCGCAGGCATCGACCCGCGACTGGTCCGGGCGGTGCAGATCGCCGCCGAGCTGGAGATTGTAGGGCGGGTCGGCGAAGACGAGATCCACCGACGCCCTCGGCAGGCGCTCGAGAGCCGCCACGCAGTCGCCCTTGATGATCGTGTCCAGCCAGTCTGCACTGGAAGCGGTCGATCGGGCCCGGAAGGAGTGGGGTGCCACGACGGGCACCCCGATACGCTGTACACTCATTGCGACGCAGAACCTCACGCAATTACGAGCATCATGGTTACCGCGTCTGGTAAATCGGGAGTTAAGGCGCTGGAGAAAAAACGCCTTTTGAATCAATCCTCTGTTTACCTTTCCCGGCCGTCGCGGGCGCACTGCTTCGCTTCGTTAACGAGAGGGCGCAAGGGGCCTCCCGGCAAGTTTTGCCTAATGCTCTGGAGCGCTTGCGGATTTTCGCGGGGCCGGGCCGGCGCTGTTGCGGAATGCAAGACCCCGGCGCCCGGAAGGTTAACGGCGGCCGGGCAGGAAGCGGCCGCGGTGGCCGTTCAGAAAAATCTTTTCGGGCCATGAAATAAATTTCATACTGGCTTGCCAGAATAACAACAGAAGAAAGGCACCTCATGGGCATCGACACCTCGAACATGGACCGTCCGGAAGATCTGGCGGTGCTCGAACCGCCGCACACGCCGTATCAGGCCTTCACCGATGCCGGGGCCGCCGTCGAGCGACTGCGGGAACTGTTCGAGGCCAACACCGCCTTCCTGCGCGAGGCCTTCGCTGAGTTCCTCGCCGGCCGCATTCCGCAAGGGCGGGTGCGGGCCTGCTATCCGGAAGTGCGGATCGCCACCGCCACCCATTCGCGCATCGACAGCCGGCTGTCCTATGGCTTCGTGTCGGGACCGGGTGTCCATGCGGCGACGGTCACGCGCCCGGACCTGTTCGGCTCCTATCTGAAGGAGCAGATCGAGCTGCTGCTGCGCAACCACGAGGTGCCGGTGGAGGTGGGGACCAGCGCCCTGCCGATCCCGCTGCATTTCGCCTTCTATGACGGCACCCATGTGGAAGGGGCGGCCGAGGTGCTGCAGCGCCCGCTCGCCGATGTCTTCGACCTGCCGGATCTGTCGATCCTGGACGATGCCATCGTCAACGGCACCTATGAGGCGCCGCCCGGCGCGCCGCGGCCGCTGGCGCCCTTCACCGCGCCGCGCGTCGACTATTCGCTGCACCGGCTGCAGCACTACACCGCGACGGCGGCCGAGCATTTCCAGAACTACGTCATCCTGACCAACTACCAGTTCTATATCGACGAGTTCTGCCGGCTGGCGCAGGAACTGATGGCTGATCCGGCCAGCGGCTACACCTGCTTCGTCGAACCGGGCAACCTGGTGACGGAGGCGGGCTGCGAACGGTGCGACGGACCGGGCCAGCGGCTGCCGCAGATGCCGGCCTATCACCTGGTGCGCCCGGGATCCTCCGGCGTCACCATGGTCAATATCGGCGTCGGCCCGTCCAACGCCAAGACGATCACCGACCATGTGGCGGTGCTGCGCCCGCATGCCTGGCTGATGCTCGGCCACTGCGCCGGCTTGCGCAACAGCCAGAAGCTCGGCGACTATGTGCTGGCGCATGGCTATGTCCGCGAGGACCATGTGCTGGACGCGGACCTGCCGACCTGGGTGCCGATCCCGCCGCTGGCCGAGGTGCAGGTGGCGCTGGAACGGGCGGTGGAGGAGATCACCGGCCTTGCCGGCTACGAGCTGAAGCGGGTGATGCGCACCGGCACCGTCGCCTCGATCGACAACCGCAACTGGGAACTGCGCGACCACCGCGAGCCGGTGCAGCGCTTCTCCCAGTCGCGCGCCATCGCGCTCGACATGGAATCGGCGACGATCGCGGCGAACGGCTTCCGCTTCCGCGTGCCCTACGGCACGCTGCTCTGCGTCTCCGACAAGCCGCTGCACGGCGAACTCAAGCTGCCGGGCATGGCGACGGATTTCTACAAGCGGCAGGTGGCGCAGCATCTGCGCATCGGTATCCGCAGCATGGAGATCCTGCGGGCGATGCCGCGCGAGCGGCTGCACTCCAGAAAGCTGCGCTCCTTCGCCGAGACGGCGTTCCAGTAAAAAGGGACGCCGCCGCGTTCAGCGGAACTGCGGCCCGTGGCACCAGCAGGTGAGCGAGTACCGCCGGCCGAAGGAGACGGGCGCCACCCGGTGCAGCATGAAGGAGGCGAACAGCGTGGCATCGCCGATGCCGCGCTCCGCCGTCCACAGCGCGCTGCCGAGATTGACCTGCAACTCGCCGCCCCGATAGGTGGCCGGATCGCTGAGCTGCACGACGATGGTCAGCTTGCGGCGCCGGGCGATGGGACCGTCGCCGATGTCGGAATGCCAGTCGTAATGGCCGGCATCGCTCTCGTCATAGGTCGCGACCTGCAAGCGCTCGCCGAACTCGGTGATGGCGAAGTCGAACTGCTCACGATTGGCCTGCGCCACCGCCGCAACGATCCGCTCCATCACCCAGGCGGCGCTGCCGGTGTCGTCGAGCCAGGCGATCCTTGCCCGGCGGATGTCCTGATGCTGCTGGCCGCCGACGAGGCCGCCCGCCGCCATCTGCGCCTCGTCCGCAAGACGGATGACCTCGCGGGCTTCTTCTTTGGAAAACAATGCCGGAATGGAATGCGTGAACATCGGCCGAAGTCTCCGCAACGGCTAGGGTCAGCCCCCTAACGGCTAGGGGCAGCACCCTAAAGGTGCGCGTCTATGCGGCAGTTCCCCGGAAAACGCAATCGAATTGGGAGGGCCCCTTGCGTCAGGCGGAAAGCCCCGCCTCGACCGCCTTGCGCATCACCGTCGGCAGCGCCTCGCCGGCCAGATCGGATGGGGGCGACCACCAGCAGCCCTCGGGCGCGGCAAGGCTCATCGGCGCCGACGCATGCCAGACCGCAAGCTCCAGATGGAAATGCGTGAAGGTGTGCCGGACGTCGCTGGCAACGCGGCTCCAGCGCAGCCGCGCGGCGGCAAGCTCCGGCGGCAGCAAGGTGACGTCGCCGCCGTCGATGTCCTCTCCCCAGGCGCTCACCGGCGGCTCGCTCATGCCGCCGAGCAGGCCCTTCGGCGGGCGGCGGCGCAGCAGCACCGCGCCGTCCTGGCGCTTCACGACGAAGGCGAGGCCGAAGCGGGTGGGCTTGGCCGCCTTGCGCTGCTTGACCGGCAGGGTCTCGGCGATGCCGAGGCGTCTCGCCTCGCAAGGGGCGGACCAGGGGCAGAGCGCGCAGGCGGGCTTGCGCGGACTGCAAAGGCTGGCGCCGAGATCCATCATCGCCTGGGCGAAGTCGCCGGGCCGCTCGCGCGGCACCATCCGTTCGACGGCGGCGCGGATGTCGGGTTTGGAGGCGGGCAGCGGCGTCTCGATGGCATGCAGGCGCGAGGTGACGCGCTCGACATTGCCGTCGACCACGGCGGCCGGCCGGTCATGGGCGATGGCGGCGATGGCCGCCGCCGTATAGGGGCCGATGCCGGGCAGGGCGCGCAAGCCCTCCTCCGTGTCCGGAAAGACGCCGCCATGCGCGGCGACGACGGCCTCGGCGCAGGCCTTGAGATTGCGCGCCCGCGAATAATAGCCAAGCCCCGCCCAGGCCTTCATCACCTCGGCTTCGTCGGCCGCCGCAAGATCCGCGACCGTGGGCCAGCGCTCGGTGAAGGCGGCGAAATAGGGCTTCACCGCCTGCACCGTCGTCTGCTGCAGCATGATCTCGGAGAGCCAGACCCGGTAGGGATCGGGCGCCTCGCCCTGCCGGCGATCGCGCGGGGCGACGCGCCAGGGCAGCACGCGGGCGTGGCGGTCGTACCAGGCAAGCAGGGCGGCGGCGAGATCGGCTGCGGGGGCAAGATGCGGTGCGGTCATGGGACATCAGAATCGGTGCTGCGGTCGCGATTGCAAGGGCGCGCTCCCCCCGCGGGCCTGCGAGCTGTGGATGGCGGGGTTGCTGGGACAGCGGTGACGAACCGGTCCTTGCGCGCGAACTGTCGCAAAAGGGTCGCAATTCATGCATGAAAAAGGAGACATGTCTGATTCGCGGCACTCTCGACCGAAGGCAGGAGCGAGCCCCGGCTATATGCGCCGGGTGACGCGCGCGCGCCCGCTTGCCGACCTGATCGGCAAGACGCTGGAGCCGGCCTGCCGCAAGCGCGGCTTTGCCGCCGCCGATCTGCTGTCCGACTGGCCGGAGATCGTCGGCGAGCGCTATGCCGGCCGGGTTCAGCCGGTGCGGCTCGACTGGCCGCGCGGCGGCCGGGACGGCGCCTTCGAGGACGTGCCGCGCCCGGCGACGCTGGTGGTGCAGACGGACGGGGCGACCGCGCTGCTGCTGACCCATGAGATGCCGCAGCTCGTCGAGCGCATCAACGGCTTCTTCGGCTGGGCCGCGGTGGAGCGCGTCCGCATCCTCCAGCGCCCGGTCACCGACCGCCGCCGCAAGCCGCCGCCAAAGCTGCGCCCGCTCACCGGCGCCGAGGAGGCCGAGCTTGCCGAGCGGCTCGTCGCCGTGGAGGGCACGCCGCTGGGCGCCGCACTGCAGCGGCTGGGCCGCGCGGTGCTCGCCCGCACCCGCTGAGGCTGCTCGCGATCTTGTGAAGCCGGCGGAACTGCGCCGGTTTCCGCGCTCCCAATGCCGCCACAATGTGGGTGTCGTTTGAAATTCGCGCAAAAGGCGATTAACACGAGCTAACGCCGATAGATCCTTTCATTGAGTGGGAAGACACCCGTGAGCCTGAACCGTCGTCAGTTGATCCTGCGTTCCTCCGCCGGCCTGCTTGTGGCCGGCGCCATGCTGCCGGCGCTGCCGGCCTTCGCCCAGACGGTCGATGTCGAGGAACTGATGCAGCCGGGCGCGCTTCCCGACAAGGTGCTGGGCAGCGAGGACGCGCCGCTGACCATCGTCGAATATGCCTCGATGACCTGCGGCCACTGCGCCAATTTCCACAAGAACACCTATCCGCATATCAAGAAGGAATACGTGGAGACCGGCAAGGCGCGTTTCGTCTTCCGCGAGTTTCCGCTCGACCCGGTTGCCTCCGCCGCCTTCATGCTGGCACGCTCGGTGCCGGAGGAGAAATATTTCGACGTGATCGAGTTCATGTTCGCCGAGCAGCGGGCCTGGGCCTTCACCCAGGACCCCTACAACGCGCTGCTGAACTTCGCCAAGCAGATCGGCTTCACCCAGGAGACCTTCGAAAAGACCCTGACCGATCAGGCGCTGCTTGACGGGATCAACGCGACGCGCGACCGTGCGTCCAGCAAGTTCGGCGTCAACTCGACCCCGACCTTCTTTTTCAACGGGAACAAGGTCAGTGGTGCGCTTACCCCCGAGGAATTCGACAGGCAGGCTGCCAAGCACCTCTAGGACCGTTCGCGCCGGTCGCAGCGGGGCTGTGGCCGGTATCACGCCCGGCCCGATCCTTCGGCAACGCCTGTGACGCGGCCGCGATGAAGTTCAGCAAGCTCCGCGTCCTCGGTTTCAAGTCCTTCGTCGAACCGATGGAATTCATCATCGGCGACGGCCTGACCGGCGTGGTCGGGCCGAACGGCTGCGGCAAGTCCAATCTCGTCGAGGCCCTGCGCTGGGTCATGGGCGAGAACTCCTACAAGAACATGCGCGCGTCCGGCATGGACGACGTCATCTTCTCCGGCAGCCTCAACCGCCCGGCCCGCAACACCGCCGAAGTCACGCTGTTCCTCGACAATGCCGACCGCACCGCGCCGGCCGGCTTCAACGACAGCGACGCGCTGGAGGTGACGCGGCGGATCGAGCGCGAGGCGGGCTCCAACTACAAGATCAACGCCCGCGACGTGCGCGCCCGCGATGTCCAGCTTCTGTTCGCCGACGCCTCGACCGGCGCCCGCTCGCCCGCCCTCGTGCGCCAGGGCCAGATCGGCGAGCTGATCGCCGCCAAGCCGACCTCCCGCCGCCAGATCCTGGAAGAGGCCGCCGGCATTTCCGGCCTGCATTCGCGCCGTCACGAGGCGGAGCTGCGCCTGCGCGCCGCCGAGCAGAACCTGGACCGGCTGGAGGATGTGCTGGTCCAGATCGACGGCCAGCTCGACAACCTGCGCCGCCAGGCCCGCCAGGCGAGCCGCTTCCGCAACCTCTCCGCCGAGATCCGCTCGGCCGAGGCCGGGCTCTACTACCTGCGCTGGCTCGACTGCCGCGACAGGCTGACGGCGGCGGAGGCCGAATTCACGGAAGCCGAGGAGGGGGTGCGGCTGGTCGCGCTGGCCCAGGCGGAAGCGGCGAAGAACCAGGCGATTTCCGCCCACAAGGTGCCAACGATGCGCGAGGCCTCGGCCCGCGCCGGGGCGGCCGTGCAGCGGCTGGTCATTGCCCGCAACGAACTGGACGGCGAGGAGCGCCGCATCCGCGAGCGCCTGTCGGACCTCTCCGGCCGCCTGCAGCAGCTCCAGCAGGACATCGCCCGCGAACAGGCGCTGGTCGGCGAGAACGACGAGCATCTGTCGCTGCTCGCCGAGGAAGAGGAAGAACTGCGCGGCGAGGACCTGTCGCAGGAAGAGCGTGCCGAGGAGGCCCGGCTGGCGGTCGCGGCGGCGGGCGAACTGGTTGCGGCGGCTGAGGAGCGGCTGTCGGCGCTGACCCAGCAACAGGCCGGCATCGTCGCGCGGCGGCGGCAGCTCGAGGAGGCGCATCGCACGGCGGTCCAGCGGGCCGAGCGGCTCCTCGCCCAGCATGGCGAGGCGGAAGCGCAGGTGGTGGCGCTGGAAGCCGATATCGAGGGCGCCCCGGCGCTGGAAATGGGGCGCGAGGCGCTGCTCGACGCGGAAGGCCGGCTGGATCTGGCTGAAGAGCGGGTGCTGGAGGCGGAGGAGCGCACCCGCGCCCGCCGCGCCGCCGTCGAGGCCGCGCGCCAGCCGCTTGGCGACGGGGAGGCGGCGCTGTCGCGGCTGGAAACGGAAGCGCGCACGCTCAATGAGGTTCTGTCCGCCGGGCAGGCAGGCGAATGGCCGGCCGTGGTCGAGGCGATGACGGTGGAACCCGGCTTCGAGACGGCGCTGGGCGCCGCGCTCGGCGAGGATCTCGACGCACCGGTCGGCGGCGAGGCGCCGATGCGCTGGAGCGGCGAGGCGGCGGATGGAGGGACGCTCGCCGCCGATCCGAAGCTGCCGGATGGCTGCCGTCCCTTGTTACAGGTGGTGCGGGCACCGGCGGCGCTGGCGCGGCGGCTTGCCCAGATCGGCCTTGTCGATGAGGGCGGGGCGGATCGTCTCATGCGGCAGTTGAAGCCCGGCCAGCGGCTGGTCAGCCGCGCGGGCGCCGTCTGGCGCTGGGACGGCTTCGTGATTTCCGCCGATGCGCCGACGGCGGCGGCGCAGCGCCTTGCCCGCAAGAACCGGCTGGCGGCGCTGGACCTGGAGATCGCAGCCGCCGCCGAGCGGATGGACGCCTTGCGCGAGGCGTTCGCTGCGGCCGAGGCGGCGCTGCGCATGGCGGCCGATGCCGAGGACGGGACCCGCCAGGAGGTGCGCGCGGCCCGAGGCGCCGCCGATGCGGCGCGCCAGGAGGTGCTGCGGCTGGAGCGCGCCCATGCCGAGGCCGAGGCGCGGCTTGCGGGCTTGTGCGCCACCGTGGAGCGGCTGGCCGGCGACCTTGCCGAGGCGCGCGAGGCGGCGGAGCTGGCGGCCGCCGCGCTGGAGGAGATTTCCGGCAGCGAGGGATTGCAGGGCGCCATCGACGCGGCACGGGCGGAAGCGGCGGAAGCGCGCGCGGCGCTGTCGCGCGAGCAGGCGGCGGCCGACGGTCTGGCACGCGAGAGCGATCTGCGCCGCCGCCGGATGGAGGCGATCGCCCGCGAGCGGGCGAGTTGGATCGCGCGCGCGGCCGGCGCCCGCCAGCAGATCGAGGTGCTGGGCGAACGCATCGCGGCGGCCGAGGACGAGCGGATGGCGCTGATGGAGGCGCCGGAGGACATCGAGCTGAAGCGCCGGGCGCTGCTGAGCGAGATTTCGGCCGCCGAGGAGGCGCGCCGCGCCGCCGACGACGCGCTCGCCGCCGCCGAGGCGAAACAGCGCGAGGCCGACCAGCAGGCGCATCAGGCGCTCACGATGCTGGGCGAGGCGCGCGAGCGGCGCATCCGCGCCGAGGAACGGCGGGCCGCCGCATCGAGCCGCAAGAGCGAGATCGAGGCGCGAATCGACGAGACGCTGGAAGTCGCCGTCTCCGCCCTGCCGGGGCTGGCCGGGCTTAAGGAGGGCGCGCCGCTGCCCGATCCGGAAGGGATCGAGCGGCGGGTGGAGCGGCTGAAGGGCGAGCGCGAGCGGCTCGGCGGCGTCAACCTGCGCGCCGAGGAGGAACTGTCGCAGATCGAGGGCCAGCGGGGCACCTTGATCAGCGAGCGCGACGACCTGATCGAGGCGATCAAGCGGCTGCGCGGGGCGATCTCCAACATCAACCGCGAGGCGCGCGAGCGCCTGCTGTCGGCTTTCGACACGGTGAACGGCCATTTCCAGCGCCTGTTCACCCATCTGTTCGGCGGCGGCACGGCCGAATTGCAACTGGTCGACGCGGAAGACCCGCTCGACGCCGGCCTCGAGATCATCGCCCGCCCGCCCGGCAAGAAGCCGCAGACCATGACGCTGCTGTCGGGCGGCGAGCAGGCGCTGACGGCGATGGCGCTGATCTTCGCCGTGTTCCTGACCAATCCGGCGCCGATCTGCGTGCTCGACGAGGTCGACGCGCCGCTCGACGATGCCAATGTCGAGCGCTATTGCGACCTCCTGGACGAGATGACCCGCAGCACCGCCACCCGCTTCGTGGTGATCACCCACAACCCGATCACCATGGCGCGGATGAACCGCCTGTTCGGCGTCACCATGGCCGAGCGCGGGGTTTCGCAGCTCGTGTCCGTCGATCTGCAGACCGCGGAGCGGTTTCGCGAGGCGGTCTGAGCGCCTCCCGCGCCGTGCAATGCAGCACGGTCCTGCGAAGACGGCTCCCGGACAGTTCGACGCAGGGCGTCTTTTGCCATGAAAGGTGTGATATTACAGGGGCTTGACGGTTTTTTGCGTGTTCTTGACAGGGGCAGGGGCGCCGACTATGGTGCGCCCGGCTTCCAGGGGTCGGCGACCTGCGCCGGAGCGTATCGGGAAAGGGGACTTTAGCGATGTCTCCCGACGAGGACGAACCGGGTTCGCGCGGATTGCGGCCAACGGAAGCGGAACTGTCCGAGCGAAGAAGCCGGCTGGCACGGGCGCTCGAGGAAAAGGCGACGCAGGCCGAAGGGCCGAAAAGCGGGTCGTCCTCGGGCACGGGACAGGGGTATGCTCAGGCCATGAAGCTGTCGACGGAGTTCGTCGCCGGCGTTCTGGTGGGGGCTGCCATCGGCTGGATGATCGACAAGGGGTTCGGGACGAGCCCCTGGGGCTTGATCGTCTTCCTCCTGTTGGGCTTTGTCGCGGGCGTGCTGAACGTCTTGCGGTCCGCCGGTCTGGTGGCCGAGCCGCATGACGGGTCGCGCGACGGATAGTTCGAAGCTGAATTCAGGCCGGTTCGCGACGGGGTCGCGCGCCGGCATGTCATGCGACCGCTAGACGAGGGGCTGACCCGGTGGCGAACGATCCGATCTCGCAGTTCAAGATCACCAAGCTCGTTCCGATCGAGGTCGGCGGCCTCGATCTTTCCTTCACCAATTCCTCGCTGTTCATGGTGGCGACCACGGCGGTCGTCGCGGCCTTCCTGATCCTGTCGACCAGCGGGCGCGGGCTGGTTCCGGGGCGCTGGCAGTCGGTCGCGGAAATGTCCTACGAATTCGTGGCGAACACGCTGAGAAATGCCGCCGGCAACGAGGGCATGCGCTTCTTCCCGCTGGTGTTCTCGCTGTTCATGTTCGTGCTGATCGCCAACCTGATCGGCATGTTCCCCTACTTCTTCACCGTCACCAGCCACCTGATCGTCACCTTCGCCCTGGCGATGCTGGTGATCGGCACGGTGATGGTCTACGGCTTCGCCAAGCACGGCGCGAAGTTCCTGAAGCTGTTCACCCCGGCCGGGGTGCCGCCGGTGCTGTACATCCTGGTGACGCCGATCGAGATCATCTCGTTCCTGTCGCGCCCGGTCAGCCTGTCGGTTCGTCTGTTCGCCAACATGCTGGCGGGCCACATCACGCTGAAGGTCTTCGCCGGCTTCGTCACCTCGCTGATCGCGGCCGAAGGCCTCGGCATCATGGGTCCGGTGTTCTCGATCCTGCCGCTGGCGATGACCGTCGCGCTGACCGGCCTGGAATTCCTGGTGGCGTTCCTGCAGGCCTATGTTTTCACGGTTCTGACTTGCATGTACCTCAACGATGCCCTGCATCCGAGCCACTAAGAGTCAGTTTGGTTCGGCCCCGCAATAAGGCGGGGCCGTCGTTACGTCGCTGCAATCTCACCTCAAGGAGCTAGTGTCATGGAAGCTGAAGCAGCAAAGTACATCGGTGCGGGTCTCGCCTGCCTTGGCATGGCCGGTACCGCTCTCGGCCTCGGCAACATCTTCGGCAGCTACCTTTCGGGCGCCCTGCGCAACCCGTCTGCCGCCGATGGCCAGTTCGGCCGCCTCATCTTCGGCTTCGCCGTGACCGAGGCGCTCGGCATCTTCTCGCTTCTCGTCGCCCTTCTCCTGCTCTTCGCCGTCTAAGACGTCGGATTGCGTCAGCGACGCAAATTCTCCGGCCGGGGGCATGACGCGCCCGGCCGGCGCTTCGCGCAAGCCGCGATGCGTGCATGGCTGCGGCATTGGAGATGATAATGGCCACGACCGGCGCCGAGACCCAACACGATAGCTCTACCCACGCTGTCATCGAGATCCCGGCCGACGAACATTCGGTCGGCACGTTCCCTCCTTTCGACGGGGCGACCTACGCATCGCAGCTTCTCTGGCTGGCGATCACCTTCGGCGTGCTCTACTGGATCATGACCAGGGTGGCGCTGCCGCGCCTCAGCGGCATCCTGGAAGATCGCCGCGACCGGATCGCCGGCGACATCGCCGAGGCGAACCGCCTGAACGACGAGAGCAACGCCGCGATCGCCGCCTATGAGCAGGCGCTGGCGGAGGCTCGCAACAACGCGCACAAGATCGCCCTGGACACCCGCGAGAAGCTGAAGGCCGACATCGACCGTCGCCGCGCCGAGACCGAGAAGGGTCTCTCCGAGAAGCTGGCGCAGGCCGAGGCCCGCATCGCCGAGGTCAAGGCCGCCGCGCTGGGCAACGTCAGCGAGATCGCCCGGGACACCACCAGCGAGCTGGTCGAGGCCCTGATCGGCAAGGCGCCGACCGCGACCGAACTCAACAAGGCCGTCGATACGGCGATGAAGTGAGGACAGCCTGATGGACGCTTCTGCATGGGCTCTCGTCGGCCTCGTCATCTTTCTCGGGCTGATCGTCTACATGAAGGTCCCCGGCATGGTCGGGTCCTCGCTGGACAAGCGGGCTGACACGATCCGCAAGGAACTCGAGGACGCCCGCCGGCTGCGCGAGGAGGCCCAGGCCCTGCTCGCCGACTACCAGCGCCGCCGCCAGGAGGCCGAGAGCGAGGCCGAGGGCATCGTCGCCGAGGCCAAGCGCGAGGCCGACCGCCTGACGCTGGAGGCCAATGCGGCCCTGGAGGACCTGATCGCCCGCCGCACCGTGGCCGCCGAGCGCAAGATCGCCCAGGCCGAGGCCCAGGCGATCGCCGAGGTGCGCTCGCGCGCCGCCGATATCGCGGTGGCCGCCGCCGAGACGATCCTTGCCAAGAAGGTCGCCGGCAGCGTTGGCGACGACCTGCTCGCCAAGAGCATTCAGGAAGTGAAGACCCGCCTCAACTGAGCCGGGACCTTCCCATTCCGCTTCGAGACGGCCCCTTCGCGGGGCCGTTTTCGTTTGGGGCGGCGCTGTGCGAAATACGCGTTGCTGGGGTGTTCCGCTCCTTCGCACGGGCCTCTCCTTGGCGTCCTCCCGGACGAGGCCGAAGGCCGACGATCCGGGACCGGGGAGGCACGGCGGTTGTGGTGTTGTTCGGGAGTGCCTTCGTGAGGCCCTCGGCTCTCCGATCCCGCATCTGCGCTGCGCTGCGTGCGGGATGACGCGGGGAGGGGGTGCTTTCTCCTCCGCCGCTCTGGCAGCCAATGGCCCCCGGATCTCGCGATGCTCGTTCGGGGTGACGCAGGGAGAGGGTGACGCGTGGGAGGACGCCGGGAGGGGGCGTGCATGCGGGATCGCGGCACAGGGCGCGCGAGCGCCTCGCGCGTCCCTTATGCCTCGCGCGTCCCTTACGCCTCGCGCAGGCCGAGCGCCACGGCGACCGGGCGGAAGCTGCGCCGGTGCAGCGGGCAGGGACCCTGGCGGGCGAGCGCGGCCGCATGCTGCGCGGTGCCATAGCCCTTGTGGCCGGCAAAGCCGTAGCCGGGAAACAGGCTGTCCACCCGCGTCATCAGCCGATCGCGGGTGACCTTGGCGACGATCGAGGCGGCGGCGACGCACAGAAGGCGGCCGTCGCCCTTCACCGCCGCCTGTCCGGGAGCGGGCAGGTCCGGCGGCACGTCGCGCCCGTCGATCAGACAGGCGAGCGGGGCGAGCGGCAGGGCGCGCGCGGCGCGGGCCATCGCCTGCAGCGTTGCCGCGCGGATGTTGCGGGCGTCGATCTCGCGCGGCGAGGCGAGGGCGACGGCGACGACGGCGGTCGCGAGAATCTCCTCGTAGAGCTGCTCGCGCCGCGCCTCGCTGAGGGTCTTCGAATCGGCGAGCCCGTCCGGAACCGCCGCGTGGTCGAGAATGACGGCGGCAACGGCGACGGGACCGGCCCAGGGGCCGCGGCCGGCTTCGTCGATGCCGGCGAGCCGCCCGTCGAAACGGCGGGAAAGCTCCCGCTCGGCCGCCGGATCGAGCGTGGCCGGCAGGGCAAGCTGAAGGGTGGACGAGAGCGCGAAGACCATGCGCCCACCGTTCCGGCGCCGGCGCCGACGTGCAACAGAAATCTTCGCGCAATGCACCGAAGCATGGCCGCCGCGAGCCGGCGGGCTGACGTCCGGGTCCGGCAAAGGACCGGCAGGCCTAGAAGAGCTGGAGTTGGACGCCGCCGGCAGTCGGGGGGAGGAACAGGTCGGTTGCCAGCGGCTTGCGGTTGCGGTTGAGGCCGAGCCGCTTGCAGGCGAGCGCAAAGCGGTTGGCGAGCTGCTTGGCATAGGGCCCGTCGCCGCGCATCCGCTTGCCCCACTCAGCATCGTAGTCCTTGCCGCCGCGCATCGAGCGGATGAGGTTCATGACATGGCGGAAACTGTCCGGCCGGTGCCGCAGCAGCCAGTCGCGGAACAGCGGACTGACCTCGATCGGCAGCCGCAGCAGGATATAGCCGGCGCCGGTGGCGCCGTTCTCGCTGGCCGCCTCCAGGATCTTCTCCATCTCCGAATCGGTCAGCGCCGGGATCACCGGCGCGACCATCACCGAGGTCGGAATGCCGGCCTGCGACAGGCCGCGGATCGCCTCCAGCCGCTTGGCCGGCGTTGCCGCGCGCGGCTCCATGGCGCGGGCGAGCTTGCGCTCCAGCGTCGTCACGGAGAGGGCGACGCGCACCAGCCCGCGCTCGGCCATCGGCGCCAGGATGTCGAGATCGCGCAGCACCAGGGCCGACTTGGTGACGATGCCGACCGGATGGTTGCACCGGTCGAGCACGGCGAGGATCTCGCGCATGAGTTTCCGCTCGCGCTCGATCGGCTGGTACGGGTCGGTGTTGGTGCCGATGGCGATGGTGCGCGGGCTGTAGCCGGGCCGCGACAGCTCCCGCTCCAGCAGCTCGGCGGCATTCGGCTTGACGGTCAGCCGGGTTTCGAAATCGAGACCGGGCGACAGGCCGATATAGGCGTGGCTCGGCCGGGCGAAGCAATAGATGCAGCCATGCTCGCAGCCGCGATAGGGATTGATCGAGCGGTCGAAGGAAATGTCGGGCGATTCGTTGCGGGTGATGATGGTGCGCGCCCGCTCTTCCTGCACATGGGTCTTGAGCGGCGGCAGGTCGTCCAGCGAGCCCCAGCCATCGTCGAAACTGTCGCGGCTTTCGCGCTCGTAGCGGCCGGCCATGTTGAGGCCGGCGGCCCGGCCGCGGCCGCGATGGGCGTTGACGCTGGCCGACAGCGCCTCCTCGGAGGCGTCCGTCGGATCGGGGGCGGTATTGCGCGACGGTGCCGGAGTGGCCATGGGAGGTCCCGGATGTTCCCTGTTGTCGATACTCGGAACATAACAGGAACAAATGGACCTGGGAAGCGGGCAGGCGAGACGTGTCGGGGGCAGACGGCAGATCGCCCCGTTTCCGGCAGGGGAAACAGGGCGACCGGGCAGGAAGAGGGAGCGGTGTCAGCCGCCGCTGCTCTCGAGCAGGACCGTGTACTCGGCCTCGGAGAGCACGCCATTGCCATCGGCATCGGCGGCGGCGAAGGCCTCCTCGGTGACATTCGGCAGCACGGCGATCACCTCGCTGAAGGTCAGGTCGCCGCTCTGGTCGAGATCGGCCGACGCGAAGGACGTGTCCTGAGCGTAAGCGGAGCCGGCAAAGGTCAGAGCCGCAAGGGCGATGAGCAACTTCTTCATGATATTGGCCTCCGTGAGCATTCAGTATTCGGTGCCGCAGGTCTTGGTCTGTTGGCGCCGGTGGCGGCGTCGTGCCGTCCACGAGGCAAAAACTGGAAGCCCATCTTGGCTCGTCCGCGGTGTATGCAGGGTTATTTCGGGGAAAAAACATGGCATAACGAAGATGTGACCGGAATGTGAGCAGAAAAGCCGCGCCGTTATGAGGGGAATCGGGCGAAAATTGGATGAGATACTTTGTATTACTTAGGTAGATAAAGCATTGTTGAAAATGTCAGGCCGATGCGAGGGCTGTTGCCTTCCGCCCCGGTGGCAGCGCTGAGGTCGGAACGGGATCGGTTGGGGTTACAGAGGGAGGAGAGACCACGCCTTTTGGTCAGTCCGTCATCAACTCATATCGTTGAGGTGGTCTCTCGTTCTGGCGTTGAGGATGACGACGATCTTTCGCATGAGGGCTGTGAGGGCGACGATTGGCTTCTTTCCGTTTGCGATCAGCCTGTGGAAGACGG
>NZ_FYAV01000022.1:0-106197 GCF_900185745.1 Stappia sp. TSB10GB4 | reverse complement strand
CCACGCCGGCCGGGCTTGAGGGAGCGGCAAGCCGAGAGGGAGATGGAGCGTTCGATCGATCACGTGAGGCGGACACGCCGTGCGACCCGACCGGCCGTCGAGGCCGTGGTTCCGTTAGGCGCCGCCCACGCGCAACCCATCTTGGGCCATGGCGGTTCACCATGCCGCCGAAACAGGCCGGACATACGAACCGCTGTCGATCCGAGCGAGCCTCAACTAATCGCTTGCCCTCAGGGGGCCGTCCACATACGGGTCGCGCTTCGCTTGCCCGGGAGGACGCCGGGGGAGGTGTGCGTCTGGGAGGAAGACGGGAGGGTGCGCGTCGTCGCCACCGCTCTGGGAACGAATGGGCCCCGGCGCGCGGCTTCGCCTTGGCCGGGGTGACGGCCGAGGGGATGTGAGGCGGTGCCTCCCTCTCGGAGGTCATCCCGGTCCAGCGCAGCGCAGAACCGGGAACCATTGGTACCCTTGGCGGGCATGAGGCGGAAGCGCATCGCCACCTTCCCGGCTGTCACGCCTGCGCAGGCAGGCGTCCAGCATCCGCTGGGGCGGATAGTGGCGCGAAGCTAGCCGCCACCGGCGTTCCGGCGGCCGTCGGCGGCGCCGAGGCTCGACTCGAACCGCTCGTGGTTACTGGTTCCCGGTCTCCGGCTGCGCCGGAACCGGGATGACATCTTGCGGGTGGGGCGGACGTCGGAGGATCGCTTCCGCCGTTCCTGCGCTCCACCCTTTCCTGGCGCTCTACCGGCGGGTACGAGCGGGGCTTTTCCTCACGGCGGTGCAGGGCGGCTTCACCAAAGCTTGAACAGGCGTGCCGCGACCGGCACCCTGCAAGGGGATATGTCTCCCGTGACAGGCCCCGGACATGGGCCCGGGGTGGGGCTAGAGGCAAGCGGGTGGACGCGGCGCGAATGGACAGGCAGATGCAGGCTCCACACTCTGGCGACCGAGGATCGCAGGTCCAACGGCCGGGGCGGCCGCGATACCAGATCTCTCTCCCGTGGCGGGAGCGCAACGGGCGCTTCTCGCCGCTGGGGCTCGTCGTGCTGCTGGCGATCCTGCTGCCGGGCGCGCATCTCGCCTATGGCCTGCTCGCCGGCACGCTCGGCGCCAAGCCGGTGACCGCGGCGCTGCACGGGGCCGGCGATTGGGCGATCCGCTTCCTGCTGCTGTCGCTGCTGGTGAGCCCGCTGCGGCGGGTGACCGGCTGGGGGAAGCTCATCGGCATCCGCCGCATGCTGGGCCTTGCCGCCGCCGGATACGCGCTGGCGCATCTGAGCCTTTATGCGGCCGACCAGTCCTTCGATCTTGCCAAGGTGGCAAGCGAGATCGTGCTGCGCGTCTATCTCACCATCGGCTTCGTCGCGCTGGTCGGGCTGCTGCTGCTTGCCGCGACCTCGACCGACGGGGCGATCCGGCGAATGGGCCAGAGCTGGCACCGGCTGCACCGGCTGACCTACGGGATCGCCGTGCTGGCGACGGTCCATTTCTTCCTGCAATCGAAGGCGGATGTGACCGAGGCGGTGCTGATGGCCGGCTTCCTGACGGCGCTGTTCGCCTGCCGCATCGCCCACAGGCTGGGCTTGAAACTGACGTCGCCCTTGGTGCTGGCGGGGATCGCGGTCTTTGCGGGGCTCGCCACCGCCGGCATCGAATACCTGTGGTACGCGCTGGCAACGGGAATTCCGGCGGAGCGGGTGCTCGCCGCCAATCTCGACTTCCGCTACTCGATCCGCCCGGCCTGGTGGGTGTTCGGCGCGATGCTCACTGTTGCCGCCCTGCCCTTGGTGCTGAGGCTCGGGTCCTGGGCACGGCAGGCGGCCGCGCCAGGCGCGGCGGGGCGCGGCTGATCCTTCGCGCGGCGGATTTTCGTCATTTTTCCCGGAAAGGTTGCGAGTGGATCGGGTCAGAAAAATAAATCGTACACAATTATATTGTGCACGATCTAATTTGCGCCTATATAGGGGCGGCACCGAGCCACACTCGGCGACGCAGCAACGCACACGCAAGGAGACCGATATGGCCATTCTCTACACCGCCCACGCTTCCGCCACGGGCGGGCGCACCGGCAATGCCAAGTCCGACGACGGCCGCCTGGAGGTGACCCTGTCGACGCCGAAGGAACTCGGCGGCGACGGCGGCGCCGGCACCAATCCGGAGCAGATGTTCGCGGCCGGCTATTCGGCCTGTTTCCTCGGCGCGATGAAATTCGTCGCCGGTCAGCAGAAGCTGAAACTGCCCGAAGAGACGCAGGTCGCCGCCGATGTCGGCATCGGCCCGCGCGACGACGGCACCGGTTTCGGCATCGCCGTGACGCTGACCGTCACCATCCCCGGCCTCGACAAGGCCGAGGCGCAGGCTTTGGTGGAAAAGGCGCATGTGGTGTGCCCCTATTCGCACGCAACGCGGGGCAACATTCCGGTGACGCTCAACGTCGCCTGAGCGCGACCTCAGGTCCCGCCGTTGCCCTCGCCGTTCTGCGCGGCGCGGCGGGACTCGCGAAAGGCGCTGTGCTCGCGCTCCAACTGCTCCAGCACCGTGCCGACACGGGCCAGCGCCCCGGCGGTCGCGCGGAAGCGGCCCGCCCGCGCCTCGAACAGGCGGCGGGCGATCTCGGGAAATTCCTGCAACATGCGCTTGAACAGCGCCCGGCGGATGCGGATCACCTCGGTCGGGCCGACGGCGACCGCGCGGGCCGGGCGGCGCGTCTCGACCAAGAGCGCCGTTTCGCCGATCAGGCTGCCGGGGCCGAAGCTGCCGAGCTCCTGGCGGTCCTCGCCGTCGCCCTCCAGCAGCACCGCGCCGCTGGCGACGACCAGGCCGGCATCGGCGCGCTCGCCGGCGATGAACAGCACCTCGCCGTCGCGATAGGAGACATTCTCGGCCGAGAAGGCGAGCAGGCGCATCTGCTCGTCCGGGAATTCGGCGAGCAACGGCACCTGGCGCAGCAATTCCATATCCCGGGCGAGACTCATGTCTTGAGCATTACGCCGAAGCCGGCAATCTGCACAAGCCCGGAAACCGCTTCGCCCGGCGGCTGACCGGGTGGCCGGTGGACAGCCGGCCGGTGGACCGTGGGCCGGTGGACAGTGGGCGGGTGAACTGTCGGCCGGTGAACTGTCGGCCGGTGGACAGTCGCGCGGCGCGGCGTCCCGCGACGATCAGGGAACCAGCTTGTAGCCACCGGCCTCGGTCACCAGCAATTCGGCATTGGAGGGATCGCGTTCGATCTTCTGCCGCAGCCGGTAGATGTGGGTTTCCAGCGTGTGGGTGGTGACGCCGGAATTGTAGCCCCAGACCTTGGTCAGCAGCACGTCGCGGGTCACCGGTTGCTCGCCGGCCCGGAAAAGGAACTTCAGGATCGAGGTTTCCTTCTCGGTCAGGCGGATCTTGCTGCCGGCCTCGTCGGTCATCAGCTTCTGCGCCGGACGGAAGGCATAGCGGCCGATGGTGAAGACCGCGTCCTCGCTTTGCTCGTGGCTGCGCAGATGCGCCCTGAGGCGGGCGAGCAAAACGGCGAACTTGAACGGCTTGGCGACATAGTCGTTGGCGCCGGCCTCCAGCCCGAGGATCGTGTCGCTGTCGGTGTCGTGGCCGGTCAGCATGATGATCGGCGCCTTGAAGCCCTTCTTGCGCAGCAGCTTTACCGCCTCGCGGCCGTCGATGTCGGGCAGGCCGACATCCATCAGCAGCAGGTCGGTGTGGCCGTCCTCGGCCAGCTTGATGCCGGTGGCGGCATTGGACGCCTCGCGCGTCTCGAACTCCTCGTAGAGCGAGAGCTGCTCCACCAGCGCCTCGCGCAGATCGTCGTCGTCGTCGACGATGAGGATTTTGCGTGCGGGCATGGACGTGTCCTTTCCTGAGCGAAGGGCATGGCGCGGAATCTGCACCGGTTTTCCTGACATAAGCAAGCGGACACGATTGCGCGAGGGCGGATTGACGCAAAGCCCGGCTTGCGCCAACACATCCTGCTCACGCAACCTTGAGACCCGTGTGAGGACGCATCCGCCATGACGCTGGATCTTGTCGCGCCGCGCAGCCGCCCCGCCCTGTCGCGGGAGGGACAACGGGGCGAAACCTTGCGGGTCCGCACGCTTTCGGCGGGTGCGACGCGCGGCGTGCTGCAGTTCGGCGGGATCGTGGTGCCGTGTGCAATAGGGCGCGGCGGGATTTCCCGCTTTAAGCGCGAGGGCGATGGGGCAACGCCGGCCGGCCGCTTCGAGCTGCTACAGGTCTACTATCGGCCAGACCGGGGCGGGCGGCCGCGCTCGGCCCTGCCGGTGGCGGAGCTGCCGCGCGCCGGCTGGTGCGACGCGCCGGGCCATCCGCGCTACAACCGGCTGGTGCCGCTGCCCTGTGCCGCCTCGCACGAGGTGCTGTGGCGCGACGACCCGCTCTATGACATCGTCGTGGTGCTCGACTGCAACCTCAATCCGGCGGTCGGCGGCCTCGGCAGCGCCATCTTCTTTCACCTGGCGCGGCCCGGCTACACGCCGACGGAAGGCTGCGTCGCGGTGGCGCGGCCGGATATGGAGATCCTGCTTTCCGCCTGCGGTCCGGGCGCGGCCATCGAGATCGGCTGAACGGCGGGGAGCGATTGGTCTCCCAAGCTTGAACACTGCGTCCAGCGGCCGGGCACTGTTACGATGGGGCAGGGCGCCTATCTTTGGCGAAACGATCCGCAACGCCCGCCTTGCAGAGGGCGGGAGAAAGGCGAAGTCCCATGTCCGTCAGACCCGTGACCCATCTGGAGACGGCGAAGCCGACGCTGGAAGGCGCCGGCGTCAAGCTGCACCGCGCCTTCGGCTTCGGCGATCCGACTGCGCTCGACCCGTTCCTGCTGTTCGACGATTTCCGCAACGAGCGGCCGCAGGACTACCGGGCCGGCTTTCCCTGGCATCCGCATCGCGGCATCGAGACCATTACTTATGTTCTGGCCGGCACCGTCGACCATGGCGACAGTCTCGGCAACCAGGGCACGCTGGGGGCGGGCGACATCCAGTGGATGACCGCCGGCAGCGGCATCATGCATCAGGAGATGCCGAAGGGCGACGCCAAGGGGCGGATGCACGGCTTCCAGCTCTGGGCCAACCTGCCCTCCGCGCTGAAGATGACCAGCCCGCGCTACCAGGACGTGCCCTCGACCGAGATCCCGGAAATCACCGACGACGACGGCACCCATGTGCGCGTCATCTGCGGCGAGTTCTGGGGCAAGCGCGGCCCGGTCGACGGCATCGCCGCCGACCCGAACTATGCCGACATCTTCGTGCCGGCCGGGCGCACCAAGCGCTTCAAGGTCGACACCTATCGCAAGGCCTTCGCCTATATCTTCGAGGGCTCGGGCACGTTTCGCGATGCCTCGCAGCCCTTCGGCGTGCTGCTGGAGAAGGAGGTCGACGGCGAGGAGGTGCATGTGCGCGACGAGAGCGGCGACCGCACCCTGGTGCGCTTCGGCACCGGCGACGAGGTGACCGTGACCGCCGGGCCGAACGGCATCCGCTTCCTGCTGGTCTCCGGCGCGCCGATCCGCGAGCCGGTGGCCTGGCACGGGCCGATCGTCATGAACACCCGCCAGGAGCTGATCCAGGCGGTGAGCGAGCTGCAGAACGGCACCTTCATCCGCGAGGGTGCCCGGCGCTGACAGACGCGCCGGGGAACACGTCCGGGCGGCAGGCCCGCCCGGACGCTGCTGTCCCGTCCCGGCTTTCTGCGGCCCACCAGTGCGGCGAAACACGCGAAGACTGGAACCGCGCGGCCTTTTCCGCCATATAGACGGGAACGGCCGGTCGCGCCTTGCCCGATATCGGGTGGCGCGCCGCAGATGGCCTGCCCCGAGCGACAGGCGGCGGGCGGCGAGATGGACGATTTTCGCGATGAGCGAGCGCAGGATTCCCTTTCTGAAGATGAACGGGCTCGGCAACGATTTCGTTGTCTGGGATGCCCGTGAGGCCCCCGTGCGCCTCGACCCGCAAGCGATCCGCCGGATCGGCGCCAGGGACGGCGGCATCGGCTTCGACCAGATGATCACGGTGGAGCGCAGCCCCGCCGGGGCGGATGCCTTCATGCGCATCCACAACCGCGACGGCGGCGAGGTCGACGCCTGCGGCAATGCCACGCGCTGCATCGGCCGGCTCCTGATGGAGGAGAGCGGCGGCACGGCCGCGACCATCGAGACCAATGCCGGGCTGCTGAAGGCCCTGGCGACCGACAGTCCGCGCCGGGTCACGGTGGACATGGGCCGCCCGCGCTTTGCCTGGAACGAGATCCCGCTGGCCGAGGAATTCCACGACACGCGGGCGATCGAGCTGCAGATCGGGCCGATCGACGCGCCGATCCTGCACACGCCCTCGGTGGTCAATGTCGGCAATCCGCATGCGATCTTCTGGGTGCGCGATCTGGATGCCTACGATCTTTCGCGCATCGGGCCGATGCTGGAAAACCATCCGATGTTCCCGGAGCGGGCGAATATCTCGCTCGCCCATGTCCTGTCGGACAAGGAGGTCGAGATCCGGGTGTGGGAGCGCGGCGTCGGGCTGACAAGGGCCTGCGGCACGGCGGCCTGCGCCGTCGGCGTTGCCGCCGCGCGCGACCTGCGCACCGGGCGCAAGGTGCGGGTGCTGCTGCCGGGCGGGCCGCTCGACATCGAGTGGCGCGAGAGCGACGACCACATCCTGATGACCGGCGACACCGAGGTGGAGTTCGAGGGGCTGCTCGACCCGGAGACGCTGACCTTCGAGAAGACCGCGCCCGGCGACCGGCCGATCCTCGAGGTGGTCCGGTGAGCATCGACGTCGTCACGTTCGGCTGCCGCCTCAACGCCTACGAATCCGAGGTGATGAAGCGCGAGGCGGAGGCCGCCGGCCTCAAGGACGCGATCCTGATCAACACCTGCGCGGTGACGGCGGAGGCGGTGCGCCAGGCGCGCCAGACCATCCGCAAGGCGCGGCGCGACAATCCGGGCGCGCGCATCATCGTCACCGGCTGCGCCGCCCAGACCGAGGCGGAGACCTTTGCCGGCATGGCGGAGGTCGACCTCGTCCTCGGCAATTCGGAGAAGCTGGAGCGCGCCTCCTACGGCCGCGTCGCGCAGTTCGGCCTCGACGACAGCGAGAAGATCCGCGTCAACGACATCATGAGCGTGCGCGAGACGGCCGAGCACCTGATCGACGGGCTGGAGGGGCGGGCGCGCGCCTTCGTGCAGGTGCAGAACGGCTGCGACCATCGCTGCACCTTCTGCATCATCCCGTTCGGGCGCGGCAATTCCCGCTCGGTGCCGATGGGCGTCGTCGTCGACCAGATCGCACGGCTGGCGGACAACGGCTACCGCGAAGTGGTGCTGACCGGCGTCGACATCACCAGCTACGGTGCCGACCTGCCGGGGACGCCGAAGCTCGGCGATCTCGTCGCCAAGATCCTCAAGCTGGTGCCGGGGCTCGACCGGCTGCGGCTGTCCTCGATCGATTCCATCGAGGCGGACCCGGCCTTGATGCGGGCGATCGCCGAGGAAGAGCGGTTGATGCCGCATCTGCACCTGTCGCTGCAGGCCGGCGACGACATGATCCTCAAGCGGATGAAGCGGCGGCACCTGCGCGCCGACACGATCGGCTTTTGCGAGGAGGTGCGCCGGCTGCGCCCGGACGTGGTGTTCGGCGCCGACATCATCGCCGGCTTCCCGACCGAGACCGAGGCGATGTTCGCCAATTCGCTCGCCATCGTCGACGATTGCGGGCTGACGCATCTGCATGTCTTCCCGTTCTCGCCGCGCAAGGGCACGCCGGCGGCGCGCATGCCGCAGCTTCCGCGCCAGGTGGTGAAGGAGCGGGCCGCGCGGCTGCGCGACAAGGGCGAGGCGGCGCTGCTCGCGCATCTGGAAGCCGAGCAGGGGCGCGAGCGGCAGGTCCTGATCGAGCGCGAGGGGCTGGGGCGCAGCGAACAGTTCACCCAGGTGGAGTTCTCGCCCGAGGCCGCGGACGGCAAGGCGGCGGGCGACCTTGTCAGGCTGCGCATTGCCGGGCATACCGGGCGGCACTTACTCGGCGTAACCACCGGTCGACAGGCGGCATGACGGCATGAGCGAGCAGAAACGCGGGTTCCTCGGACGCCTGTTCGGCGGACGGGAGGCGCCACCGCGCCCCGAAGCGCCGGAAACGCCCGAAACGCCGGAGACGGGCGCACCCCTGCCGGCGACCGGGGCTGGCGCCGAGGCGGCGCCCGAAGCAGTGCCTGAAGCAGTGCCCGAAGCGCTACCCGAAGCCTTTCCCGAGGTCCGGCCGGACGATCTGCCCGATGCTGCGGCCGACGAGCCGGCGGCCGACGCGGCTGTTGAAGAGCCTGTCGAGGCGCCCGTCGAGGCGCTCGCCGAAGAGCCCGCCGAAGACCCCGAGACACAGTCGGAGCCCGAAGCCGGGCCCGAAGCCGAGCCCGAGCCGGCGCCGCGCCGCTCCTGGCTGTCGCGGCTGACGGCGGGCCTGTCACGCTCCTCCGCCTCGCTGACCGGGGGCATCTCCTCGCTCTTCACCAAGCGCAAGCTCGACGCGGCGACGCTGGAGGAGCTGGAGGACCTGCTGATCCAGGCCGATCTCGGCGTCGAGACGGCGATGGCGATCACCGAGCGCATTGCCGAGGGCCGCTTCAACAAGCAGATCTCGCCGGACGAGGTGCGCCGGATCCTGGCCGAGGAAGTGACCAAGGTGCTGGCGCCGGTGGCCCGGCCGCTGGTCGTCGAGACCGGGCACAAGCCGCATGTGGTGCTGGTGGTCGGCGTCAACGGCACCGGCAAGACCACGACCATCGGCAAGCTGGCGGCGAAACTGACCGCCGAGGGCCGCAAGGTGATGCTGGCGGCGGGCGACACGTTCCGCGCCGCCGCCGTCGAACAGTTGAAGATCTGGGGCGCGCGCACCGGTGCGCCGGTGATTGCCCGCGACACCGGCGCCGATGCGGCCGGCCTCGTCTTCGACGCGATGCAGGCGGCGCGCGCGGCCGGCTGCGACGTGCTCCTGATCGACACGGCCGGGCGGCTGCAGAACCGCGCCGAGCTGATGGCGGAGCTGGAGAAGGTGGTGCGGGTGATCCGCAAGCACGATCCGTCCGCCCCGCACAGCGTGCTGCTGACGCTGGACGCGACGACCGGCCAGAACGCCATGAACCAGGTCGAGATCTTCGGCCGCACGGCCGGCGTCACCGGCCTCGTGATGACCAAGCTCGACGGCACCGCACGCGGCGGCATCCTCGTCGCCATCGCGGCGAAACATGCCCTGCCGGTGCATTTCATCGGCGTCGGCGAGGGCATCGACGATCTCGAACCCTTTACTGCGGAGGAGTTTGCCTCCGCCATCGCCGGCAAGGAAACGGAGAGCTGATGGAATTCGAACAGGGACCCAACGCGCCGGGCCGCAAGGAGCTGTCGCCGCTCCTGAAGCTGGCGCTGGAACTGGGGCCGCTGGTCCTGTTCTTCCTCGCCAATGCGCGCGGAGACCTGCTCTACGAGCGGTATCCGGCCTTGTCCGTGCTGGGCGCGCCGATCTTTCTCGCCACCGCCGTGTTCATGGTGGCGATCACCGTGTCGCTGGCCGTCTCCTATGCGCTGACGCGGCGCCTGCCGGTGATGCCGGTGGTGTCCGGCATCGTCGTGCTGGTGTTCGGCGCGCTGACCCTGTGGCTGCATGACGAGCTGTTCATCAAGCTCAAGCCGACCATCGTCAACGCGCTGTTCGGCTCGGTGCTGCTCGGCGGGCTGCTGTTCGGCAAGGCGCTGCTCGGCTATGTCTTCGACAGCGTCTTCCGCCTCGACGACGACGGCTGGCGCAAGCTGACCTTCCGCTGGGGGCTCTTCTTCTTCTTCCTCGCCGTGCTCAACGAGGTGGTCTGGCGGGCCTTCTCCACCGACTTCTGGGTGTCGTTCAAGGTGTTCGGCGTCATGCCGATCACCATCGCCTTCACCCTGTTCCAACTGCCGCTGATCCAGCGCCACGCGCTGGAGGACGAGACGGACCGCGCCGGCTGAAAGTGCCGGCGGCGGCCTCGTCCCGCGGTCAGTTCAGGCTGTCGAACCAGATCTTCCATTGCGGCACGGCGCTGGCGAAGGTGCCGCGATGCGAGGTGGGGCCGGTGGTGACCGCCTCGACATTCGGATTGCCGGCGCCCATCGCCTGCTGATAGGTCATCGCCAGCCGGCCGAGACCGGTGGCGATCGCCTCGTCCGCCTCGCCGTAATAGGTGCGCACCGGCGTCGCGTAGAGCCAGCGATAGACCTCCGTCCCCGCGACCAGGCGGCCATAGGCCGAGGCGGCGAAGAAGCGGGCGTCGAAATAGTCCGCATTGAGCAGCTCGTGCAGGTCGGTCGGGATCTTCGTCGGATCGACCGGCTCGCGGGCATAGGCCTTGCGCGCCAGCTCGTAATGCGCGTCCTTGATCAGCGACCGGGCAAGGCCGGGCACGCCATAGTAATTCTCGAAAGAGAAGGCGGAGAGGATGAACAGGCTGTTGACCCAGTCGGCATCGTTGGCGCGCGGATAGCTGAGAAAGCCGTTGAGCGCGGCGAAGACGTCGATCGGCGCGCTGGCGGTGGCGGTCGCGTTCACCGAGGTGCCGGACTGCTCCAGCCGCTCCAGCATGGCGAGGGTGACGAAGCCGCCCTGCGACCAGCCGCCGAGATAGAGCCCGTCATCGGCAAGGCCGAGATGGGCGATCACCGCGCGGCCGGCGGTGAGCATGTCCTGCGTCGCCTGCTGGTGGCTGGCCTTAACCATGTAGCCCTCCGGCTCCGCCGAGGTGCCGAGGCCGAAATAATCCGCACCGATCAGCAGATAGCCCTGGCCGGCGAACTGGGCGATCATCAACTGGGTTTCCGGCGACTGGTCGGCAAAGGAGGGCACCTGCTCCTTTCCGTAGACCGTGCCATGCTGGTAGGAGACCAGCGGCAGGCGCGTCGCCTCGACCTCCGGCACCGCCAGCAGGCCGCTGGCCACGGTCGGCCGGTTGCCCTGTTCGGGGATCACCGAGCCATAGGTGACCCGGTAGAGGCGCACAGCATTGGTCGCCGGCGTGTAGGCGACGTCAACGCCGAAGAATTTCGGCGTGTCGACGCTCAGGATCGTGTTGAGCGCGTCGACATCGAGCCGGCCGACCAGTTGATAGCTGACGGTGGAGCTGACCTCGACGGGGGGCTCAAGAGGCGCCGCGGCGGGTTGATCGGCGCTGACGCCGGGCGAGGCGATGGCTCCGCCGAAGAGGAGCGCCAGGGCGGCGAGCGCGCGGCGGGGCAACAGGCGGGCAAGCTGCATGAGATCCGGTCTCCCGATAAGGCCCAAGCGGGCGCCTCATCGGTACACCGGATGTGCGAAGATATCGTTGCCGGCCGCGACGCGCGCTCAGTAGTCGCCGAGCTTCATCTCCGGCTCGTAGTCGACGCCGTCGACTTCCTTGATCACCGCCTGACCGCAGATCGTCAGCCCGCGCACCGCGTCGAAGGAGAGCTGCGGCGAGCCGTGCAGGTGCCAGCCCTTGTTGAGTGCGGCGGTGACCCGGTGGCAGAAGGCGCTGTCGTCGGGGCCGGTGATGAAGCGATAGAGTCTCATGGGGGGTGCTCCTTGCTGCTGGATCAGGCGTTGCGCGCGGCGATGGCGTCGGCAATGGCGACGAGGCGGGCGCCCATTTCGGCGTGAAGCCGCTCGACCATGCGGCCCTCGACCTGGATCGCGCCCTTCGACGCGTTTTCCGGCCGCTCGAACTCGGCGATGATGCGGCGCGCCCAGGCGATGTCGGCCTCCGCCGGGCTGAAGGCGGCGTTGCAGGGGGCGGCCTGCTTCGGGTGGATCAGCGTCTTGCCGTCCATGCCCATTTCCGCGCCCTCGCGGCATTCGGCGGCAAAGCCGGCCTCGTCGTCCAGCGTGTTGTAGACGCCGTCGATAATGTCGATGCCATAGGCTCTGGCGGCGGCGAGACAGGTCATCAGCCAGGGCCGCATCGGCGCGCGCCCCGGCACCAGGGCGGCGCGGGTTTCCTTCGCCAAATCGTTGGTGCCCATGACGAAGCAGGAAAGGCGCGTCTCGGGATTTGCGGCCGCGGCGGCAATGGCGGCGGCGTTCAGCATGGCGAGCGGGGTTTCCATCATCGCCCAGAGCCGGACGTTTGCTGGCACGCGCGCCGCGTTGAGCTTGTGCGCGACGCGCTCCAGATCGGCCGGCGAGGAGACCTTGGGCAGCAGGATCGCATCCGGCCGGGCGGCCATCGCCATGTCGAGATCGGCCGGCCCCCAGGGCGTCGACAGGCCGTTGATGCGGATCACCACTTCGCGGTGGCCGTAGCCGCCCTGCGCCAACGCTTCGCGGATCTGGTCGCGGCCGGTCTCCTTGGCGTCAGGCGCGACCGCGTCCTCCAGGTCGAGGATCAGCGCGTCGACGTCGAGCGTGCGGGCCTTGTCCAGCGCGCGGGCGTTGGAGCCGGGCATGTAGAGGACGCTGCGGCGGGGGCGGATCGTGGCGGGTGCGGTCATCGGGCCTCGTCTCCTCAAGGTGGCGCGGGTGAGCGTCTTCCTCTAGGCGCTGGTTTCCTCCTCCGCCAGCCGTCTTTTCGTCGGAGAGCGGAAGATCATGTCCTTTGCGGCGACCACCGCGCCGAGGGTGACGAGGGCGCAGGCGAGCGCCACCACGGTGGTGAAGGCGCCGAAGCCGAAGGCGATCAGCAGCAGGGTGGACAGCACCGGCGCGGCATAGGCGCCGGCGCCCAGCACCTGGATGTCGCCGCGCTTGACGCCGATGTCCCAGACGAAGAAGGCAAGGCCGACGGGAAAGGCGGCAAGCGCCAGCACCGCGCCCCATTCACTGGGGCTTGCCGGCCAGACGGTGGTCTCGAAGGCGAGATGGGCGGCGAGCGACAGGGCCGAGGTACCGAGGCAGAAGCCGGCGACCGCTTCCGTCGGCACCTTGCCGAGCCGGCGCGAGAGCACCGAATAGCTCGACCAGAACAGCGCCGAGGCGCAGGCGGCGAGATAGCCCGGCACATGGGCCGGATCGAGCGCCAGCCCCTTGCCGCCGGTGACCAGCAGCGCGGCGCCGGCAAGGCCCAGCAGCGTGCCGAGGAGGTGATGGGCCTTGAGCCTTTCGCCCGGCAGCAGCGCCGAGAACACGACGATCAGCAGCGGCCAGGTGTAGTTGATGAGGTTGGCATCGACCGGCGGAGCGTTGCGGATGGCGGTGAAGTAGAAGAAATGGAAGCCGAACAGGCCGAGCGTGCCGAAGGCCATCACCCCGAGCGACTGGCGCATCCGGGCGAGGCGGCCGGTCAGGCCAAGCCAGAGCGTCGCGGCAAGGCCGGACAGGCCGAAGCACAGCGCATTGAGCAGGAAGGGCGGCACCTTGCCGGAAGCGGCGCCGAACAGGCCGAGGGTCGACCACATCAACACGGCGGTGAGGCCGATCAGGGTGGCGCGCAGGCGACCGGAGGCGGCGAGGCTGGGCTCGGACATCGGGCGGGTTCCGGATGGAAGGTGGCAGGTCGGTGACTATTCGCAGCCGGCCGCGCCGACGTCAATCGCGCGCCTACGCGCTGTTACCATGCGGCGCATCTGGCAGTTGAAATCGCGGCGTCATTCGGGGCAAGGTGACGGCCCGGTCCGGCATGGCCCGGCAAACCAATCCCTGTTTCGGAGTGTTCATGAGCACCATCGCCATCAAGCAGCTCGGCCCGGATGACGCACCGGCGCTGGCCCCGCTGATCGCCGAATATGCACAGGCGCTGAAGCGCGGCGCGCCGCGCCGGCCCGACCAGTTCTACGCCGAGCGCATCCTTGGCGACCGGACGGCGGAAGTGATCGGCGTCGAATACGAGGGGCGGCTGGTGGGCTTTGCCATCTATTTCGACCTGCCGGAGATCATTTCCGGCCTGCGCACCGGCCAGTTGGACGAGATCTACGTGCATCCGGACACCCGCAACAAGGGGCTGGCGCGGCGGATGATCGAATGGCTGGTAGCTGAGGGCGCGCGGCGCGGCTGGTACGAGCTGCGCTGGATCGTGCCGGGCAAGAACGTGCCGGCCGTCACGCTCTACGATCAGATCGCCGAGCCGGCGGACTGGAAGGGCTATATCCTGGCGATCGACCGCGGCGGCAACGACTGAGCGCCGGCCGCCGCGCCTCAGCGCAGCGGCGGCAGGGTGCCGAGCGGGATGAAGCCGACGCGGGCCGTGCCGCCGGCAAAGGCGAGCGGCACGGTGACCGCCGGGCCGCCGTCGAGGGTTGCCGGCTGGCCGAGGGCGGCCAGCGCCCCGGCAAGCGAGGCCGGCACCTTCGAGCCTTCAGGAAAGAACGGGGCGAGCAGCGGCGGCAGGCCGGTGGCCCCGGCAACGGTGAGCGGCAGGGTGCCGTTGAGCCGTCCCGCCGCGTCGAGCCACAGGCTGCCGGTCGCCGACAGGGTGACCCCGCCCGAGGCAAGGCGCAGGTCGCGAACCGTCAGCGCGCCCTCGCTTTTCAGCAATGCGAGCGGGTCGGCGCCGCCGGGCGCCAGCAGCGCCGCGCCGCCGGCGAGCCGCACATTCGCCAGGACATCGACAGGCGCGGCCGTTCCCGGCAGGGCAAGCGCGTCGAGCCGCAGGGCGGCCTCCGCATCCTCGGCCGTGTCCGGCGAGCGGCGCAGGTGCAGGTTCGCCAGTGCGGCCGACCCCGCCACGGTGTCGTCGGCGAGGCTGAGCACGGGCGCGACGATCTCCACGTCGCTGCGGTCGAGCGCGGCGGTGCCGAGCCGCAGGCTGGCGCGGGCGGTGGTCCAGCCGGCCTTGAGGCCGGCGGCAAGGCCGTTGCCCTCGACCGCGACCGGACTGTCGGCCTCCAGGATCACATGCCAGGGATTGTAGGCAAGGGCGACGGCGCGGAAGCCCTCGACCTGCGCCCGCTCGCCGTGCGCGCCGGCCACCGACAGCGGCTGGCAGGACAGTTCGAGGTGGAAGGGATAGCCGCCGAGGTTCTGCCCGGTGCAGGCGATCTCGCCGCCTTCCGCGCGCGCCGCCATGCGGACATTGGTAAAGAGATCGGCGACCACGCCGCGGGCGATCGACCAGTAGCCGCTCCACAGGGCGATGACCAGGACGACGAGCGTCGCCAGCAGGATGTAGCCGCGCCGCGAGGTCGGCTTGCGAGCGGGCGTGCCGGTTTCGGACGGGGGGCGGTCCGTGCTGTCGGTCATGTGATCTGTCCCGTGATGTGGCGCCCGGCCGGGCGTGGTGATGCCTGTAAGCATGCCGGCGCGGCGGATTCAAGGCCGTTCGGCACGGTTGCCAGCGGCGAGCGCTGTTGCTAGGCGTCTGACCCGGACGGGACGACACGAGGCCGGATGCGAGCGATGCAGGATCTTTGGGTGTTCGGATACGGCTCGCTGATGTGGCGGCCGGGCTTCGAGTACGAGGAGGCGGTGCAGGGCGTGCTGCACGGCGCCCATCGCTCGCTCTGCATTTATTCCTGGGTGCATCGCGGCACCGAGACGCGGCCCGGCCTGGTGCTCGGCCTCGACCGGGGCGGCGCCTGCCGCGGCATGGCCTTTCGCGTTGCCGCCCGCCGGCGGGACGAAGTGATTGCCTACCTGCGCGAGCGCGAACAGGCGACCATGGTCTACCGGGAGGCGCATCGGCGGGTGCGGCTGGAGGGCCGCGCCGACCGGCAGGTCAGCGCGCTGACCTATGTGGTCGACCGGACCCACCCGCAATATGCCGGCGTGCTGTCGCTGGAGCGGCAGCTCGAACTGGTCAGCGGCGCCGTCGGCCAGTCCGGCGCCAATCCCGACTATGTGCTCAACACCGTCGACCACCTGGCGCAGATCGGCATCCGCGACCACGGGCTGGAAACGCTCGGCAGGCATCTGCGCCAGTCGATGGCGCCACGGCTCTCCGCCGGCTGAGCGGCTGCCTTACGCGACCGCCGAAGGCGCCAGCCCGCCGCGCGTGACGATGAAGTCGAGCACCGCGTCGACGCCCTTGCCGTCCTTGACATTGGTGAAGACGAAGGGCCGTTCCTTGCGCATCAGGCGGGAGTCCCGGTCCATCACCTCCAGCGAGGCGCCGACCAGCGGCGCGAGGTCCGTCTTGTTGATGACGAGAAGGTCGGAACGGGTGATGCCGGGCCCGCCCTTGCGCGGGATCTTGTCGCCGGCGGAGACGTCGATGACATAGATCGTCAGGTCGGCAAGCTCCGGCGAGAAGGTGGCGGCGAGATTGTCGCCGCCAGACTCGATCAGGATCAGGTCGAGGGCGGGAAAGGCGGCCTCCAGCTCGGCGACGGCGGCAAGGTTGATCGAGGCATCCTCGCGGATCGCGGTGTGCGGGCAGCCGCCGGTCTCCACGCCGCGAATGCGCTCGGCCGCCAGCGCGCCGGAGCGGGTCAGGAACTCGGCGTCCTCGCGGGTGTAGATGTCGTTGGTGATGGCGGCGATGTCATAGGTGTCGCGCAGCCGCTTGCACAGGGCGTCCATCAGCGCCGTCTTGCCGGAGCCGACGGGGCCGCCGATGCCGATGCGCAGGGGGCCGTTGGGGGAGGGCATGGGGATCTCCTTCGAAAAGCCGCTCAAGAGCGGAACAGCCGGGTGTACTGGGTCTCGTGCTTCATGGAGGCGATGTCGGCGGCAAAGGCGCAGCCGCCGATCTCCTCGAGCGGCGCTTGAAGCGCGGCCGCGGCAAGGGTGACGATCTCGTCCCCCAACCCGTTGACGACGCGCTGGCCGTCGGTCTGGCCGAGCGGCACGGCGCGCACCGCCGCCGAGACGAGGTTGGCGGCAAAGGCATGCAGGAAGGCGGTGGCGACCGGCCCTTCCGGCAGGCCCCAGGCCGCGGCGGCGGCGGAAAATGCCAGGGCATAGGTCCACTCCCCGCGCGCAAGCGCGGCCTCGCCTTGTGTCAGGCGGGCGAAAAGCCGCGTTGCCGCCGTGTCTCCGGAGGGAGGCCAGGCGCCGATGATGGCGGCGATGAAGGCATCGCCCTGCGCGCTCGCCTCCAGCCGGCGCTCCGAACTCGGCTGCAGGGCGAGCGACAGGTCTAGCAGCTCGCGGAACGCCGCCTCCTCGCCGAGGGCGGCCGCGCGCAGTCCGTGGACGAGCAGCAGCGTGTCGCTCCAGCCGGCGCCATGGCGTAGCACGCTGGTCACCCAGGCCCGCAGCGTCGCGGCATCGCGCACAGTGCCATCCTCGACCGCCCATTCCAGACCGTGGCTATAGGTATAGGCGCCGACCGGGAAGGACGGCGAGGTCCAGGCGAGCAGGGTGTGCAGCCCCGCGCCGGAAAGGCCGGCGCCGGACCCGGCGCTCGTCTCAGGAGCCATCCGCAGCGGGGCCGTCATGAGAGTGCGCGTGCGCGTGGGAGTGGGAGTGGGAATGGCCGTGAGGATGGTGGTGGCCGGCCTCATGGGAATGCGAATGGCCGTGGGAATGGGGATGGTCGTGCCCCTCGACAGTGCCGTGGCCATAGGCGCCGCCTTCCGGATCGAAGGGGGCGACGAGCGGGGTGATCGTGCCGCCGAGCCGGGCCACCATGTCCTCGATCACGTGGTCGCGGCGGATGCGCAGGGCCCCACGCAGGAGCTGGGTCGGCAGATGGCGGTTGCCGAGATGCCAGGCGATGCGCAGCAGGTCGTCGGCGGTCGCCGCCTCGATCTCGACAAGCTCCTCGCCGGCCGCGAGAACGGCGACGATGCGGCCGTCCTCCAGCAGCAGTCCGTCGCCGTGATGCAGTTGCACCGGGCGCGGCAGGTCGAGCAGCACGCGGGTGCCGCCGGCACAGTCCAGCACCGCGCGGCGGCGGTGCCGGTCCTCCCGGTCGAGCACGATGCTGTCGGCCGGCGCGCCTTCCCAGCGGCCGGCGGCGAGGATCTCCTGTACCCGGATCATGCGATGGCCTCGGCTCCTCGTTTCATGGCGGCGGCCAGGGCCGGCCGCGAACCGGCCCGCTCGAGATAATCGGCGAGGGGGCCGCTCTCCGGCAGGTCGAACTTCGCCAGCCTCGCCCAGTTGGCACAGTGGACGATCAGGATGTCGGGCAGGGTGAATTCCGCCCCCATGACGAACGGGCCTTCGCCCAGAAGGTGCTCGAGATGGCGCAGGCCGGCGGCGAATTCGGCGGCGCAGACGCGCTTGACCTCCGGCACCCGCAGCTCCTCCGGATGGATGAAGCTGTTCTTGGCGGCCGTCCACAGGGCGCCTTCCAGCACGTCGACGGTGAACTGGGTGATCCCGTCCTGGCGCGCCCGCTCCAACGTGCCGGCGGGACAGGTCAGCCTGCCGTGCTTGTCGGCGAGATACTGGCAGATGGCGACCGAATCGGTCAGCACTGCGTCGCCGTCCTTCAGCACCGGCACCTTGCCGGTCGGATTGAGCGCGGTGACCTCAGCGGCGTGCGGGGCCGCCGGGATGTAGTCGTAAGGTTCGCCCAGTTCCTCCAGCATCCACAGGACCCGCATGGCGCGGGTGCGCGGATAGCCGATCAGCGTGTACATGCAAGACTCCTCCGGTCGGTGACGGTTCCTCCGTCCTCGAACCTAGAACAGGAAATAGCGCTGGGCCATCGGCAGGACCTTTGCGGGTTCGCAGGTCAGCAGCTCGCCGTCGGCGCGCACCTCGTAGGTCTCCGGGTCGACCTCGATCACCGGGGTGGCGTCGTTCAGCACCATCGAGGCCTTGGAAATGCCCGAACGGGTGTTGGAGACCGGCAGCACCAGCCGGTCGAGGCCGAGCCGCTCGCCAATGCCGTCGTCGAAGGCGGCCTGCGAGACGAAGGTGACGCTGGAGGCGGTCATCGAGCGGCCATAGGCACCGAACATCGGCCGGTAGTGGACGGGCTGCGGCGTCGGGATCGAGGCGTTGGGGTCGCCCATCGGCGCGGCGGCGATGGTGCCGAGCTTGAGCACCAACTCCGGCTTGACGCCGAAGAAGGCGGGATCCCACAGCACCAGGTCGGCGAGCTTGCCGACCTCGACCGAGCCGACATGCTGCGAAATGCCATGGGCGATGGCCGGGTTGATCGTCACCTTGGCGATGTAGCGGCGGACGCGCAGGTTGTCGTTGTCGCCGGCCTCGCCGGCAAGGCGGCCGCGCTGGACCTTCATCTTGTGGGCGGTCTGGAAGGTGCGGATGATCACCTCGCCGACCCGGCCCATCGCCTGGCTGTCGGAGGCGATGATCGAGAAGGCGCCCATGTCGTGCAGGATGTCCTCCGCCGCGATGGTCTCCTTGCGGATGCGGCTTTCGGCGAAGGCGACGTCCTCGGGGATCGAGCTGTCGAGGTGGTGGCACACCATCAGCATGTCGAGATGCTCGTCGATGGTGTTGACCGTGTAGGGCCGCGTCGGATTGGTCGAGGAGGGGATGACATTCGCCTCGCCGCACAGCTTGATGATGTCCGGCGCGTGGCCGCCGCCGGCGCCTTCCGTGTGGAAGGCGTGGATGGTGCGGCCCTTGAAGGCGGCGGTGGTGTTTTCCACGAAGCCGCTCTCGTTGAGCGTGTCGGTGTGGATCATCACCTGGATGTCATAGGCATCGGCGACCGCCAGGCAGCAGTCGATGGCCGCCGGCGTGGTGCCCCAGTCCTCGTGCAGCTTCAGCGCGCAGGCGCCGGCGAGGATCTGCTCCTCCAGCGCCGCCGGCAGCGCGGCATTGCCCTTGCCGGCGAAGGCGAGGTTCATCGGGAAGGCCTCGGCGGCCTGCAGCATGCGCTCCATGTGCCAGGGGCCGGGGGTGCAGGTGGTGGCGTTGGTGCCGGTTGCCGGGCCGGTGCCGCCGCCCAGCATGGTGGTGACGCCGGACATCAGCGCCTCGTCGATCTGCTGCGGGCAGATGAAGTGGATATGCATGTCGAGGGCGCCGGCGGTGACGATCTTGCCCTCGCCGGCGATGGCCTCGGTGCCCGGTCCGATGACGATGTCGACGCCGGGCTGGATGTCCGGGTTGCCGGCCTTGCCGATGCCGGAGATGCGCCCGCCGGTCAGGCCGATATCGGCCTTGTAGATGCCGGTATGGTCGATGATCACCGCATTGGTAATGACCGTGTCGACGGCGCCTTGCGCCCTGGTGCGCTGGGACTGGCCCATGCCGTCGCGGATCACCTTGCCGCCGCCGAACTTCACCTCCTCGCCATAGATGGTGAAGTCCTTCTCGATCTCGATGACAAGGTCGGTGTCGGCAAGGCGGAGCCGGTCGCCGGTGGTCGGTCCGAACATGTCCGCATAGGCGGCGCGGCTGATCTTGAAGGGCATGGCCTTACCTCAATAGGTGACGATTTCCGAGTAGCTGGCGATGTCGGCCTCGACGCCGAGGCGGCGATAGAGCGCACCGGGGTCGGAACCGCGGGCTTCGTAGAGCTTTCCAAGCGCCTCGCGCGCGGCGGCGAGATGGCCGGCGCTCTCCCAGCGGGCGAGGTTGACGAGATTGAACCGGCCGGGGCCGCCGGCCTTGCGGTAGAGGGCGCCGGACAGGAAGCCCGGCTGGGCCGCCAGGAACGCCCGGTGCTCCGAGAACTCGTCGAGAAACGCCTCGACCGCCTCCTCGGGAACCACGAACTTGTTGATCACGGTGACGCCCATCGCTCAGTTCCCCAGACCCTCGGTCAGTTGTTCCAGTTCCTGGGTGCGCTGCTCGGTCAGTTCGGCAAGGCAGGAATAGATAAGCATCGGCTCCATCGAGCCGCCGCGGGCGAGGAAGCCGGCGGCGGCGCAGGCCTTGTCGCGATAGGGGACCCAGGCGCGCTGGGCCTCCTTCAGCGCCTCGGCGGCGCCCTTGAGGTCGGCGGAGAGATCGGCGTCCATGGCGCGCATCGCCTTCATCGCCGCCGCGTAGGCGGTGTTGAGCTCTTTGTCGGCGGCTTCCCAGTCCTTCTCGGCGCAGTAAGTGAGCTCCATCTGAACAGTGGCGTTCTCGCAATCGATGCCCGGATCCTGCTGGGCACTGGCGGGAGCGGCCGGCAGCCACAGGGCGAGCAGGACGGCGGGGGCGGTCAGGAATGCTGGGCGGGTCACGTCGGGTGTCCTTCGGTTGGTCAGAGCGTGCCCATCACCTTGCCATTGAAACCGTAGACCGCGCGATCCCCCACATAGGGAACGAGGCTGATCTTGCGCGTCTGGCCCGGCTCGAAGCGGATCGCCGTGCCGGCGGGAATGTCCAGCCGGTGGCCGCGCGCCGCCACCCGGTCGAAGGCGAGCGCCGGGTTGGTCTCGGCGAAATGATAGTGGGAGCCGACCTGCACCGGACGGTCGCCGGTGTTGGCGACCTCGATCTCCAGCACGCGGCGGCCGGCATTGAGCTCGATGTCGCCCTCGGCGGGCATCAGTTCACCCGGGATCATCCGGCGCTCCTTCTGTCAGCGAATCGGCTGGTGGACGGTGACGAGCTTGGTGCCGTCGGGAAAGGTCGCCTCCACCTGCACGTCGTGGATCATCTCGGCGATGCCGGGCATCACCTGGTCGCGGGTCAGCACCTGGCCGCCGGCGCTCATCAGCTCGGCGACGCTGCGCCCGTCGCGGGCGCCCTCGACGACGAAGTCGCTGATCAAGGCCACGGCCTCGGGATAGTTGAGCAGGACGCCGCGGGCGAGCCGCTTGCGGGCGACCTCGGCTGCCATGGCGATCAGCAGCTTGTCCTTTTCCCGCGGGGTCAGTTTCATGGCCTGGTCCTCATCTGCATCTGCGGTGCGTGCCTGTCCTCAGCAATACCATGTGCGCGGCAGGCGCGTGCCGCGCCAGGTCTCCAGGAAGGAGACGAGGCCGGCGCGCAGGTCCTGGCCGCTGTCGGCGAGAAAGCGGAAGACGAGAAGGTCGGGAAGGGCGCTGACGCCGCCGCGCAGCCGCTCGCCGAGCAGCGGGCCCATCGCCTCGCGCGCCCGCTCCAGCAGGCCGGAGACGCCCTCGCGGCAATCGACCAGCGTGGCGAAGGCGCGGCTGCCGGCCGCCGTCGCCGAGCCGGAGAGAATGTCGGTGGCATCGCCCTGGATGCGGGCCTCGTCGGCGAAGATCAGCCGGCCGTCGCGGCGGATGCGCCAGCGGTCGCGGAAGCCGAGGGCGTGCACATCCTCGCCCATCGCCTCGCGCCCGAGCACCAGGCTCTCCACCGCCAGCAGCCGGGCGCCGGGGGCAAGGTCGACGGTGAGCGAGCGCTGCAAGGAGGCGCGGTCGAACAGGATGGTCTCCTGCGGCAGCCATTCCAGCACCGCGTCCTCCTCCGCGCGCAGGGCGCTCGCCACCTCGGCCGGGCCGTCGATGCTGCGATAGACCCGCTCGGCCGCCTGGGTGGTCAGCACCGCATGGGCGCCGGGGCCGGCGGTGGCGTCGAACTCGATGCGGTCGCCGCCGGTCAGGCCGCCGGCGGTGTTGAGGAAGACGGCGACCGGCGGGGAGCCGTGGGTCTTCGGCAGGCGGATCTTGGCGGAGCCGCTCTGGCCGAGCTCCTTCAGCCGCGTCGCGTCGCCCTGCCGCGCGAAGGTGACATGGGCGTGCCCGTGCGCGCGCTGCATCGCGGGGGACGGGATCGCCGGGGCTGCGGGTTCGACGGTCATTCGGCTGTTTGGCCTCGCTCGAATAGTCATGGGAATCCGGAGCTTACGCCGGACGTTCGAGAGCCGCGAGAGGGTCGCGGCCGGTCGTCGCGCCCCTGTCGCAGGGGCGTCGGACGCTGCCAAGCAAGAGCGGGGCCAGTCGCGACCGGCCGCGGCCGGGCGGGCGGCGGCGGCTTCCCGGCGCGGCGGACGGGAGCGACTGCCTCAATCTTCGGCAAATGCCGCTTGCGCGGGCAGGGGCGGTTGCCGCGCATAAGGGCGGGCGGCGGACAGGGGCGGAAAACTTGCAGGTTTTGCATTCCGCCCGCAGGATCGGTTACATATATCCGGCATGGACATTCGGGCATGGACGGGGCCTCCCACGGGCGGCCCGTCCCGGCGCGGACAATTCGATGCGGCGGCTGGAGCTGTGGCGGGCGGACCTGCGGAGGCATTCTGACGTGCTGGCTGACGTGCTGGACTTTACCGGACGCCCCTTGCGCAAGCACCTGGGCAGGCATTTGCGCGGCCTCGCGATCGCGGCAGCGCTCGTGGTCGGCGCCCTGCTGCAGACCGGCGGGACCGCCCGCGCCGACATCGGCGCCTGGATCGTCATCGATGCGGAGACGGGGGCGGTGCTCGACCACAAGGACGCGCTGCGCCAGTGGTATCCGGCTTCGGTGACCAAGCTGATGACCGCCTATCTCGCCTTCAAGGCGGTGCGCGAGGGGCGCGCGACGCTGGACAGCGCCGTGGCGATCAGCACCAATGCCCATGCCCAGCCGCCCAGCAAGATGGGCTTCAAGCCCGGCACGCAACTGACGCTCGACAGCGCGCTGAAGATGCTGATCGTCAAGTCGGCGAACGACATCGCCGTGGCGATCGGCGAATCGATCGCGGGCTCCGAGCCCGCTTTCATCGACATGATGAACGCGGAAGCGCGGCGTCTCGGCATGAGCGCCACGACCTTCGCCAATCCGCACGGGCTGCCGGACAACCGGCAGGTGTCCTCGGCCCGCGACCTGGCCGTGCTGGGACGGGCGGTGTGGCGGGAGTTCCCGCAATATCAGGGCTATTTCAGCCTGCCGGCGATCCAGGTCGGCAAGCAGACGCTGCGCTCGGCCAATCGCGAATACCTTGCCCGGGTGCGCGGCGCCAACGGCATGAAGACCGGCTATATCTGCAATTCCGGACTGAACGTGGTGGCGACGGCGAGCCGGGGCGGACGCACCGTGCTGGTGGTGATCCTGGGCGCCTCGTCCGGCGTGGAACGGGCCGCCAAGGCCCGCGTGCTGGTCGATGCCGCGTTCAGCCAGCGGCCGGGGCGCACCCTCGACAGCATGGCCGGGATTGCCGGCGGGCCGCCGGCGGACGGATATTGCAAGCGCAATCCAAGGCCGACCGCCGAGGAATTGCTCGCCGCCTACGGCACCGGCGGTCTGCGCGGCTCCAGGACGCTGTCCTATGCGCAGGCCGGCCCGGCGTCCGACGGCGTGCGCCAGGCGATCGTCGCCCAGTCGCCGCAACAGGTGGTCTCGGCGGATGACGACGCGCCGGCCGGGGACGACGGCAAGACCGACTGGGGCAAGGTGATGGACCAGATCATCGGCCCGCGCGCCCGCGCCGACCAGGCGCTGCAGGTCGGCCTCGGCGTGCCCAAGGGCGGCGCGGCGCCGGCCGAGGCGAAGGTCGCCGCGCTGACAACCGTGCCGATGCCGCGGGAAAAGCCGGCGACGGGCGCGGTCGCGGCGACGCCCGCCCTGCTGCCGACGGCCGCCGCCGCTGCGCCGGCGCCGCAGGGCGAAGCCAAGCCGGGCGCGATCTTCCGCGGCGAGCCGCTCTTGATCCTGCCGCGCCCGTCCCCAAATCCTCGCCCATAGACCGGTGCGTCGGCCGAGCGGCCGGCGTCCGCGAAAGGACCGTGACGTGACCGAGACCGACCAGACCGGCAAGCGCCCGCGCGGGCCGAAGCCGCCCATTCCGCTGACCGTCATCACCGGCTTTCTCGGCGCGGGCAAGACGACGCTGCTCAACACCCTGCTGAAGGATCCGGCGCTGGCCGACGCGGCGGTGATCATCAATGAGTTCGGCGAGGTCGGCCTCGACCACCTGTTCGTGGAAGGAGGCGAGGAGGGCATCGTCGAGCTGTCCTCCGGGTGCCTGTGCTGCACCATCCGCGGCGATCTGGTGACGACGCTGGAGGATCTGCTGCGCCGGCTCGACAACGGCCGCAGCGAGCGGCTGTCGCGGGTGGTGATCGAGACGACGGGGCTCGCCGATCCGGCTCCCGTGCTGCACACGGTGATGCAGCATCCCTATCTGGTGATGCGCTACCAGCTCGACGGGGTGGTGACCCTGGTCGACGCGGTCAACGGGCTCGCCACGCTCGATGCGCAGGAGGAGGCGGTGAAGCAGGTGGCGGTGGCCGACCGCATCGTGCTGACCAAGACCGATCTTGCGGAGGGCGCGGCGGCGCTCGATCCGGCGAGCCCGCTGCGCCGGCGCATTGCCCGGCTCAACCCGGCCGCCCCGGTGATCTTGGCGGCCAGCGGCGAGGCAACGGCGGCCCGGCTGGTCGGCACCGGGCTCTACGATCCGGCGACCAAGACGGCGGATGTGGCGCGCTGGCTGAACGAGGAAGCCTATCGCGACGGCCATTCCCATTCCCACGGCCATCACCATCATGATCACCACGATCACGGGCATCACGATCACGGGCACCACGATCATGGGCATCACGATCATGGGCACGACGTGAACCGTCACGGCGATTCGATCCGCGCCTTCTCCCTGTCGACCGACCGGCCGATCCCGGCGGCGGCGCTGGAGATGTTCCTCGATCTGTTGCGCTCGGCGCATGGGCCGAAGCTGCTGCGGATGAAGGGGGTGGTGCAGCTCGCCGAGGATCCGGACCGGCCGGTGGTGCTGCACGGGGTGCAGCACGTGTTCCATCCGCCGGCGACGCTGCCGGCCTGGCCGGACGCCGACCATCGCAGCCGGCTGGTGTTCATCACCCGCGACCTGCCGGAGACCTTCGTGCGCAAGCTGTTCGACGCCTTCACTGGGCAGCCCGCGACCGACACGCCGGACGCGGCGGCGCTGTCCGACAATCCGCTGGCGATCCGCGGCTTCAGCGGCAGCTTTCGCTGATCAGGCCGGCGACCGGTCGGCGCGCACGCGGATGAGCCCTTCCTGCGCGACGGAGGCGACCAGCCGGCCGTCGCGCGAATAGAGCGAGCCGCGGGTGAAGCCGCGCCCGCCGGAGGCCGACGGGCTGTCCTCGGCATAGAGCAGCCACTCGTCGGCGCGGAACGGGCGATGGAACCACATGGCGTGGTCGAGACTTGCTACCTGGAGCCGCGGGTCGAACACGCTGGTGCCATGGGCGAAGAGCGAGGTGTCGAGCAGCGTCATGTCCGAGGCATAGGCAAGCACGCAGGAATGGACGCGCGGATCGTCCGGCAGGGCGGCGCTGGCCCGGACCCAGACGTTCTGCGACGGGGTCAGCTTGCGGCGGCTGAAATAGTGGGTCATGTCGACGGGGCGCAGCTCGATCGGCCGGTCGCGCTCCCAGTAGCGGCGCACCGGCTCCGGCGCATGGGCGAGGAACTGTTCCTTCAGCTCCGCCTCGCCGGGCAGGTCCTCCGGCATCGGCACGTCGGGCATGGCGACCTGGTGGTCGAGGCCTTCTTCGAAGGTCTGGAAGGAGGCGGCCATGGAGAAGATCGGCTCGCCGTGCTGGATGGCGACGACGCGGCGGGTGGTGAAGCTGCCGCCGTCGCGGATGCGGTCGACCTCGTAGATGATCGGCACGGCCGGATCGCCGGGGCGCAGGAAATAGCCGTGCAGCGAATGGACGGCGCGGTCCTGCGGCACGGTGCGGGAGGCGGCGACCAGCGCCTGGCCGATCACCTGGCCGCCGAAAACCCGCTGCCAGCCGACCTGCGGGCTCATGCCGCGGAAGAGGTTGTGTTCCAGCGGCTCGAGATCGAGTATCGAGAGGAGGTCGTCGACGGCTGAGCGCATGCGGCACCTGTTCGCAGGGACGGAAAGGGTGCGTGAGCCTTCGGGGCGCCGGACGGCATTGTCAAGACTGACCCAGGGGCAGCCGTCCCGGGTCGTGTGAACGAGCGTGCAAACACGGGAGCGACAGGATGGGCATCCAGGCGGACGGGCTCGACGTGCTGGTCGGCGGCGGCGGTTATGTCGGCCTGTCGCTGGCGGTGGCGCTGAAGCAGGCCGATCCGGGCCTTCGCGTCGCCGTGGTCGATATGCGCCCGCGCGAAGCGCTGGAGCAGGACCCGCGCGCCTCCGCCGTCGCGGCGGCGGCGAGCCGCATGCTGGACCGGCTCGGCGTGTGGGAGCGGATCGTGCCGCATGCCCAGCCGATGATGGAGATGATCGTCACCGATTCGCGGCTGCGCGATGCGGTGCGGCCGGTGTTCCTGACCTTCGACGGCGAGGTCGAGCTGGGCGAGCCCTTCGCCCATATGGTGCCGAACGGGCACATGGTGGCCGTGCTCGCCGAGCGGGCCGAGGCGCTCGGTGTCGAGCTGATCGCACCGGACACGGTCGCCGGCTTCGCGACCGGACCGTCGGAGGTGGAGATCCGCCTTGCCTCGGGCGGGGTTCGCACGGCGAAACTGCTGGTCGCCGCCGACGGCGTGCGCTCGAAGCTGCGCGAGCTTGCCGGCATCGGCACGGTGCGCTGGGAGTATGACCAGTCCGGCATCGTCACCACCGTTGCCCATGAGCGGCCGCATCAGGGCCGCGCCGAGGAGCATTTCCTGCCCTCCGGTCCCTTCGCCATCCTGCCGCTGACCGGCAACCGCTCGTCGCTGGTATGGACGGAGCGGCGCGTCGAGGCCGAGCGGCTGGTGACGGGCGACGACTTCACCTTCGAGCTGGAGCTGGAGCGCCGCTTCGGCCATCATCTCGGCAAGCTGGAGCTGGCCGGACCGCGCCACGCCTTCCCGCTCGGTCTGACGCTGGCGCGCGACTTCGTGCGGCCCAGGCTGGCGCTGGCGGGCGATGCCGCCCACGGCATCCATCCGATTGCCGGCCAGGGGCTCAATCTCGGCTTCAAGGACGTGGCGGCGCTCGCCGAGGTGCTGGTCGAGGCGCGGCGGCTCGGCGAGGATATCGGCGCGCTCGACGTGTTGGAGCGCTACGAGCGCTGGCGGCGCTTCGACACGTTCCGCATGGGAGTGGTGACCGACGTCTTGAACCGACTGTTTTCCAACGATATGGATGTGGTGCGCGCGGCCCGCGATGTCGGCCTCGGCCTTGTCGACCGCATGCCCTCGCTGAAGCGCTTCTTCATCCGACAGGCGGCGGGGCTGGAGGGGCCGGCGCCGCGGCTGCTGGTCGGCGAAGCGATCTGACCGCATCGGAACGGGCTGGGACGGGACGGGAGAAGACCTGAGACATGGCCGGGTCACTGACAGCCGCATATGTCCGGCCGCAGCGCATCATTCTCATCACCGGCTGCTCCTCCGGGATCGGCGCCGCCGCCGCCCATACGCTGCGCGGCCGCGACTGGCGCGTCTTCGCCACCGCGCGGCGGGCGGAGGACGTGGACCGGCTGCGGGCGGAAGGCTTCGAGAGCTTCCGCCTCGACTATCAGGACGAGGCGAGCCTCATCGAGGGGGCGGCGGAACTGTTCGAGCGCACCTCCGGCCGGCTCGACGCGCTGTTCAACAACGGCGCCTATGCCATTCCCGGCGCGCTGGAGGACATTCCGTCCGAGGCGCTGCGCGGGCTGTTCGAGGCGAATTTCCTCGGCTGGCACACGCTGACGCGGGCGGTGCTGCCGCATATGCGCCGGCAGGGACACGGGCGCATCGTGCAGTGTTCGTCGATTCTCGGCTTCATGGGCATGCCCTATCGCGGGGCCTACAATGCCTCGAAATTCGCGCTGGAAGGCTATAGCGACACGCTGCGGCTGGAGCTCGCCGGCGCCGGCATCCATGTCTCGCTGATCGAGCCGGGGCCGATCGCCACCCGCTTCACCCAAAACGCCATGGCGAATTTCGAAAGGGTGATCGGCGAAGAGGGGGCGGCCGGCTCGCCCCACCGGGAGATCTACGAGCGGCGCCTTGCCCGTATGCGGGCCGGCGAGCCGTCGCTGTTCAAGCTGCCGGCGCGGGCGGTGGTCAAGCGCCTGGTGCATGCGGTGGAGGCGCCGCGGCCGCGCCCGCGCTACCGGGTGACCGTGCCGACCACCGTGATGGCCGGCCTCAAACGCCTGCTGCCGACCCGGGGCTTCGACTGGGTGCTGTCGCGGGCGGCGCGATCCGAGGAATAGGACGCCGGCGCCTGCCGCGCCCCTGCTGAGAAAGGACTTCCGATGGCCGACTTCCTGCGCATGACCATACCCTTCGCCGTCGGGGCGGTGGCGGTCGTGCTGCTGCTGGGCTTGTGGAACATGATGCGCGGCGGCTCGTCGTCGCGCTCGCAACTGCTGATGCGCTGGCGCGTCGGGCTACAGTTCCTCGCCGTGGTCCTGGTGATGGTGGTGCTCTATCTGAGCGGCGTGCGGCCGTAAGGCGCGGCCGGGAAACGAATTTCGTGGAAGGACATGCCATGGTGGTGCTGAACAAGATCTACACCAAGACGGGAGATGCCGGCACCACGGCGCTTGCCTCCGGTGAGCGGCGGCCCAAGCACGACCTCAGGGTCGAGGCCTATGGCACGGTCGACGAGACCAATGCGGTGGTCGGCCTGGCGCGGCTGGAGACGGCGCGCGCGCATCCCGAGCTCGACGCGGTGCTGGCGCGGATCCAGAACGATCTGTTCGACCTCGGCGCCGATCTCGCCACACCGGAAAGCGACACGCCGCCGGCCTATCCGCCGCTGCGCGTCACCGAGGCGCAGGTCTCGGCCATCGAGGCGGCGATCGACCGGTTCAACGCCGACCTGTCGCCGCTGCGCTCCTTCGTGCTGCCGGGCGGTACGGCGGCGGCGGCGCAGCTCCATCTTGCCCGCACGGTGTCGCGCCGGGCCGAGCGGCTGATGACCGAACTGGCGGCGCGCGAGACCGTCGGCCGGCCGGCGCTGGTCTACATGAACCGGCTCTCCGATTTCTTCTTCGTCGCCGCGCGCTGGGTCAACGACAAGGGCGCCGCCGATGTGCTGTGGGTGCCGGGCCAGAACCGCTAGGGCCAAGACCGCCCCTTGACGACGCACTTGACGCCGGGGCGCGCAGGCCGGAAAGCTGCGACGACGCAACAGGACGGCCGGCCGATGTTCATTCCGCTCTACGATCACAAGCCGCTCGTGCATGTGCGGCGACAATTTGTCACATGGGGGCTGATCCTCGCCAATGTGGCGATCTTCCTCCTGGTGCAGCAGGGCGGGCTGTCGGAGCCGGCGATGCAGGCCTCAAGCCTCTCCTACGGGCTGATCCCGGCGGTGCTGTTCGACCTGCGCGACCTGGCGCCCGATCTCGTGGTGTTTCCCGAACCGGCGGCGCTGGTGACCTATGCCTTTCTGCATGGAAGCTGGATGCATCTGGGCGGCAACATGCTGTTCCTGTGGGTCTTCGGCGACAATGTCGAGGACGCGATGGGGCATTTTCGCTTCCTGGTGTTCTATCTGCTGTGCGCGGCCGCGGCCGGGCTCGGCCACGCCCTGATCGAGCCGGGGTCGATCGTGCCGCTGATCGGCGCCTCCGGCGCGGTGGCCGGCATCATCGGCGCCTATCTGGTGCTGCATCCCAAGGTGCGGGTCTGGGTGCTGGCCTTCGGCCGGCTGCCGCTGCGTCTGCCGGCCGCCTGGGTGCTGGGGGCGTGGATCGCCTTCCAGGTGGTGATGGTGCTGGGTCCGGCCGAGGATGGCGACACTGTCGCCTGGTGGGCGCATGTGGCCGGTGCCGCCGCCGGCGCCCTGCTGGTGGTGCCGATGCGCCGGCGCGGCGTGCCGCTGTTCGACAGGGGGGTGTAGGGGGCTTCGGGCGGCGTGGGGAAGCGGGCGTCGCTCCTGCGACGGCAGGGTTCCCTTACGTGGCGTTGACAGCCACCAAGCGCGTCAGTACGGTCCCGGCCCGACGACACGGAACCTGCGAAAAAGCCGCGGTTTCCGGCTGTCCTGAGGCGTTGCGGATACGAAAGGCGACCGGCGGCGGTAACTTGCGGTCGCGTCAGCGGGAGGTTGAAAAACCAATGAAAATCCTTGTGCCCGTGAAGCGGGTGATCGACTACAACGTCAAGGTGCGCGTGAAGGCCGACGGCTCGGGGGTCGATCTGGCCAACGTCAAGATGTCGATGAACCCGTTCGACGAGATCGCCGTCGAAGAGGCGATCCGTCTGCGCGAGGCCGGCAAGGCCACGGAGATCATCGTGGTCTCGGTCGGCCCGCAGCAGGCGCAGGAGACGCTGCGCACGGGTCTGGCCATGGGTGCCGACCGCGGCATCCTGGTCAAGACCGACGCCACCACCGAACCGCTTGCCGTCGCCAAGATCCTGAAGAAGGTGGTCGAGGACGAGCAGCCCGGCCTCGTCATCCTCGGCAAGCAGGCGATCGACGACGACTGCAACCAGACCGGACAGATGCTCGCCGCGCTGCTCGGCTGGAGCCAGGGCACCTTCGCCTCGAAGGTGGACCTCGGCGAGGGCACGGTCGACGTGACCCGCGAGGTCGACGGCGGCCTGCAGACCGTCAAGCTGAAGCTGCCGGCCATCGTCACGACGGACCTGCGCCTCAACGAGCCGCGCTACGCCTCGCTGCCGAACATCATGAAGGCGAAGAAGAAGCCGATCGACGAGAAGTCTCCGGAAGACTGCGGCGTCGACGTCACGCCGCGCCTGGAAGTGCTGAAGACCGTCGAGCCGCCGGCACGCCAGGCCGGCGTCAAGGTCGCCGACGTCGCCGAGCTTGTCGCCAAGCTCAAGACCGAAGCCGGCGTGCTGTGATCGGACGGACAGGGAGACACTGACGATGACCATCCTTCTTGTTGCCGAACACAGCAACACCGCGCTGAACGATTCCACCCACAAGGCGATGACCGCCGCCGCCGCGATGGGCGGCGACGTGCATGTGCTGGTCGCCGGCAAGGGCGCGCGCGCGGCCGCCGAGCAGGCCGCCAAGATCGCGGGTGCCGCCAAGGTGCTGCTCGCCGATGGCGACGGGCTTGCCCAGCAGCTCGCCGAGCCGATGTCGGAGCTGATCGTGTCGCTGGCCGGCGGCTATGACGCGATCGTCGCGCCGGCCACCGCCAACGGCAAGAACATCCTGCCGCGCGTCGCCGCGCTGCTCGACGTGATGCAGCTTTCCGACGTCACCGCCGTCATCGACGGGTCGACCTTCGAGCGGCCGATCTATGCCGGCAACGCCATCCAGACCGTCAAGTCGAACGATCCCAAGAAGGTGGTGACCGTGCGCACGGCGAGCTTCGCTGCCGCCGAGGAGACCGGTTCGGCCGCGATCGAGGAGATTTCGGCGACCCAGTCGGATCTGTCGACCTTCGTCGGCCAGGAACTGTCGAAGTCCGACCGCCCGGAGCTGACCTCGGCCAAGGTGATCATCTCCGGCGGCCGCGCGCTCGGCTCCAAGGAGAAGTTCGAGGAGGTGATGCTGCCGGTCGCCGACGCGCTGGGCGCGGCTGTCGGCGCCTCGCGCGCGGCGGTCGATGCGGGCTACGCGCCGAACGACTGGCAGGTCGGCCAGACCGGCAAGGTCGTCGCGCCGGACCTCTATATCGCCTGCGGCATTTCGGGCGCCATCCAGCACCTTGCCGGCATGAAGGACAGCAAGGTGATCGTGGCGATCAACAAGGACGAGGAAGCGCCGATCTTCCAGGTCGCCGATTACGGTCTCGTCGCGGACCTGTTCGAGGTGCTGCCGCAGTTCAAGGCCGCCGTCGAGGCCGCCAAGGGCTGACGGCACCGCGCCGCGGCGCGGGGGAGACGATTGCGAAGGGCCCGTCCTCGGCGGGCCCTTCCGCGTTGCCGGGGACGGTTGGCGCCATGGCGCTGCTGCCTTGCGAAAAAGCGCCGCCGGGTCCTTGCGGCGGGCTCGCGAAGTTGCCATGAATAGCCCTCACTTTCCCCAAGGGTGCGCCGCGCGGTGGCACCGAAACGAAATCGGGACGGACGATGGTGGTCGAGATCAAGAAAGTCGGCGTGATCGGCTCGGGCCAGATGGGCAGCGGCATTGCGCATGTCTGCGCCGTCGCCGGCTTCGAGGTGCAGCTCAACGACATTTCCCGGGATCGGATCCAGTCGGGACTGGCCTCGATCAACGGCAACATGGCCCGCCAGGTGTCCAAGGGGCAACTGACCGAGGACGAGCGCACGGCGGCCCTGTCGCGGATCGTGCCGGCCGAGAGCATGGACGAACTCGGCGATGTCGACCTCGTCATCGAATCGGCCGTCGAGAACGAACAGATCAAGCGCAAGATCTTCAGCCAGCTTTGTCCGCTGCTGAAGCCGGAGGCGATCCTCGCCACCAACACCTCGTCGATCTCGATCACCCGCCTCGCGGCGACCACCGACCGGCCGGAGCGCTTCATCGGCATTCATTTCATGAATCCGGTGCCGCTGATGGAGCTGGTGGAACTGGTGCGCGGCATCGCCACGGAGGACGAGACCTTCGAGGCGGCGCGGGTGTTCACCCGCAAGCTCGGCAAGACCATCGCGGTTGCCGAGGATTTCCCCGCCTTCATGGTCAACCGCATCCTGCTGCCGATGATCAACGAGGCGATCTACACGCTCTATGAGGGCGTCGGCTCGGTCGAGGCGATCGACACGGCGATGAAGCTCGGCGCCAACCATCCGATGGGCCCGCTGCAGCTCGCCGACTTCATCGGCCTCGACACCTGCCTGTCGATCATGCAGGTGCTCTACGAGGGCCTCGCCGACACCAAGTACCGCCCGTGCCCGCTGCTGGTGAAATATGTCGAGGCCGGCTGGCTCGGCCGCAAGACCCAGCGCGGCTTCTACGACTATCGCGGCGACGTGCCGGTTCCCACCCGCTGAGGCGTGCGGGTACCCGCGCAGGTTGCCCGGATTAACCCGTCGTTAATGCTGGTCGTGCGAGGGGTGGGAAGGCTCGAACCGGGAGGCTTTCATGTCCAGTGTTGCCGCCGCCATGGTCGGCATGTCGCAGGCGCAGACCCAGACGCAGCTTGCCGCGACCTTCATGAAGCAGAATGCCGATGCCACGGCCGCGCTCGCGGCCATGCTGGAGCAGAATGCCGACTATGCCGCCGCCGTGGCCAAGGCTCCGACGCCGGCGGGCGTCGGCGGCAGGCTCGACATCTCCGCCTGATCTTTTCCACGACCTGCCGCAAACCATCAAGCGCCGGACGCATCCGGCCGGCGCTTTTGTCGTTCGGTTTCCGTCGAGCCGGGCGTCTTAGCTGCCGGTCCCTTCAGGAGCTGCCTTGCGCTGGGCGTCGATGGCCGCGCGCACCAGGGCCTTGGCGTCGTCCGAGGCCCATTCGGCCGGTCCCATCAGCGCGCCGATCTCGCAGCCCTCGCCATCGACCAGCAGCGTCGTCGGCAGGCCCGGCGCGCGGCCGCGCGAGCGCACGTCCTGGAAGATCTTCATGCTGGGATCGGCATAGAAGGCGAGATTGCCGACGCCGATCTCCTGCAGGAAGGCACGCGGCTTTTCCTCGCCGGTCTGGTCGACGCTGACGGCGACCACCTCGAAATCCTCGCCGCCCAAGTCCGCCTGCAATTCGTCGAGCGCCGGCATCTCCTTGCGGCAGGGCGCGCACCAGGTGGCCCAGAGATTGACCAGGACCACCCTGTTGCGGAAATCGCCGAGGGTGATCGGCTCGCCCGCGTCGTTGCGGAAGGCAAGGTCGGAGAGCGCGTTCGGGTTCTTCGCCGGCAGGAACGCAGCCACCTCGCCGCGGGCGAGCGGCGCGATCTCGGCGGCAAGGCTAGCCGCGGCGCTGCAGGCACCGGCCTGCTGCCGGTTGCCATCGGCCCCGCCGATCACGTATATCCCCGCCAGTCCCGCCATCAGGGCCACGGCGGCACCTCCGAGAAGGAGCGTGCGCCGGGGAGGCCTGGTTCCGTTGGTCATCGATCCATTACCCGTTCCTTAGGGGCGCCAGAAAGGCACGTTCATGAGCAATCGCATGTGGGGAGGCCGGTTCTCGGATGGGCCGGACGCCATCATGGAGGAGATCAACGCCTCCATCGACTACGATCGCAAGCTCTACCGGCAGGATATAGAGGGTTCGAAGGCTCATGTCCGCATGCTTGCAGCGCGCGAAATTGTCGCCGCCGAGGATGCCGAGAAGATCGCTCACGGTCTAGACACGATCCGGTCAGAGATCGAGGCGGGCGACTTCGCCTTCTCGCGGGCGCTCGAGGACATCCACATGAACATCGAGGCGCGCCTGGCCGAGTTGATCGGCCCGGCCGCCGGCCGCCTGCACACGGCGCGCTCGCGCAACGACCAGGTCGCCACCGATTTCCGCATCTGGGTGCGCGACACGCTGGACACGCTCGACGAGCAGCTCACCGAGCTCCTGCAGGCGCTGAGCGAGCGGGCGCTCGCCCATGCCGGCGACGTCATGCCGGGCTTCACCCATCTGCAGTCGGCCCAGCCGGTGACTTTCGGCCACCACCTGATGGCCTATGTCGAGATGTTCGCCCGCGACCGCTCGCGCATGCGCGATGCCCGCAAGCGGATGAACGAATGCCCGCTCGGCTCCGCCGCGCTGGCCGGCACGTCCTTCCCGATCGACCGGGAGATGACGGCGGCGGCGCTCGGCTTCGACCGGCCGACGGCCAACTCGCTGGACGGGGTGTCGGATCGCGACTTCATCATCGAGGCGCTGGGGGCGGCCTCGATCTGCGCCATGCACCTGTCGCGGCTTGCCGAGGAAATCGTCATCTGGTGCTCGGCGCAGTTCGGCTTCGTCACCCTGTCCGACCGCTTCTCGACCGGCTCCTCGATCATGCCGCAGAAGAAGAACCCGGACGCGGCCGAACTGGTGCGCGCCAAGACCGGCCGCATCTACGGCTCGCTGACGGCGCTGCTGGTGATGATGAAGGGCCTGCCGCTGGCCTATTCCAAGGACATGCAGGAAGACAAGGAACAGGCCTTCGACGGGCTGCCGAGCCTGTCGCTGGCGCTGGCCGCGATGACCGGCATGGTCCGCGACCTGACCGCCAACACCAGGACGATGAAGGCCGCCGCCGGCTCGGGCTACTCGACCGCGACGGATCTGGCCGACTGGCTGGTGCGGGTGATCGGCATGCCGTTCCGCGAGGCGCATCACGTCACCGGGCGCGCCGTCGGCCTTGCCGTGGAGCGCGGGGTGCCGCTGCACCGGCTGCCGCTGGAAGACCTGCAGGCGATCGAGCCGCGCATCACCGAGGACATCTTCACCGTGCTGTCGGTCGACAAGTCGGTGCGCTCGCGCACCAGCTATGGCGGCACGGCGCCGGCCAATGTCCGCAAGCAGGCCAAGCGCTGGCTGAAGGCGCTGGAGCGCGAGGCCGCGCGGCGTTAGAGACCTGCGGCAGCAAGGCGGGCCCAAGGTCCCGACCCTGGGGACTTGCGGCAAACGCCGCCGCATGCGAGGAAACGGCAGGGGCCGGCCGGGCCGGCCCGCTTCGAACGGACGTCAACAGGAGCGACGCTCACCATGGCGAAAGCTGGCATGTCTCGGGTCCTGAGCGGCGGCGTGCTGATCGCGGCCGTGCTGGCGCTGACGCTGGCCGGCTGCGGCCGTCGCGGCGCCCTCGATCGTCCAGATCAGGTGGATCCCGCCGTCTCCGCGCCCGGTCAGGCGGCTCCGGCGCAGGCGCCGGCGTCGGCGCGCCCGGACCGACCCTTCATCCTCGACGCCATCATCTGAGACGTCGCGTTTTTTCATGCCGGCAGCCGGCGGCGCCACCGCCACCGGTGCCCTCTGGTCAGGACAAGGCCTTGCATCACTTCCACTATGTCGATGGCCGGCTGTTTGCCGAGGACGTGCCGGTCGAGACGATCGCCGCCGAGGTCGGAACTCCGTTCTATTGCTATTCCACCGCCACGCTGGAGCGGCACTACCGGGTGTTCAGCGAGGCTTTCGCCGGCATCCCGACGCTCGTCTGCTACGCGATGAAAGCGAATTCCAACCAGGCGGTGCTGTCGACGCTGGCGCGGCTCGGCGCCGGCATGGACGTGGTCTCGGAAGGCGAATTGCGCCGGGCGCGGGCGGCCGGGGTGCCGGCCGACCGGATCATGTTCTCCGGCGTCGGCAAGACGGCGGAGGAACAGGCGCACGCGCTCGACGAGGACATTCTGTGCTTCAATGTCGAGAGCGAGCCGGAACTGGTGCAGCTTTCGCAGGTGGCGAGCCAGAAGGGCCGCACGGCGCGGGTCTCGATCCGCATCAACCCGGATGTCGACGCGCGCACCCACGCCAAGATCGCCACCGGCAAGGCGGAGAACAAGTTCGGCATTCCCTGGGGCCGGGCGCGCGAGGTCTATGCCCATGCGGCCGCCCTGCCGGGGCTGCAGGTGTCGGGCATCGACATGCATATCGGCTCGCAGATCACCGAGCTCGAGCCCTTCGACACGGCGTTCTCGCGGCTCGGCGGGCTGATCGCGGACCTGCGCGGCGACGGCCATGCCATCGACCATGTCGATCTCGGCGGCGGGCTCGGCATTCCCTACCGGGACAACAACGAGCCGCCGCCGCACCCGGAGGCCTATGCGGAGGTGGTGCGCCGGCATGTCGAGCATCTCGACTGCAAGGTGATCTTCGAGCCGGGGCGGATGATCGCCGGCAATGCCGGCATCCTCGTCACCCGCGTCCTCTATGTGAAGCAGGGCGCGGCGAAGACCTTCGTGGTCGTCGACGCGGCGATGAACGACCTGATCCGCCCGACGCTCTACGATGCCTATCACGAGATCCGCACGGTGGTCCTGCCGGCCCCCGACCATCCGCGGGTGATGGCCGACGTGGTCGGTCCGGTCTGCGAGACCGGCGACTATCTCGGCCATGATCGCGACATGCCGGCGGTTGTGCCGGGCGACCTGCTGGCCGTGCATTCGGCCGGCGCCTATGGCGCGGTGCAGGCCTGCAGCTACAACAGCCGGCTGCTCGTTCCGGAGGTTCTGGTGAAGGGCGACGCCCACGCGGTGGTGCGTCCCCGGCCGACCTACGAGGAGTTGATCGGCCTCGACAGGCTGCCGTCCTGGCTCGACGAGAGCTGAGCCGCGGGGCGCCTTTGCCCGGCGCGGCCTTGCCAAAGCGGACGAAACGCCCCACCCTAACGGAACGGGGGCGGGTGACCCAAGGGTCGGGCCGCGGAGACAGACAGTGACAGACGCGACGACACCGGCCGGTTCCGGAGCGGAACCCGGCCCAGCCGTCCCGCCGCCGGGCGACGAGGCCCGGCGCGCGCGCGCGCGCCTCGAACGGGCGGTTCTGCGCACGCGCCTGTCGCTGCTTTGGGAGCGGGTCTGGCCGCCGCTGCACTCGGTCCTGATCGTTGTCGCCCTCTATGTCGGCCTGTCCTGGCTCGGCCTGTGGTCGATGCTGCCGTCCTGGCTGTCGGCGATCGCCGCGCTCGGCGTCCTGGCCGCTGCCGTGTACGCCGCCCTGCCGCTCGCCCGTGCCGGTTCTCCCTCCCGCGCCGAAGCGCTGGCTCGGATCGAGCGTGTCTCGGGCCTCAGCCACCGGCCGCTGGCGGCGCTGGACGACCGGCTGTTCGACGGCGGCGAGAGGGCCGAGACGCGGGCGCTGTGGGAGGTGCACCGCCGCCGCGCCAGCGCCGCTCTGGCCAGCGTGCGCACCGATCTGCCGAGCCCGCAGGCCTTCCGCCGCGATCCCTTTGCCCTGCGCGTGCTGGCGGCGATGCTGCTGGTGGTCGGCTATTTCGCGGCCGAGGGCAGCCATCTGTCGCGGCTGTCGCCGTTCGGCGGCGGCGCGCCGCAGGCAGCCCCCCTGTCCGCCCGGATCGATGCCTGGATCGCGCCGCCGGTCTATACCGGCCGGGCGCCGGTGTTCCTGACCGGGGCGGCGGCCGAATTGCGCGACCCCAGCAAGGCGATCAGCGTGCCGCAGGGCAGCGAGGTGATCGTCCGCGCGCAAGGGGTCGGTGCGCTTGCCGTGCTGCTGGTCACGCCGCAGGAGACGGTGAACCTGGCCGAGGCCGGCGGGGGGAGCGGCGACGAGGGCGCGGCGCCGGCGGCTGTCGCAGGCGGTTTGCGCAGCCGGCTCGAGACATCCGCGGCCATCGAAATCCGCGACGGCGAAGCGCTCGTGCATGCCTGGCAGGTGGCGGTGGAGCCGGACGAGCCGCCGACCATCCGCCTGCTCAACGATCCGGAAGAGCAGCTCAGCGGCGCGGTCAAATTCACCTATCTGGCGCAGGACGACTACGGCATCGTCGGCGCGCGCGCCGACATCCGCCCGGCGCAGCGCCGCAACCAGGACAGCGGCGCGGCGATCCGCCCCCTGGTCGAGGCGCCGAGCTTTCCGCTGTCGCTGGCCGCCGGCGAGCGGCGCACCGGGACCGGCGAAACGATTCGCGACCTGACCAGCCATCCCTGGGCCGGCTCCGAGGTGGACGTGGTGCTGAGCGCCAGCGACCATGCCGGACAGACCGGCTATTCCGAGCCGCACCGCTTCACCCTGCCGCAGCGGCGCTTCGCCAAGCCGCTGGCGCGTGCGGTGGTCGAGCAGCGCCGCAGCCTGGCGCTCGACGCCAATGCGCAGGTGCGCGTGCTCGACGCGTTCGACGGCCTGATGCTGGCGCCGGAAGTCTTCGGCGAGAAGCTGCGGACCCATCTCGGCATGCGCTTCGCCCGTGGCCAGCTCGTTGCCGCGCAGTCGGACGACGAGCTGCGCGATGTCGTCGACCTGCTGTGGGAACTGGCGCTGAACATCGAGGACGGCGACCTGTCGACCGCCGAGCGGGCCTTGCGCGACGCGCAGGAAGCGCTGCGCCGGGCGCTGGAGGAGGGAGCGTCCGATGAGGAGATCGCCCGGCTGACGGAAGAGCTGCGCCAGGCGCTGAACGAATACATGCAGGCGCTGGCCGAGCAGTTGCGGCAGAACCCGCAAGCGATGCAGCCGCTCGATCCGAATGCGCAGAACCTGCGGCCGCAGGACCTCAACGAGATGCTGTCGCGGATCGAGGAACTGGCGCGCAGCGGCTCGCGAGATGCCGCGCGCGAACTGCTCGCCCAGATGCAGCGGATGCTGGAGAACCTGCAGGCCGGCCGGCCGCAGCAGATGCCGGACAGCATGACGCAGGAGATGATGCAGGCGCTCAACGAGCTCGGCCGGATGATCCAGCGGCAGCAGGAGCTGATGGACCAGACCAACCGCTTCAACCAGCAGCAGGAGCAGGGTCGTCAGCAGGGCCAGCAGGGTCAGCAAGGCCAGCCGGGACAAATGACGCCGGAAGAGCTTGCCGAGGCCCTGAGGCAGCTTCAGGAAGGGCAGGGGCAACTGGGCGAGCGGCTGCAGCAGCTTCTCGACCAGATGGCCCGCAACGGCATGCCGTCGAACGACGACCTCGGCCGGGCCGGCGAGGAGATGGGCAATGCCCGCGACAGCCTCGGCCAGGGTCAGCCGGGCGATGCCGTCGGACAGCAGGGCAATGCGCTGGATGCGCTGCGGCGCGGGGCGCAGGGCATGGCGGAGCAGATGTTCGGACAGCCGGGGCCGGGCGACGGGCCCGGCATGGCCGGACGCCAGGGCAGCCCGATGGACGAGGACCCGCTCGGGCGGCCACGCCGCACGGAAGGGCCGGATTTCGGCGACCGGGTGCGGGTGCCGGACGAGATCGACGTGCAGCGGGCGCGCCGGATCCTGGAGGAGTTGCGCCGGCGCTTCTCGGACCCGACCCGGCCGATGATCGAACTCGATTATCTGGAGCGGCTGCTGCGGCGCAACTGAGCGGCGCCTTGCGGGCGTGCGCTGCGATTTCGGGCTCGCGCGGGACAAGCGCGGGCCCGTTGCGTTTCAACGGACGATTGGGGGGAAGAAGGAAGCCGGCGACAGCGCCGGAGCGGGAGACGACGGCTCGCCTCCGTGAAGGAAGGGGCTGCGGCCGAGGCGCAGGCCGCCACGCGGTCAGGCGTAGCGGCGGGTCTCTTCGCGGCAGATGCCGAGCAGGGCATCGCTGACGGCGCGGCGGATTTCCGCCAGCGAGAACGGCTTGGTGACGACGTCGTGGATCAGCGCGTCGAGCCCGTTCGCCCGCTCGCGCTGGTCGGCGAAGCCCGTCATCAGCAGGATCGGCACGGCCGGATAGTCGCGGGCGGCGATCAGGGCGAAGGCGATGCCGTCCATCACCGGCATCTTGATGTCCGAAAGGATGAGGTCGAAGGCGCCCTTTTCCTTCGCCAGCGTCTCGGCCGCCGCCGCACCGTCTTCCAGGGCGACCACGGCGTGACCGTCCAGCTCGAGGGCGCGCTTGACGAAGCTGCGAACGGCTTCGTCATCTTCGGCGATCAGAATGCGGGCCATGTCCCCCTCCGTTGTTGAACCATCCGCGCGCTAGGCCGGTGCATCCTGGACGACGTAGCCGATGAACGGGAGCTGGCGCCACTTGTGGCCCATGTCCATCCCGTAGCCGACAACGAACTTGTCCGGACACTCGAACCCGACATAATCCGCGGAAATGGCGGTTTTGCGGCGCATCGGCTTGTCGAGCAAGGCGGCGATGCGCACAGAGCCTGCGCCGCGCTCGCTGAGTCGGTCTCGCGCAAAAGCCAGCGTGCGGCCGCTTTCCAGGATGTCATCCACGAGAATCACATCCCGGCCGGCAACATCGCTCTCCACATCGCGCAACACGCGGATTTCCCTTGACTCGGTGCCCGCGCCATAGCTCGACAGGTGGATGAACTCCATCTCCGGCGTCAGGCCGGCCCGATGCATGGCCCGCACCAGATCGGCGGCGAACATGAAGCTGCCCTTGAGCACGGCAACGACGAGCAGTCCCTGCGGCCGCGAGGCCGCGATCTCGCGGGCGACCTCCTCGACCCGGGCGGCGATCGCGGCTTCGTCGAAGAGGGTTCGGATATCGACAGTGTCGTTCATTGCAGCCTGACCTGGCGTTCTTTGCGCTCCACGAAGCGCACCTGGATGTCCGCCGCCAGATCGGGCGGGGCCGACAGGCGGGTGCGAAACCGCGTCGTGCCACCGACATCAAGCCGGCGCAAGCGCGGTTCCATGGTCCAGGCGTAGATTTCCTGGGCATCCTCGCTGCGCAGGGCGAGGCGAATGGCCGGGATCGGCACCGCTTCCCGCTCGACATTGACGATCGTGCCTTCGATCACCAGCACGATGGCGCCGTCCTCGATCTCCCGGAAGGTGCGCAGGTCGCGGAATTCCAGCCCGCGCAGGTTGACCTCCAGCCCGGCGAGGGCGAACAGGCCGGCCAGATCCGGCATGCGGGCGACGATCGGCGTGCGGAAGGTGACCGCCAGCGCGCACAGGGCGATGGCGCCGAAGAACATCATCGTGCCGACCACCCGGCGGGGACGCAGCCGGCGGGCGCGCTGGCCGATCCTGGCGAGCAGGCGGCCCAGCACCGGCTCGCTGCTGCGCGGCTTGACATAGATCTTCGGCTTGCGGGCGAGGCTTTCGATGTCGACCGGCTTGGCGCTTGCCGCTGCCCCATCCGCCTCGGCCGCCGCCGCGGCTACCGGAAGAGCCGCGGGCTCGACCCGTTTGGCCGCTTCCCAGCCGTCCTCGGCCTGGTCGTCCTCATCCTCCAGACCGTCGTCGCGCGGCTCCGACGCGGCGGAGAAGACGTCCTCGTCCCGATCCGCAGGGTCCTCCTCCCGGTCGTCGCCCCACTGCGCGCCGTCGCTGTCGTCCTCGTCGGCCTCGGCCGGGGAGGCGTCGTCACGGCCGGCCATCGCCGCTGCCGGTTTGCGCGCGGCCCGTGCCTCGGTATCGGCGTCTTCGGGCAGTTCGGTCTCGATGGAGGCGGTGTCCGGATCGGGAAGCGCGTGCCAGCGCGTGCCGCAGCGGGCGCATTTGACGTCGCGGCCCTCCGGCCCGAGGGCGGCGGGGCTGACCCGATAGGCGGTTGCGCAGTCCGGACAGGTGATCTTCATTGTGGACGCGGCCTCGTCTTGCCCGCAAATACCGGCCGGAAAGGCGTATCGACACCCGGAGAGCCGGTTCGCAAAGCGGGTAGTTTCCGGCGAAGACCGTAAACATGCCGCAAACGGCGAAACGATTGATCGTCGCGCCGGCCGCTTTCCGGGTGTTCTGGCTCCATCACGCCTGGATATCGTTAATGAAGCGTTAATGCCGAGGCGATACTGTCCGGCCAATGTCTTAACGAGAGGTTGCCGTGATCCGATTCGAAAATGTCGGTCTGCGCTACGGCATGGGGCCGGAAGTCCTGCGCGACCTGACCTTCGAGATCAGGCCGCAGTCATTCCAGTTCCTTACCGGTCCGTCCGGTGCGGGCAAGACCAGCCTGATGCGCCTGCTGTTCCTGTCGCTGAAGCCGACGCGCGGGCTGATCCGCGCCTTCGGCAAGGACACCTCGGCGCTGAACAAGAGCCAGATCCCGGCGCTGCGCCGGCGCATCGGCATCGTCTTCCAGGATTTCCGCCTGCTCGATCACCTGACGACCTACGAGAATGTCGCCCTGCCGCTGCGCGTCATCGGCCAGGAGGAAAGCCAATACCGCTCCGACGTGGTGGAACTGCTGAAATGGGTGGGGCTCGGCGAGCGCATGCATGTGCTGCCGCCGGTGCTCTCGGGCGGCGAGAAGCAGCGCGCGGCGATCGCCAGGGCGCTGATCACCCGGCCGGAGATGTTGCTGGCGGACGAGCCGACGGGCAATGTGGATCCGCCGCTGGCGCGGCGGCTGCTGCGGCTGTTCATCGAGCTGAACCGGCTCGGCACCTCGGTGGTGATCGCCACGCACGACCTCGCCCTGATGGACCAGGTCGACGCGCGGCGCATGGAACTGGGCGAAGGACGGTTGCAGATCCATGACTGACGACGACAGGAGCCAGAGGGCCGGGCGCGGCCCCCGTCCGGCCGCTGGCCGGCCAGCCGCCCCGCGCCGGGCAAAGGCCGCACCCAAGGCACGCAAGCGCGGCGCCGCCGGCGAGCTGCGCCCCTCCGCCCCGATCGTGCCGCCGCAGGCGGTCGCGGGGCGCGCGCTGACGCTGGTGGTGGCGATCATGAGCTTCCTCGCCTGCCTGACCATCGGCGCGGTGACCGTCATTCACGAGGCGGCCAGCGCCTGGTCCAACGACCTGCTGCGCGAGGTGACGATCCAGATCCGCCCGGCGGAAGGCGTCGACATGCTGCGCGAGATCGAGAAGGCGACGGCGGCGGCACGGGCCCAGGCCGGCGTCGGCACGGTGCGGGCGCTGTCCGACCAGGAGACGCGAAACCTGTTGCAGCCCTGGCTCGGCGCCGGGCTCGACCTGGAGAGCCTGCCGGTGCCGCGGCTGATCCAGGTGCAGGTGGCGGCGCCGGCGGCGTTCGACCTCGGCGCGCTGCGCCTGGCCGTCAGCGCCGAGGTGCGCGGGGCGAGCGTCGACGATCACAGCCTGTGGACCAGCCGGCTTGCGGCCATGGCCAATGCGGTGGTGCTGGGCGGCATCGCCGTGCTGCTGCTGGTGCTCGGCTCGATGGTGCTGTCCGTCGTCTTCGCGACGCGGGCGGCGATGGCCGGCAATCGCGACGTGGTCGAGGTGCTGCATTTCGTCGGCGCGGAGGACAGTTTCGTCGCCCGCGAGTTCCAGCGCCACTTCCTGCTGCTCGGCCTGCAGGGCGGGCTGGCCGGCGGCGTCGCCGCCTGTCTGGTGTTCCTCGTCCTCGGCTTCCTCGCCGACGAGCGCAGCGGCCTGCAGGGCCTTGCCCGCTCGATGGACATGTTCGGCGGCGTGTCGGTCGGCGTTGGCGGCTATCTCGGCGTGCTGGCGATCATCTTCCTCGTCACCGTGCTGACGGCGGCGACCTCGCGCCTCGCGGTGCGCGCGCATCTGCGGCGGATCGAGTAGCGGAGCGGCGCCGCTCCGCAAGCGAAGTGCCACCAACGAGACGCCTCAAATGAAAAACCCCGGAACCTGAGGCTCCGGGGTTTTCGCATTCGGCAGACGCAGATCCGGGCGCGGGCGCCGGACCTTCAGCGTCTTATTCGGCGCTCTCGCTGGCAGCGGCGGCCTGCTCGGCCTCCTTCGCGGCCTTGGCGGCGGCGACGTCGGCCTTGACCTCGTCGTTCAGACGACGGGCGCGCACGTTGGTCGCCTCGACGATACGGGCCGACTTGCCGCGACGGCCGCGCAGGTAATAGAGCTTGGCGCGACGCACCTTGCCGCGGCGCACGACCTCGACGCCCTCGAGCATCGGCGAGAAGATCGGGAACACGCGCTCCACGCCTTCGCCATAAGAGATCTTGCGGACGGTGAAGTTCTCGTTGATGCCGCCGCCGGAACGGGCGATGCACACGCCCTCATAGGCCTGGGTACGGGTGCGGTTGCCTTCCGTCACGCGGACGTTGACGCGGATCGTGTCGCCGGGAGAGAAGCTCGGCAGCTTGCGCTGGGCTTCGACCTTCGCCATTTCCTCGGCGTTGAGCTGTTCGATGATGTTCATGGCACTGCCTTTTGGTTCGTCTCGGTCAGAGCGTCCGCTGGCGGTCGAGCCGCAGGGGCGAATTCACCGGGTTTTGGCCAGGCCGGACAGGTCCGGCCACGGAATTCGACCGGGGCCGCCGCGCTCGCGAGATGCGGTGCCTCCGCGCCCGCGATCCGGGGCAAAGGCAAACGACAATCGTCACGGCTTGCGCCGGCAGGCGCCCGAGTGGCCGCTGTCTAGCGCAACTCACAGCGTTTGTCATGCCCTTTTGCGCCCGTTCGGCGCAGAAACCCGCGCCTCACTCGCCGGTATGACGCTGCCACAGGTCGGGCCGGCGCTCGCGGGTCAGCCGCTCGGCCTCCTCCCGCCGCCAGCGGTCGATGCGGGCGTGATCGCCCGAGGTCAGCACCTCGGGAATGCCGGCGCCCTCGAATTCGCGCGGGCGGGTGTAGTGCGGATGCTCCAGCAGGCCGGTCTCGAAGCTCTCGAAAGCGCCGCTCTCGGCATTGCCCATGACGCCGGGCAGCAGGCGGATCACCGCGTCGAGCAGGACCATGGCGGCGAGTTCGCCGCCGGAGAGGATGTAGTCGCCGATCGACACCTCCTCCAAGTCCCGCCCCTCGATCACCCGCTGGTCCACCCCCTCGAAGCGGCCGCAGACGATCACCGCGCCGGGGCCCTGCGCCAGTTCGCGGACCCGGCCCTGGTCGAGCGGCCGGCCGCGCGGGCTCATCAAGAGGCGCGGCCGCGGATCGCCGGCCGGGCTCGCCGCATCGATGGCAAGGGCGAGGATATCGGCGCGCAGCACCATGCCGGCACCGCCGCCGGCGGGGGTGTCGTCGACGGAACGGTGGCGGTCGGTGGCGTGATCGCGGATCTGGTGCAGCTCCAGATCCCAGTCGCCGCGCTCCAGCGCCCGCCCGGCCAGCGAGGTGCCGAGCGGACCTGGAAACATCTCCGGATAGAGGCTGAGGATCGACGCCCGGAACGCCATCGTTTGCTCCTTAGATGTGGTGAACCTGGTTGCGCGGCCATATTGTTGGCCGGATTTGCGCCGATGCACGGAGCGTTGCCGCCGCTTGATGAGCGATGCAACCCCCGCTTAAGGCTTTCCCGCGTAGCAAGGAAGGCGCAATCCCCCGGAGTTCTTCATGCCGCAACCGGTTGCCCGCCTTGTCGATCTCGTCCGCTCCCTGGCGCGGCGGCACTATCTCGACCTGTCGCCGGCCCAGGTGTGGCCGCTGGCCCTGCTCGTCGCCTACGGGATCGTCGCCGGGTTCATCTACAATCCGGGCATCGACCACCCTTGGGACAAGCTGCAGCACCTGGTTTTCTTTGGGCTTCTGACCCTGGCGGTGCATGCATTTTTCTGTTGTCGGCTGCGGATTTCGGCCGCCGTCGCCACCGGGCTGGGGGTGGCCGGGGAACTGGTGCAGTCGCTGTTTCCCCACCGGGAATTCTCGATGGGCGACATCGCCGCGAACCTGATCGGCGTCGCTCTCGTCGTCGCCGCCATCGCGCTGCTGCGCTCGGAAACGAGAGCCGCCCTTGTCGGCGGCAAGGTGTCCGCCGCGGAGCCGGCCGAGACGGCTGAGGCCCCGCAGGCTCAGTCCACCGTGTCTTCGTCCCCGTCCTCGTGCCCGTCCTCGTGCCCGTCCCCGTCGTCGTCGCGCGCACCGTCGTCCCGAGCCTCGTCGTCTTCCGTGCTTTCGGGCACGACGACGGTCACCTTGCCGGCGGCCAGGTCGATCTCCGGCACCGCCTCGCGGGTGAAGGGGACGTAGAAGGACGCCGCCCCTTGCGGGCGGATCTCGACCAGCGTGCCGGCGCCGAAATCGGGTAGCGCGACAATCCTGCCGATGGTCTGCCCCTCCGTCGAGACCGCCTCGAGGCCGAGCAGGTCGGCGTGGTAGAACTCGTCGTCGTCCTGGAGTTCCGGCAGGGCGTCGCGCGGGACGTAGAGATCGAGGCCGTTCAGCGCCTCGGCGGCGGTGCGGTCGTCGATCCCTTCGAAACGGGTCACCACCATCGCCTTCTGCAGGCGCGCGGATGTCACCACCAGCCGGCGCTTGCCGTCGGCGGTCTCCAGCGGTCCATAGTCGCAGAAGGACAGGGGGTCGTCGCCGAACGGCTTGACGCGAACCTCGCCGCGCACGCCATGGGCGGCGCCGATCCGGGCAATCAGAATGCGATCCTTGCTCACGCGGCCGTGCTCCTGACGGGGAGGGCGGGTGTGCAGTCCCCGGGTGGTATCCGGTTCAGGGTCGGGACCTGAGGGCCCCAGCGGATCCGCGCCGGGAGGCGCGGATCCTGAAGGTGCTCGAAGGGCCGTGCCGATTACTCGGCAGCAGCTTCCTCGCCGCCGCCGGCAGCCTCGGCAGCGGCCGCGGCGGCCTCTTCGGCAGCCTGGCGCTTGGCAGCGAGACGCTCCTTGGCCTTGGTGCCCGGCTCGGCCTTCTTCGGGTTGCTGCGGGCCTCGCGGCTCAGCACGCCGGCGGCATCGAGGAAGCGCAGGACGCGGTCGGTCGGCAGGGCGCCGTGGCTCATCCAGTGCTGGATGCGCTCGACGTCGAGGACGATGCGGTCGGCATTGTCCTTCGGCAGCATCGGGTTGTAGAGGCCGACCTTCTCGATGAAGCGGCCGTCGCGCGGCGAGCGGACGTCGGCAACGACGATGCGGTAGAACGGACGCTTCTTGGCGCCGCCGCGAGCAAGACGAATTTTCAGGGCCATGGTAGTCTCCTTTGGTACTTCAGTGCGACGCCGGGTTCAGCGGCGAATGGCTTCATGGTGTCGGATCACTTCCCTGACGATGAAGTTCAGGAATTTCTCCGCGAAATCGGGATCGAGGTTGGCGTCCCGGGCAAGCGCGCGCAGCCGCGCGATCTGCCGTTCCTCGCGCGCCGGATCGGCGGGCGGAAGATTGTGGGTGGCCTTCAGCAGGCCGACCTTCTGCGTGCACTTGAAGCGCTCCGCAAGCATGTGAACCAGCGCGGCGTCGATATTGTCGATGGAGCCGCGCAGGCGCAGCAACTCGTCCATCGCGGTGGACGTCGGCTCGAGGATCTCCTCGGCGCTGTCGGTCATTTCTTCTTCCCCCGTCCCAGGCCCGGAAGGCCGCCGAGACCGCCGGGCAGCTTCGGCCCGCCCAGTCCGCCGAGGCCACCGAGGCCACTCAAACCACCAAGCCCGCCGGGCAGACCCGGCATCTGGCCCGGCATCTGACCTGGAAGCCCGCCGGGAAGCTGACCGGGAAGTTGACCGGACTGGGCCATGCGCTCCAGTTCCTTCGGGTCGATGTTCGGCATGCCGCCGCCGGGCAGGCCCATGCCGCCCATCATCTTGCCGAGCAGGCCTTTGCCCTTGCCCATCTGCTTCATCATGTCGGCCATCTGCCGGTGCATCTTCAGCAGCTTGTTGACGTCGGCGACGTCGACGCCGGAGCCGGTGGCGATGCGCTTCTTGCGGCTGGCCTTGAGAATGTCGGGCTTGCGGCGCTCCTGCGGGGTCATCGACTGGATGATCGCGACCTGGCGCTTGATCACGCGGTCGTCGATATTGGCCGCGTCGAGCTGCTTCTTGATCTTGCCGACGCCGGGCATCATGCCCATGATCCCGGACATGCCGCCGAGCTTCTCCATCTGGCGAAGCTGCTCGGCAAGGTCCTCCAGGTCGAAATTGCCCTTCTGCATGCGGGCGGCCATCTTGGCCGCCTTTTCCTGGTCGAGCTCGCGCGCCGCCTTCTCCACCAGCGAGACGATGTCGCCCATGCCGAGAATGCGGTCGGCGATCCGCGCCGGGTGGAATTCCTCCAGCGCATCCGCCTTCTCGCCGGTGCCGACGAGCTTGACCGGCTTGCCGGTGACCGCGCGCATCGAGAGCGCCGCGCCGCCGCGGCCGTCGCCGTCCATGCGGGTCAGCACGATGCCGGTGATGCCGACGCGCTCGTCGAAGGAGGTGGCGAGGTTGACCGCGTCCTGGCCGGTCAGGCTGTCGGCGACGAGCAGGATCTCGTGCGGATTGGTCGCCGCTTTGATCTCGGCCATCTCGACCATCAGCGGCTCGTCGATATGGGTGCGGCCGGCCGTGTCGAGCATGACGATGTCGTAGCCGCCGAGCCGCGCCGCGGTCATGGCGCGCGAGGCGATCTGCACCGGCGTCTGGCCGGCGACGATCGGCAGGGTGTCGATGCCGGTCTGCTCGCCGAGCACCTTGAGCTGCTCCTGCGCCGCCGGGCGGCGGGTGTCGAGCGAGGCCATCAGCACCTTGCGGCGCTCGTTCTTGGTCAGGCGCAGGGCGATCTTGGCGGTCGAGGTGGTTTTGCCCGAGCCCTGCAGGCCGACCATCATGATGGCGAAGGGAGCGGCCGCGTTGAGGTCGATCGGCTCGCCGGCGCCGCCCAGCATCTCGACGAGCTGGTCGTGGACGATCTTGACGACCTGTTGGCCCGGCGTCACCGATTTGAGGACTTCCTGGCCGACGGCCCGGCTCCGCACCTTGTCGGTGAAGGACTTGACCACGGGCAGCGCCACGTCGGCCTCGATAAGAGCGCGGCGCACCTCGCGCAGCGCCTCGGAGACATCGGCCTCCGACAGCGCACCGCGCCGCGTCAGCTTGTCGAGAATGCCGCTGAGGCGATCTGACAGACTTTCGAACATGCCGTCTCCTTAAACTCTCTCGAGGCAGCGGCTGTCGCTGCTTCCGTGTCCCCCGGGCGGGACGAAGCGCGATCCGCAAAGCGGTGTGACACCCGAGGGCGCATCGCGCTGTCGGGTGTGAACCTCCGGGATCTCTTTATACCTCTGCGGGTCCCGGGCGGCGGATCGTAGTGTCGTCACTCTTTCGGAGTTAACGGGCTGATACCCGCAAACGCCAGCGAAAGTCAAGGGAGCCGGCGCATTCCCCTGCAAAACGCCCCCCTTTGCAAAACGCCCCCCCTTTGCAAAACGCCGAAGGCACGGCCTGCCGGCTCAGGGGTAGTCGCGCGTGCCGAAAATCGCCGAGCCGACGCGCACATGGGTGGCGCCGACGCGCACGGCGCTCTCGAAGTCCGAGGACATGCCCATCGACAGGCCGGCAAGACCGTTGCGCTCGGCGATCTTGCGCAGCAGCGCGAAATGCGGGCCCGGCGTGTCGTCGACCGGGGGGATGCACATCAGGCCGAGCAGCGGCAGGCGCAGTTCGTCCCGGCAGAAGGCGACGAACTCGTCCGCCTCGCGCGGGGCGATGCCGGCCTTTTGCGGCTCCTCGCCGGTGTTCACCTGAATGAAGAAGCGCAAGGTCCGGCCCTGTTCCGCGCATTCGGTGGCGAGCGCGCGGGCGATCTTCTCCCGGTCGAGCGTGTGGATCACGTCGAACAGGGCGACGGCGTCCTTCGCCTTGTTCGACTGCAGCGGGCCGATCAGGTGCAGCTCGATATCGGGAAACTCCCCGCGCAGCGCCGGCCACTTGCCCTGCGCCTCCTGCACCCGGTTCTCGCCAAAGACGCGCTGGCCGGCGGCGATCACCGGACGGATGGCCTCGGCATCGAAGGTCTTGCTGACGGCGATCAGCGTGACCGAGCCGGGCGTGCGCGCGCCGTCCTGCTCGGCGGCGGCGATCCTGTCGCGGATTCCGGAGATCCGGCCGGCGGCGTCGGTCTTGGTCGGTTCGGCGGCGTGCGCGGACATCTTGCTGGCTCTTCGTGCGTGGGCGTTGCGGTGGCTGCCATGGACATGCGACGGGTGCGGCGCGAATGCAAGTCCTGGAGGGGAGAGGCGCGCGCCGCCGGCCTTGCCGGTTGACCGGGCCGGCGATTTCTGGTGACAGTCGCGCCACATCATTTCTTTTCACGGCAACGAGCGAAGCACACGAGATCATGGCGACGGAGCGCTACAACGCCCGCGAAGCGGAAAGCCGCTGGCAGAAGGTCTGGGACGAGGCGAAGGTTTTCGCCACGCGCAACGAGGATCCCCGGCCGAAGTATTACGTGCTCGAGATGTTCCCCTATCCGTCGGGGCGCATCCACATGGGGCATGTGCGCAACTACGCCATGGGCGATGTCGTGGCGCGCTACAAGCGGGCGCGCGGCTTCAACGTGCTGCACCCGATGGGCTGGGACGCCTTCGGCATGCCGGCGGAAAACGCGGCGATGCAGAACAAGGTGCATCCGCGCGACTGGACCTATCAGAACATCGCGACGATGCGCGGCCAGTTGAAGATCATGGGCCTGTCGCTCGACTGGGAGCGCGAGTTCGCCACTTGCGATGTCGAGTATTACACCCAGCAGCAGCACCTGTTCCTGGATTTCCTGAAGGCCGGCCTTGCCTATCGCAAGAACTCCAAGGTCAACTGGGACCCGGTCGACATGACCGTGCTGGCCAACGAGCAGGTGATCGACGGGCGCGGCTGGCGCTCTGGCGCGCTGGTCGAGCAGCGCGAGCTGACCCAGTGGTTCTTCAAGATCTCCGACTGGTCGGAAGAGCTGTTGTCGGCGCTCGACACGCTCGACCGCTGGCCGGACAAGGTCCGCCTGATGCAGAAGAACTGGATCGGCCGGTCCGAGGGCCTGCGCGTGCGCTTCGCCTTCTCGACGCCCGCGCCGACCGGCGACACGTCGCTGGAGATCTTCACCACCCGGCCGGACACGCTGTTCGGCGCCTCGTTCATGGGCCTGTCGCCGGACCATCCGATCTCGCGCAGGCTCGCCGAGGGCGATCCGAAGATCGCGGCCTTCGTCGAGGAGTGCCGGCGCATCGGCACCTCGGCCGAGGCCATCGAGACGGCGGAGAAGATCGGCATCGACACCGGGCTGACGGTCGTCCATCCGCTCGACCCCTCGATCACGCTGCCGGTCTATATCGCCAACTTCATCCTGATGGACTACGGCACCGGCGCGATCTTCGCCTGCCCGGCGCATGACCAGCGCGACCTCGACTTCGCCCGCAAGTATCACCTGCCGGTGCGTCCGGTGGTGCTGCCGAACGGAGCGGATCCGGAGACCTTCGAGATCCGCGACGAGGCTTATACGGATGAGGGCACGATCTACAATTCCGCCTTCATGGACGGAATGTCGATCGCGGATGCCAAGGAAGCGGTGGCCGCGCGGCTGGAGGGGGCGATGCTGGACGGGGCGCCGCAGGCGCAGCGCCAGGTCAATTACCGCCTGCGCGACTGGGGCATCTCGCGCCAGCGCTACTGGGGCTGCCCGATCCCGGTCATCCATTGCGACGACTGCGGCGTGGTGCCGGTGCCGGTCGCCGACCTGCCGGTGCAACTGCCCGACGACATCGACTTCGACAAGCCGGGCAATCCGCTCGACCGCCATCCGACCTGGCGCAACGTCGCCTGTCCGAATTGCGGCAAGCCGGCGCGGCGCGAGACCGACACGATGGACACGTTCGTCGATTCCTCGTGGTATTTCGCCCGCTTCACCGATCCGCGCGCCAAGACGCCGACCGACAAGGCGGTGGCGGATGCCTGGCTGCCGGTCGACCAGTATATCGGCGGCATCGAGCACGCGATCCTGCACCTGCTCTATTCGCGCTTCTTCGCCAGGGCGATGAGCGTCACCGGGCATCTCAGCGTCAAGGAGCCGTTCCGCGGCCTGTTCACGCAAGGCATGGTGACGCACGAGACCTACAAGGCGCCGGGCGGCGGCTGGGTCTCGCCGGCCGAGGTGCGCATCGAGGGCGACGGCGAGGTGCGCAAGGCCTTCCTGCTGGAGAGCGGCGAGGAAGTCGCCATCGGTTCGATCGAGAAGATGTCGAAGTCGAAGAAGAACACCGTCGACCCGACCGACATCATCGAGACTTACGGCGCCGACACGGCCCGCTGGTTCATGCTGTCCGACAGCCCGCCCGAGCGCGACGTGCAGTGGACCGAGGACGGGGTGCAGGGCGCCTGGCGCTTCATGCAGCGCGTCTGGCGGCTGATTTCCGAGATCGGCGAGAGCGTGCCGCAGACGGCGCGCCCCGATGCCTTCGGCGAGGCGGCGACCGCCCTGCGCCGGGCGACCCACAAGGCCTGCCAGGCGATCTCGGCCGATATCGAGGCGCTGTCCTTCAACCGCGCCGTCGCCCGGATCTACGAACTGGTCAACACGCTGTCCAAGGCTTTGCAGGGCAGCGCGGAGGGCGACGACATGCGCTTCGCCCAGCGCGAGGCGGCGGCCTTCCTGGTGCAGATGATGGCGCCGATGGCGCCGCACCTGGCCGAGGAATGCTGGCGGGCGCTCGGCCACGAGAGCCTGCTGGCAACGCAGGGCTGGCCGCAGATCGAGGCGGCTCTCCTGGTCGAGGCGACCATCACCCTGCCGGTGCAGGTGAACGGCAAGAAGCGCGCGGACCTCGTCGTCTCACGCGAGGCTTCCAATGAGGAGGTCGAAGCGGCTACCTTGCTGCTCGAGGCCGTGCAGCGCGCGCTGGACGGCAAGCCCGCCCGCAAGATCATCGTGGTTCCGCAGAGGATCGTGAATGTCGTCGTGTGACCATCCGCAACCGCAGCAGCCCGCCCGCCGGCGGACGCTCGCCGTTCTCGTCATCGGTGCGGCGCTGCTTGCCGGCGCCTGCCAGGTGCGGCCGCTCTACGGCACCATCGGCGGAGTGTCGGGAGCCTCCCCCGCCGTCGCCAGCGAGCTGGCGGCCATCGACATCGATCTGGTGGAGACCTCCTCCAGGGAGGATCTCGACCGGGTCGGCCAGGTGCTGCGCAACGAGCTGATCTTCGGCTTCCGCCGCGGCCGCGAGGCGGGCGAGCAGCGCTACCGGCTGCGGATCCTGATCGACCGGCCGCTCAACGAGGTCGGCGTCGAGCGGCTCGCCGACGTGCCGTCGGCCTATACGGTCACCGTCAACGCCACCTATGTGCTGAGCGAGCTCGGTACGGGCCGCACGGTGACCACGGGCCGCGCCTTCGGCTCCGCCTCCTTCGACTTCTCCAGCCAGCGCTTCGCCAACCTGCGCGCCCAGCGCGATGCCGAGGACCGGGCGGCGAAGATGGTGGCCGGCGACATCCAGACGCGGCTCGCCGGCTTCTTCGCGTCCCGCGGCTGATCCGCGATGGTCGCGCTCAAGGCCGGCGAGATCGACCGTTTCATCGCCGAACCGCCGGCCGACGTCTCCCTCGTCCTCGTTTTCGGGCCTGATACCGGGCTCGTCTCCGAGCGCGCCCAGGCGCTGGTGACGCGCGCTTCCGGCGGCGTCGACGATCCGTTCTCGCTCGTGCGCCTGGATGCCGCCGAGGTGGTCTCCGACCCGGCGCGGCTGATCGACGAGGCCTCGACCGTGCCGCTGTTCGGCGGCCGACGGGTGGTCTGGCTGCGCGACGGGGCGGGCAAGAACCTGTCGCCGGCGGTCGATCCGCTGTTCGGCGAACTGCGCGCGGAAAGCGCGCTGGTGGTGATCGAGGCGGGCGACCTGAAAAAGGGCACGGGCCTGCGCGGCAAGTTCGAGCGCGACCGCAAGGCGGTGGCGATCCCCTGCTATGGCGACGAGGCGCGCGATCTGGAGCGGGTGATCGACGGCGAATTGCGCGAGGCCGGCCTTGCGATCAGCCGCGAGGCGCGACAGGTGCTGATGGGGCTGCTCGGCGCCGACCGGCTGGCCAGCCGCGGCGAGGTGCGCAAGCTCTGCCTCTATGCCTATGGGCGCGAGCGCATCGATGTCGCCGATGTCGAGGCGGTGATCGGCGATGCCTCGGCCTTTGCCGTCGACGAGTTGATCGATGCGGCCGCGCTTGGCGATCTCGGCACGCTTGACCACGGGCTGGAGCGGTTGTCGGCCAGCGGCCAGCGCGCCGACATGATCGCCTCGGCGGCGCTGCGGCATTTCCAGTTCCTCGCCCGCGCCAGGGCGGAGGTCGATCGCGGCGTGCCGCCGGCCCGCGTCGTCGAGCAGGCGCGTCCGCCGATCTTCTACAAGCGCCGCGACCTTGTCGCGCGGGAGCTGTCGCTGTGGTCGGGAGACGACCTTGCCAAGGCGGGCGAGCGGCTGGCGGATGCGGTGGCGGCGGCGCGCAAGTCGCCGGCCCTGGCCGAGGCGCTGGTCGGCGATGTGCTGCTGACGCTCGGCCGGGTGGCCCGCTCGCGCGGCCGGCGCTGACCTCGCGCCGCCGATCCACCCTTGGAGCGCGCGTCTCCCGTTAGTCCGGCTGGCCGGGGATCTTGCGTCCGGTGCGCATGATCGGGCCGCCATGCCTGTGCTCCGGGCGCGGCGTCTTCGGGCCGCCGGCGGTCAGCGGGCGTGCGGCATATTGTCCATGCACCCGGTGGCGGTCATAGAGCACCACCGCCCCGGCGATCGCGATGTTCAGGCAGAACTTGCTCGGGATCTTGATGATGTGCTGGCAGGCCGCCTGCATTTCCGGCGAAAGCGAGCCGCGCTCGGGGCCGAGGATATAGGCTGCCTGCAGCGGATGCATGAAGCTCGGCAGGTCGACAGCCTCGTCGGTCAGTTCGACGCCGACAAGCTGGCAGCCCTGCGGCAGGTCCATCTCGGCGATTGAGGGCCAGTGGAACAGCGGCAGATGGCCGGTGCTCTTCGACGTGTCGGAGGCCGGCGCCCTGCGGATCCGCTTGTCGGCATCGACGGTGAAGAAGAAGCTCGCCCCGAAGGCATGCGCCGAGCGCATCAGGTTGCCGAGGTTCATCTGCTTGGAAATGCCTTCCGCCCCGACAGCGAAATAACCGCGCATGACGCCTTGCGACCTCCTTTTCGTTGTGCCCGGCCGGTGCCGGGCAACCGCAGGTGCCCGGAGATAGCGGCTGGCCGCGGCCCTGGCAAGTTTGCGGGCCTTCGCTGCTTCCAGGACTTCGCAGGCCGTGCTAGGCGAGGCTTGGGGAAAACTTGGGGAACAGTTGGGGGAATCATCCGTGAAAGCCATCTTGTGCGAACGCTTCGGCGCGCCCGAGGATCTCGTCCTGCGCGACATCGAGATGCCGACGCCCGGGCCGGGGGACGTGCTGGTGGAGGTCCACGCCGCGGCGCTCAACTTCTTCGATACGCTGATCATTCAGGGCAAGTACCAGTTTCGTCCCGAGATGCCGTTCTCACCCGGCGCGGAGTTCGCCGGCCGGGTGCTGGAGACGGGCGAAGGGATCGAGGCGTTCGAGCCGGGCGACCGGGTGATGGGCTATGTGCGCTGGGGCGCGGTGCGCGGCGCGGTGATCGCCAGCGAGGACGATCTCATCGCCCTGCCGGACGAGGTTTCGGACGAGGCGGCGGCCGGCCTGTCGGTCACCTATGGCACAACGCTGCATGCCTTTCGCGACCGGGCGCGGCTGGAGCCGGGCGAGACCGTGGCCGTGCTCGGCGCCTCGGGCGGCGTCGGACTTGCCGCTGTCGAGATCGCCAAGGCGATGGGCGCGCGGGTGATCGCCTGTGCCTCCAGCGCGGACAAGCTGGAGCTCGCCCGCGCCCATGGCGCCGACGAACTGGTCAACTATGCCGAGGACGACCTCAAGCTCCGGCTGAAGCAGCTCACCAATGGCAGCGGTGTCGATGTGGTCTACGATCCGGTCGGCGGCGACTACGCCGAAGCGGCGCTGCGCGCCACGGCCTGGCGCGGCCGCTATCTGGTTGTCGGTTTTGCTGCCGGCGAGATCCCGAAGCTGCCGCTCAATCTGGTCATGCTGAAGGGCTGCGACGTGCTCGGCGTGTTCTGGAGCGATGCCATCGTACGCGAGCCGGAGGCGCATCGCGACAATATGGAGCAGTTGCTCGCCTGGGTGCGCGAGGGGCGTATCGTGCCGCATCTGCACGCGGCCTATCCGATCGAGGAGACGGCGCGCGCCCTGCGCGAACTCGCGGACCGCAAGGCCCAGGGCAAGGTGATCATCCGCCCGTAAGGGCGTTGGAGCAGGCTGCAGGCGGCTTTAAGCCTCCAGCCGCACCAGCACCGGGGCGTGGTCGGAGGGCTGGTCCCAGCCGCGGGCGTCGCGCAGCACCTGCATGGAGACCGCCTGGCCGGCCAGCGCCGGGTTGGCCCAGACATGATCGAGGCGGCGGCCCTTGTCGGCCGCCGACCAGTCCGCGGCCCGGTAGCTCCACCAGGTGTAGAGCTTCTCCTCCATCGGCACGAAGGCGCGCATCACGTCGGTAAGGCCGGCGGCGGTGCGCACCGCCTCCAGCTTCTCGCATTCGATCGGCGTGTGGCTGACGATCTTCAAGAGCTGCTTGTGCGACCACACGTCATGCTCGTAGGGCGCCACATTGAGGTCGCCGACGACGATGGCATTGCCGGACATCGCGGCGAAGCGCTCGCCCATCTCGTCGAGAAAGGCGAGCTTGTGCGCGAACTTGTCGTTGAGCTCCGGATCGGGCAGGTCGCCGCCGGCCGGCACATAGAAGTTCTGCAGGGTGAAGCGGTCGCCACCGAAGGGGATGCCGGTCGAAAGATGCCGGCTGTCGCCCTTGGTGCAGTAGTCGATCCGCTCCTCGTCGAGGAAGGGGCGGCGGGAGATCGTCGCGACGCCGTGATAGCCCTTCTGGCCCTTGATCGCGATATGCTCGTAGCCGAGCTTGCGGAAGGCGGAGAGCGGAAAATTGCCGTCCGCGCACTTGGTTTCCTGCAGGCAGATCACGTCCGGCGCATGGTCGAGGATCAGCTTCTCGACGATCGGCAGGCGCAGCCGCACCGAGTTGATGTTCCAGGTGGCGATGGTCAGGCGGTCGGTCATGGCGATCCGGGTCTGGCAGGGCGGGGCGGAGCCTGAGCGGCTTCCTGACTGATTGCCAGTTGCCGGCGCGCCTTGCAAGGCCGGCCTTTCTCCGGCCCGGCGGATTTCTGTGTTGCCTGTCACAGGAATCCGGCCCTGGCGGCTGTATTGACTGCGGCTGACACTGGTGTCGAACGGCGCGGGCAAGCCGCGCTGTTGCAGTGGGAGACGCGGCACCTGCCGCGTCAGATGGGACCGCGCGGCGTCAGCCGCGTTGGGGCAGGACCGAAGGGGAGCCGCGACATGGGTTTTTTTGATTTCGTGAAGGATGCAGGCAAGTCGCTGTGGGGCAGCAAGGAGCCGGAGGCCGATGCGGCCGCGGCGATCGAGAAGGAAGTGGCGGCGCTCGGCCTCGACGGCGACGTCAAGGTGGAAGTGTCCGGCGACACGGTGAAGATCGCCGGTGCCGCCCCGACCCAGGAAGCCCGCGAGAAGCTGATCCTGGCCGCCGGCAACGTGCTCGGCGTTGCCAGGGTGGAAGAGGAGATCGCGGTCGCCGCCATCGCGCCGGAAGCCAGCTTCCACACGGTGGCAAAGGGCGACACGCTGTGGGCGGTGGCCAAGAAGGCCTATGGCGACGGCTCCAAATACATGGTGATCTTCGAGGCCAACAAGCCGATGCTGGCCGAGCCGGACAAGATCTATCCGGGCCAGGTGCTGCGCATTCCGCCGCTCGGCTGAGGCCGGCGCTGCGATCACGATCATGTGAGGCCGAACCGAAAGGTTTGGCCTCATCTCATTTCCGCTTCGCTCGATTGCTAAGTGCTTCCTTAACGCTTTGGTCATAGTGTCCAGACCCGGTTGAAAGGGGGCTTTGGACCAAAGAGAGAGCGATGACTGCGCGCGTGCTGATCCTGTTTTGCACCCTTTTCGTGGCGTCCTGCGCGGCATTCGATTTCGAAGATCCGAAGCCGCAGGACTATCCCATCCACGGCATCGATGTGGCGCGCTACCAGGGCGACATCGATTGGCACCGGGTGAAGAAGGCCGGCACCGAGTTCGCCTGGATCAAGGCGACCGAGGGCGGCGACTATCTCGATCCGAAGTTCATGGAGAACTGGACGAACGCCAAGGCGGCCGACGTGCGGCGCGGCGCCTATCATTTCTATTTCTTCTGCCGTCCGGTGGAGGACCAGATCGCCTGGTTCATCGAGAACGTTCCGGTCGACCCGGATGCGCTGCCGCCGGTGCTCGACATGGAATGGAACGGACACTCCTGGTGCCGGGAGCGCCCGGGCCGCGAGAAGGTCCTGCATGACATGGACCTGTTCCTGCGGGCGATGGAGAGCCATTATGGCAAGCGGCCGGTGATCTATTCCTCCGTCGATTTCCACCGCGACCGGCTGGTCGGGGCGAAGCGCGGCTACGACTTCTGGCTGCGCTCTGTCGCGGCCCATCCCAACCGCCGCTACGAGGACCGCCGCGACTGGGTGTTCTGGCAGTACACGGCGAAGGGCCGCGTCGACGGCATCAAGGGCGATGTCGACCGCAACGCCTTCCACGGCTCGCGTCGGCAATGGCAGCGCTGGCTCCAGGGCCACCGCACGCGCTAGGGCGATTTCCGATCAGGTGGACTCGCCTGATCGATTAGAAATCCCTCCAGATTCAATACCTAGAGCATATTCTCGTCGTTCAGATCGAACCGATCTGAACGACGAGAATATGCTCTAGGCGTGCGGGACTGGGCTGGAGTGGGGCGGGGCGCTGATTGGAGACCGGCAGCGAATATTTACGCTCGCACAATTTCCATCAAAGGCTCGAACCTGTAGAGGGCTCCTCGTCGTCCGCTGGCCGGACGCAGTTCCTGCAGCAGGCCGTTTTCGTGGAGCAGCCGGGTGATCCTGATGGCGACATGCTTCGGTATTCCAGATCGCTTGATCAGGTGACTGTTCTTGAACACCGGTTGCGCGAAAATGCTGTCTTGCGCTGCGATGTGCCATTTGGATCCCGATAGCTCCCGGAATTTCTCCTTCATCTCGTCATAGAGAGCAGTGATCTTCTGTGCCGTGATTAGATTGCTTTCCGCTTGCTCGGCGATGGCCTGCAGGAAAAAAGCCGTCCATTTTGTCCAGTCGTCGTCGCGCGATACGGAGCGCATGAGTTCTATGTAGTCTTCCTTGTGCTCCTCGAAGAACGCACTGATGTAGAAATAGGGCTTGTGTATCAGCCTGAACTTCCAAAGCAGCAGCGTGATGAGAAGCCGCCCGATTCGGCCGTTTCCGTCGTTGAACGGATGCAGCGCTTCAAACTCCACATGTGCGATGGCGACTTTAAAAAGATGCAAGAACTGGGAATCGTTGATGAAGTCGATCAGTGCGCGCATCGCGGGACGCAGGTCCAGAGGATTGATCGGCTTGAAATAGATGACCTTGCGACGGTCGTCCCCAACGTAATTCTGTTCTGTTTTGTATTCGCCCGGAGATTTCCTTGCTCCGCGACCGAAGCTCAGGAGTATCCGGTGCGCATTCTTGATCAACGTCTCGTTGATCGGGTCTCCGTTGATCATCGCATCGTGTGACCGACGCAATACCGCACTGAACAGCGCGACTTCCACCACATCGTCCCTGGTGCCATGCGCGTGCAGATTGTCTTCGCTTTCAGCCTCGTAGATCATGACCTCGTCGACGGTAGAGATCGTTCCTTCCATGCGGGAGGAGATGACCGCTTCATTTTGCCGGAGCGGTGCGAGCAGAAGTTCGCTGTTGGGCAGAGAGAGCAACATCTGGTCGTAGCGGGAGATCGCATCCTGTGCTCGGCTGAGCGGCTCGATGAGCTGGTTCAGATCCAGCGCCTGCGGCGGGAATCTCCCATAGTGATAGTCGACCATCTCGCTGCGGTCATAGGCGTCCAGATTGGCGACCATAAACCAATCCCGCTTTCAGAATGAGTTGAGCTTCGATTTTGTGTACGGCTTTTTGCAAAATTTGCAACGCTAATCGGGTTGTGTTGGGCGTGTGCCCCTCTACGCGGGTTTTGGTGGGTTTCTGGAGGTTTTCGTAACTCAATCCGGCTTGAGAGATGTGGGATGACGACAAGCTGCTTTGAGTTGCTCAAATGTGGAATTTTGCAACGCAAACTCGGGGTCGCGCCACCGTTCAGCACAGCTTGCTCCCCCGCCATCCGTCAAGCGAAGCGCTCTGTGCCGAATGCGTGATGTGTGCGAGCCTATCGGGCCGGCGCCCTCACGCAGCCGCTTCCGCCCGCGAGCCGACGATCTCCACCACTTCCTTCATGATGTCGGTGAGCTGGAAGTTCTTCGGCGTGTAGACGGCGGCAACGCCCATTGCCCGCAGACTGGCGGCGTCTTCCTCGGGAATGATGCCGCCGACGACCACCGGGATATCGTCGATGCCGGCGGCGCGCAGCCGCTCCATCACGTCGCGCACCAGGGCAAGGTGCGAGCCGGACAGGATCGACAGGCCGATGACATGGACGTCCTCCTCCAGCGCGGCATTGACGATCTGCGCCGGCGTCAGGCGGATGCCCTCGTAGACGACTTCCATGCCGCAGTCGCGCGCCCGCACGGCGATCTGCTCGGCGCCGTTGGAATGGCCGTCGAGGCCGGGCTTGCCGACCAGGAACTTCAGCCGCCGGCCGAGCTTGGCCGACACGCTCTCCACCGCAGCGCGCACCGGAGCAAGGTCCTGCGCATCGGCGCGTGCCGCCTTGCCGACACCCGTCGGCGCCCGGTATTCGCCGAACACCTCGCGCAGCGCCGCGCCCCATTCGCCGGTGGTGACGCCGGCCTTCGCCGCCGCGATCGACGGCTCCATGATGTTGGTGCCCTCGCTCGCCGCCTGCTTCAGCGCGGCGATGGCGCCCGCCACGGCGCCTTCGTCGCGCGCCTCGCGCCAGGCCGTCAGCGTGGCAATGGCTTCCGCCTCGACATGCTCGGGCACCGTCAGGATGCCGCCGTCCTCGCCGGTGGCGAGCGGCGAGGGCTCGCTCTCGGTGAAGCGGTTGACGCCGACGACCACCTGCTCGCCCGCCTCGATGGCGGCAAGGCGGGCGGCGTTGGAGGCGACCAGCGCCTGCTTCATGTAGCTCGTTTCCACCGCCGCGACGGCGCCGCCCATCTCCTCGATGCGGGCAAGCTCGGCGCGCGCCTCGCTCTTCAGCGCCTCGACCTTGCTGCCGATCACCGAGGAGCCGTCGAAGATATCCTCGAATTCCAGCAGGTCGGTCTCGTAGGCGAGGATCTGCTGCACGCGCAGCGACCATTGCTGGTCGAAGGGGCGCGGCAGGCCGAGCGCTTCGTTCCACGCCGGCAGTTGCACGGCGCGGGCGCGGGCGTTTTTCGACAGCACCACGGCCAGTGCCTCGATGAGAATGCGGTAGACGTTGTTTTCCGGCTGCTGCTCGGTGAGCCCGAGCGAGTTGACCTGCACCCCGTAGCGGAAGCGGCGGTAGCGCTCGTCCGCAACGCCGTAGCGGGTCTGGCAGATCTCGTCCCACAGTTCGGCGAAGGCGCGCATCTTGCAGATCTCGGTGATGAAGCGCATGCCGGCATTGACGAAGAAGGAGATGCGCCCGACCGCCTCGGGAAAATCCGCCGGGTCGATGGCGCCCGACGCCCGGACCTCGTCGAGGATGGCGATCGCCGTCGCCAGCGCGAAGGACAGTTCCTGCACCGGCGTCGCGCCGGCCTCCTGCAGGTGGTAGGAGCACACGTTCATCGGGTTCCACTTTGGCATCGCCCGGTAGGTCCAGGCGATGACGTCGCGGGTCAGCCGCAGCGAGGGCGCGGGCGGAAACACATAGGTGCCGCGCGACAGGTATTCCTTGATGATGTCGTTCTGCGTCGTGCCGGAAAGCTGCGCCCGGTCGGCGCCCTGTTCGTCGGCCGCCGCGACATAGAGCGCCAGCAGCCAGGGGGCGGTGGCGTTGATCGTCATCGACGTGTTCATCTGCTCAAGCGGGATGCCGTCGAACAGCGCCCGCATGTCGCCGAGATGGGCGATCGGAACGCCGACCTTGCCGACCTCGCCGCGCGCCAGCGGGTGATCGGGATCGTAGCCGGTCTGGGTCGGCAGGTCGAAGGCGACGGACAGGCCCGTCTGGCCCTTGGCGAGGTTGCGGCGATAGAGCGCATTGGAGGCGGCGGCCGTCGAATGGCCGGCATAGGTGCGGAAGATCCAGGGCTTATCGCGCCGGATGCCGGCGGCGCCCGTCTGCGGGTTGGCGGGGGTCGCTCTGTCGCCCATGGAAACACTCCTCGCAAGCTTCGCGCCCGCGGCAGCGCCCAAGGGCCCCGCATGCCGGGCATCTTCCTGATTTTCCTCAGGCTCCCGACCTTGCGACCGGTCACCCTCCTCCCGAAATCGCGCGGCCCTGCGGCCTCGCACACGCACTATTTCTAGGTGCAATGCAAAAACACTCTTGGGCAAATGCGCCAATTAAGCAATAGTCCAATAGCGGGGCGCCCGTTTTTCGCACGATAGTTTCGCGAAGCGGGCATCTGAGCCGGCTTGCGATAATGCGCTGCAGCATTATCGTGTGGAGGACGGCGCCATAGCGGAGGCGGGGGGCGCTGTATCCGCGAAGGCTGACAAACGGGAGGATAACGGCAATATGGGCAGTGCTCAGCAGGCAAACGACAATCGCGAGGCGGAGGATCGCCCGGTGAAGGACCTTTACGAGATCGGTGAGATCCCGCCGCTCGGCCATGTGCCGAAGTCGATGTATGCCTGGGCGATCCGGCCGGATCGGCACGGGCCGCCGGAAGAGGCGATGAAGCTGGAAGTGGTTCCCACCTGGGAACTCGACAGCAACGAGGTGCTGGTGCTGGTGATGGCCGCCGGCGTCAACTACAACGGCATCTGGGCCGGGCTCGGCGAGCCGATCTCGGTCTTCAAGGTGCACGACATGCCCTATCACATCGCCGGGTCGGATGCCTCGGGCATCGTCTGGGCGGTCGGATCCAAGGTGAAGCGCTGGAAGGTCGGCGACGAGGTCGTCGTCCATTGCAACCAGGACGACGGCGACGACGAGGAGTGCAACGGCGGCGACCCGATGTTCTCGCCAACCCAGCGGATCTGGGGCTACGAGACCCCGGACGGATCGTTCTCGCAGTTCTGCCGGGTGCAGTCGCAGCAGTTGATGCCGCGACCCCAGCACCTGACCTGGGAGGAGGCGGCCTGCTACACGCTGACGCTGGCGACCGCCTATCGCATGCTGTTCGGCCATGCGCCGCACCAGTTGCGGCCGGGCCAGAACGTGCTGGTGTGGGGCGCCTCTGGCGGTCTCGGCGTGTTCGGCATCCAGCTTGCGGCTGCCGCCGGCGCCAATGCCATCGGCATCATCTCCGACGAGGACAAGCGCGACTATGTGCTGTCGCTCGGCGCCAAGGGGGTGATCAACCGCAAGGACTTCAACTGCTGGGGCCAGATGCCCAAGGTCAACTCGCCCGAGTACAACGAGTGGCTGAAGGAGGCGCGACGCTTCGGCAAGGCGATCTGGGACATCACCGGCAAGGGCAACGATGTCGACATGGTGTTCGAGCATCCGGGCGAGGCGACCTTCCCGGTCTCCTGTCTGGTGGTCAAGCGCGGCGGCATGGTGGTGTTCTGCGCCGGCACGACCGGCTTCAACCTGACCTTCGACGCCCGCTATGTCTGGATGCGGCAGAAGCGCATCCAGGGGTCGCATTTCGCCCATCTCAAGCAGGCCTCGGAAGCCAACAAGGCGGTGATGGACCGGCGCATCGATCCCTGCATGAGCGAGGTCTTCCCCTGGGAGGACATCCCGCGCGCCCATACCAAGATGTGGAAGAACCAGCATGCTCCCGGCAACATGGCGGTGCTGGTCTGCGCGCCGACCACCGGTCTTCGCAGCTTCGAGGATGTGCTGGCGGCCAGCAAGGCCTGAACCGGCGGTCGCTTCCTGCCCCGCCGCGGAATGTCTCTCGCGGCGGGGCATCAACGCTTTCTCAAGGGACCGGGCCTATCCTTGCGCGACGGACCATGTGCGTCATGGTCGGACGACGTGAGCAAAGCGGCGCCGCGCGGCCGCCGCCTTTCGTTTTTCCTCGCCCCGCGCCGCGCGGGACGTTATGAGGACTGCATGATCTCTTGGTTCCGTTTCGGGTGTGTCGCCCTTGTCGGGCTGCTCGCCGCCGCCTGCATGCCGGAGCGCGAAGGCGTCGTTCCGCCCTATTACCGGGATCTTGCCCGGGTCGACGCCTCCGTCGACGCGGCTTCGGCGCAGCAGATGATCTCCAGCTACCGCCAGTCGAACGGCGCCGGCCTGCTGATGGTCGATCCGGTCCTGATGCAGGCGGCGCAGAAGCAGGCGATCGCCATGGCGCGTGCCGAGGACGTGAGGGCGTCGCTGGAGCCGGGCAACAGCCTGGCGACGCGGCTTGCCGTCGCCGGCGAGGGCAAGACCTACGCGGTCGAAAATGTCAGCGCCGGCTACCGGACGATCGCCGAGGCGTTTTCCGGCTGGCGCGATTCGCCCAAGCACAATGCGGTGATGCTCGACGGCAAGGCCACCCGCATGGGCATCGCCACGGCCTATGCCGCCGGGTCCCGACACAAGGTGTACTGGTCGCTGGTGCTTGCCGGGCCGGCCGGCCAGCCCTAAGTCCGTCAACCGATGCTTGAGCGCGCCGACAGCTACGAGGCTCTCGTTTCCGGATTCCGCTGGCGGATCCCGGCGCGCTACAACATCGCCGACGCCGCCTGCAGTGCCTTCGCCGCCCATGAGCCGGGGCGCGAGGCACTGTTGCATCTTCGCGAGGACGGCAGCCTCGAACGCTGGACCTATGGCTGGCTGGAGGAGATTTCCTCCAGGCTTGCCAATGGCTTGCGGGCACATGGACTCGCGCGCGGTGACCGTGTGGCGCTGCTGCTGCCGCAGTCGCCACAGACGTTGCTCAGCCATCTTGCGGTCTACAAGCTCGGCGCCATCGCGGTGCCGCTGGCAAACCTCTTCGGCGTCGACGCGCTGCGCTACCGGCTCGCCGACAGCGGCGCGGCGGCGATCGTTACCGACAGCGCCGGCCTCGCCAAGATCGCGGAGATCCGGGACGAGCTAGGCGCGCTGAGGCTTCTCGTCTGCACCGATGGCGCGGCGCCTGGGGCCCTGTGCTTCGACACGCTGATCGAGAAGGGCTCGGCCTCCTTCGACGGCGCGGCGACCGGGCCGGACGATCCGGCGATGATGATCTACACCTCCGGTACGACGGGACAGCCGAAGGGTGCGCTGCATGGCCACCGGGTGCTGGCCGGGCATCTGCCGGGGATCCAGATGGCGCATGAATTCCTGCCGCAGCGGGGAGATCTGTTCTGGACGCCGGCCGACTGGGCCTGGGCGGGCGGGCTGCTCAATGCGCTGCTGCCGGCGCTGACGCTCGGCGTTCCGGTCGTTTCCTACCGCTTCGAGAAGTTCGATCCCGAGCGGGCTTTCGCGCTGCTGGCACGGTTTTCCGTCCGCAATGCCTTCATCCCGCCGACGGCGCTGAAGATGATGCGGGCGGTGGCCGATCCCCGCGCCCGCTTCGACTTGCGCTTGCGGACAATCGGCTCGGCCGGCGAGGCGCTGGGCCGCGAGACCTATGACTGGGCGCGCGAGGACCTCGGCCTCACCGTCAATGAATTCTATGGCCAGACCGAGTGCAACGCGGTGCTGGCCTCCTGCGCGGGGCTCGGTGTCAGCCGCGCGGGGGCGATCGGCAAGCCGGTGCCCGGCCACGAGGTCGCGGTGATAGGCGAGGACGGCCGCGCGCTGGCGCCGGGCGTGCAGGGCCAGATCGCCGTGCGCCGGCCCGACCCGGTGATGTTCCTGCGCTACTGGGGACAGGACGAGGCGACCGTTTCGAAATTCATCGGCGACTGGATGACCACCGGCGACCAGGGCGTCGCCGACGAGGACGGCTATGTCCATTTCGTCGGCCGCGACGACGACATCATCACCTCGGCCGGCTACCGCATCGGCCCGGGCGAGATCGAGGACTGCCTGCTGGCGCATCCGGCCGTGGCGCTCGCCGCCGCCGTCGGCAAGCCGGATCCGCTGCGCACCGAGATCGTCAAGGCCTTCATCGTGCCGGCCGCCGGGGTCACGCCCGACGCGGCGCTGGAGACGGAGATCCGCGACCATGTGCGCACGCGCCTGTCGGCGCACGAATATCCCCGCGAGATCGCCTTCGTCGACGCCTTGCCGCTGACCACCACCGGCAAGGTGATACGCCGGTTGCTGCGGGAGGATATTCCGACCGCCCTGGAGGCGGACGAATAGGCGGCGCCGGCTTTCATGATGCCCGCGATGTAACGTCGCCGTCTTAGTCCCTGCCGCTGGCGCGGATCCTGCGCAGGCGGGCGAGCGCGGCGCGCGCCAGCCGCCGCAGGTGGCTGTCGGCGGCGATGTCGAGACGGGCAAGGGCGCCGCGCAGGGCGCCGACCGGCCCCTTCGAGACCACCAGCGTGGCATAGGGAACCGTGCCGCGCCACAGCGGCGCGATCATCGGATGATCGGGAATGGCAAGGGAATCGGTGTCGGAGACCCCGGCCTCGTCGAGCGTGCAGCGCATGGTCCGGCGGGCGAGCTGCGCCCCCGGCGAAAAGCGCGCCAGACGCTCGTCATGAGCGATCTTCCAGGCAAACACCCGGTCGCGGTCGCGAACCGTCACCAGCATGGCGGCGGGCGCCCCGTCCGCCTCCAGCGTGTCGATGCGGATCTGCCCGCGCGCGGCCATGGCCGAGACGAAGGCGCGAGCGAAGGCGGCGCGTTCGGGCCGGCAGGCCAGCGCCGTGCCGCGCCGCCCCTTCCAGCCGGAAGCCTCCAGGGCAAGGAACCGCTCGAAGGCGGCCTCGACCTCTTGCGCCGTCGACAGGCTTTCGAAGCGGCCGGGCGGATGCGCTTCCTGCAGCCGGCGCAATTGCCGGCCGAGTTCCTTGCGGCGGCGCGTGCCGATCAGGCGGAACTGCTCCTCGCCGGCCGGGCCGGCGGCATGTCCGGCGCGCATCCCGGGCGCCGTCCGGGCGACATGCCAGCCGCTTTCCCGCGCCAGGGCGTCGAACACGCCGGAGACCGGCCCGTCGGTGCGCAGCCAGGGAAACAGCAGGGTCGAGGCGCCGAAGGCGCGCGCCGCCGCATCCAGCAGCAGCGCCAGGGCGGCGGGGCCGGCGGCAGGGGCCAGAAGCGGCGTGCCGAGCGGTCCGTAGTCGCCGGCGCAGGCCGAGGTCACCGGAACGGCGAGGCCGGCACGGCGGCGGTGGAACGGGACGAGGGCGAGAAAGGCACCGTCCGCCTCGTCGCGCACGGCGAGGAGGGCCACCTCGCCGATTTTCATATGGGCGAGATAGGGCAGCAGGAAATCGGGACCGAAAAACGGGTTGGGCTCCAGCGCGGTCTCGGCGAGCGCCCGCCATTGCGCCAGATGCGCGGCGGCCTCGCCGGCGGAGAAGAGGAGGACGCTCATCGCCCGCTCCGGCCGGATCTCGGCAGGCGCACCAGGGGCGGGAGTGCGGGGATCCTTGCGGCGGCGCGCGGGGATTTCCAGGGCGCGCAGAGCCGGCCCGCCCGCGCGCGCGCTGCTTGCCCTGCTGTTCTCGGCGATCGCCATGCCGGTTCCTTCGGCCGCCGGCCTGGCGCGCCCGACCCATCGCGGGGGCAGTCGCCGGCAGCACGCCCGGAAGATGCCACAGGACGCGGGCAATTGAACGCGTTTCGTTGATAACTGGTTAACCCTGCGGGGATTGGGGCGCGAATTTGGACGAAGGCCCGGGCCAAGCGGGCAGGCCTTGCGGAGCGGCTCACGGTGCGGTCCGGCCCGGTCTGGCGCCGAGAATGAACGGATCGACGCCCAGATGCCGGCGGGTCTGGTGGCGCAGGGCGCCGGCCTCGAAGACCATGGCGGTGGCGGTGGCGATGGCCGCGCCATCGATCCCGAGCAACGGAATGAGCGTGACGTTGAGCGCGATATTGATAATAAAAGCAAGGACATAGATCTGCGCGCAGCGGCCCTGCTGGTCGGCCATGGTCAGGAGGGCGTCGGCGGGGCCGACGGAGGCGCGGGCGAGGACGCCGGCGAGCAGGATCAGCATCGCCGGATAACCTGCGAGGAAGCCGGGGCCGAACAGCGACAGCAGCAGGGGCCCGGCCGGCACCAAGAGGGCGCACAGGGCCAGGGTCGGCCAGAAGGTCCAGCGGGCGGTGTCGTGGACAAAGCTGCCGAGCTCGTCGCGCGAGCCGCCGTGATAGAGACGGGAATAGCGGTGGGCGCTGGCCGAGCGCACGGCGAAATAGACGAAATGGGCGAGCGCCGGCGTCTTGGAGGCGGCGAAATAGATCGCCACCTGCTGCGGGCTCTCCCACAGGCTGACCATGACCACATCGGCGCTGGTGATCAGTTGGAAGAAACCCTCGACCAGCAGGATCGGCAGCGAGAGGCGCAGCCAGTCGCGATAGGTCCAGTCGCCGCGCGCCGGGCGGGCGCCGGGCTCGCGCGGCAGGGCGCGGGACAGCACCAGCATCTGGGCGAGCGTTACTCCCCAGGTGGCGAGGATGGTGACGATGCAGGCATTGGTCGCGGTCGCCGGAATGCCGGCGAAGGCGGCGGCGGCGAGGCCGACGAGGATAGCCAGCGGCCGCCAGATGAAGGTCGGCAGCATCGCCAGCAGCGGCCAGTCATGGGCGCGGGCGATGCCGTCCTGGATGCTGCCGATGGTGAACAGCGGCAGGCAGACGGCGCCGAGCGCCAGCGGCAGCACGTAATGCGAGGCGATCAGGTCGCCGGCCAGCCACACCGCAAGGATGCCGGCAAGGGCGATGCCGGTGGCGGCGAGCCCGCCGGCGAGCCGGCTGCCGACCAGCAGGGCGCTGAGCCGGCCGTGCCGGCCCTGCGCCCGGTATTCGGGGATAAGCCGCAGCACGGAGGACGAGAAGCCGAGCGGGGCGAAGACGCCGAGCACCACGACCAGCGTCCAGACCACGACATAGATGCCGTATTCGTATCCGCCCATCAGCCGGGCCAGGATCACCTGCATGGCATAGGCGAGCACGGCGCCGAGAACGCGGATCGCGAACACCGCCAGCGCCATGCGCTGGGCGCGGGAGACGTCCGGCTCGCCCTTCAGGATCTCCTCGCAACGGGCGAGCAGGGGGCGCGCGCGCGAAAACAGGGCTGCGGGCAAGATCCTTTCGGCCCATGTCACTGGCGACAGGCGCAACGCCGGGAACTCCTCTGCGGTCGACCGGGAAAACCTACCCGGTGAGACTTAACATTCAGTACGGGTTTGTGCGGGGGCAGCCAAGGGCCGGCCACGCGCCAGGGACGGTCGATCGGGCGGGGAGAAGATCAAAAGCTGGTGATCCCGACAGGATTCGAACCTGTGACCCTCAGATTAGGAATCTGATGCTCTATCCTGCTGAGCTACGGGACCATGCTTGCCGGTGCGGCGGGGAAAACTACGTTTCCCGCCGCGCTTGATAGCAAACTGACGTCAAAAATCAATTTGATTGCGCACCGGGGACAGGACGAGGGCGCAGGAGCGCGCAGCCGCGGAACGCCGCGGCGGCGCGGGTGGAGCCGGCGGGGACAAGCGGTCGCGGGATTTTGCGCGAGTTTGCGCGGAATTTTGCAAAATTCCGTCTCAATCTCGCAAAATTTCGATTTTTCCGTCTCAACTCCGGCGTCTGCTGCGCGCCCGCTGCGTGGGGATACGCGCGTTTCGGCGCTCAGGTGCCGGCCGGGGACAAGCTCCGCCGCGCGCTCGGCGAGTGACCGAAACGCTGCTTGTAGTCGCGCGAGAAGCGCCCGAGATGGGAGAAGCCGCAGGAGAAGGCTGCCTCGGTGACGCTCGGCGCGTCGTGATGGGCGATGAGCTGGTAATGGGCGGTGTCGAGCCGGGCATTGCGCAGCACCTGCATCGGCGACAGGCCGAAGACCCGCTGGAAGCCCTTCTGCAGGGTGCGGACATTGATGCCCGCGGCGCGGGCGATGTCCGCAAGGGTGATCGGCTCGGCGAGATTGGCATGGATGTAGTCGAGCGCCAGGCGGATCGCCCGGGGGCGCGCCTGGCCGTCGGCGCGCTCGATGATATGGCTGATGTTGTTGCGCTGGAGCGTCAAGAGCGCATGGGCGAGGTCGTGCTCGGCGCGCAGGTCGCGGCCGCCGAGCGGGCGCTGGAACAGGTGGCCTCCCTCCGCCGCCTCGAGGCAGGCGGCGACGATGCGGTGCAACTGGCGGCCTTGCGGCGAGGCGAGGTCGACCGTCATGTCGAACCGCACCGGGCCGGGCAGCGGCGCGCCGACAAGGTCGCGCGCCACCTCCTCCAGATGCGCCCGGTCGATCTGCACCAGGATCTTGCTGGTGTCCTCGCCCCAGTGCAGCCGGGCGGGGCGGTCGGGATTGAGGACCGCCGCCGCCACCGCCGGCGTCGCCGTCATGTCCTCGCCGCGATGCTGGATGCGGGTGCGGCCCGACAGCGGGATGTGCAGGAGGTAGAAGGACTCCAGCAGGCCCGGTTCGACGGTGACCTCGGTGCCATAGGACAGATAGTTGAGCGACAGGTTGCGCCCCTGCACCGCGTTGTGGCGCACGCTGAGGCTGGCGCGGCGGTCGCCGAGCTCCAGCCGATGGTCGCAAAGCTTCTGGCTGACGCGGTGGCGCGCCTCGTCGAGGTCGCTGGTGCGCAGCAGCGGATGGCGCGCGAAATATTCCCGCGCCGGAAAAATGCGTTCGGCAGTCATGGTGTCCCCCGGGGGATCAGGGTCCCGACCGGGTGATGAACGCAAGTTCCCGGCGATATTTCAAGTCTAAAAGAGTTGCCGCAAGAGAGGTTCGTTTTCTGGATAAGGGTTTTTGCGGTTCCGGTGCAGGCTCGGCTGAACAAAACGCACAAAACCTGTCCAGACGGAGCCTCGACAATGCAACCTGGCGTGACAAAGGCCGATACCGGCCTCAACGGACATTCCTGGACCGTGGTCGGGCACACCTATGTGCCCAAGCTGAAGAGCGAAGACGCCTTCATCTGGCATGCGACGATCCCGGACGGGACCTTCGTGCCGCCGCATATCCACCCGACCCAGGACGAATGGATCTACCTGATCGAGGGCAATCTGGAGGTCGAGTTCGGCGACGACGTGGTGCGGGCCGGGCCGGGCGACACGGTGCGCATGCCGATGGGCGTCGCCCACGGCATCTTCAACCGCTCGGGCAAGACGGCGCGCTGCGTCTTCGGCGTGTCGCCGACGCGCAAGCTCTACGAATTGTTCATTGTGCTGGACGGGGTCACCGATCCGGCCGAGCTGGTGCGCCTGTCGGCCCTGCACGAGGTGGACTTCCTGCCGCCGCCGGAGGCCGCCTGACCACAGGCCCGGCCGCTGGCGCGCCGGGCGAGAGAGCGGGCGGCGTGCTGCGCCGCCTGATCGCCCGCCTGAAAGCCCATCTGAACGCCCGGCTGAAAGCCCGGCTTATCCGCCCGTCGGCGGGACGCCTGATCGGCCCGTCGCAGGCGGAGCCGCCGCGCCCGTCGCAGTGTTCCCCCGAGATCCAAGACCCGAGACCGATGCCCCTGCTGCCCCCCGCCCGAGACTGGGACGACGCCTTCGCCAACATGGCCCATGTGGCAAACTCGCACGAACTGCCCGGCTTCTGGTCGGGGCGTGCGGCCGACTACCGCGCCGCCCTGCAGGCGGCCGGCCACCGGCTCGACCTCGATATTGCTTATGGCGCGCATCCGCGCGAGGTCTATGACATCGTCTGGCCGCAAGGGACGCCGCGCGGCCTCGCCGTCTTCGTGCATGGCGGCTACTGGATGCGGCTCGACAAGTCCTACTGGACCGACTTTGCCGAAGGGGCGCGGGCGCGCGGCTGGGCGGTGTGCCTGCCGAGCTACACCTTGACCCCCGAGGCGCGCATCTCGCAGATCACCGGCCAGATCGCCCGCGCCATCGCCCATGCGGCGGCGCGGGTGGAGGGGCCGATCCGCCTGTCGGGCCATTCGGCCGGCGGCCATCTGGTGACCCGCATGATCTGCGCCGACAGCCCGCTGGAGGCGGGGGTGCGCAACCGCATCGAACACACGCTGTCGATCAGCGGCCTGCACGACCTGCGGCCGCTGCTGCACACGGGGATGAACGACACGCTGCATCTCGACCTTGCCGAGGCGCGGGCCGAAAGCGCCGTGCTCGCCGAGCCGGGCCTTGCCGCTCCCCTGACCTGCTGGGTCGGCGGCGGCGAGCGGCCCGAATTCATCCGCCAGGCGAAGCTGCTCGCCGATATCTGGGGCGGGCTCGACGTGCCGGCGCGCGCCCATGTCGACGGCGACCACAATCATTTCACGGTGCTGGAGGGGCTCAAGGACCCGGCATCGCCGATCACCGACGCCTTTGTCGGCTCCCCGGCGGGAGCAGCAAGCGCGCGCCAGACAGAACGGAGAACGAGTGCGATGGAGCCCGGTATCGTCAAGTCCCGCGAGAGCCTGGACCAGATCCGCTGGAACATCCTGGGCCAGACCTATGTGCCCAAGCAGATGACCGAGGAATGCTTCTCCTGGCACGCGACGCTGCCGCCCGGCACTTTCGTGCCGCCGCATATCCACCCGGACCAGGACGAGTTCCTCTATATCCTGGAAGGGCGCTTCACCTTCCTGCTGGACGGCAAGGAGGTGATCGGCGAGCCGGGCGACCTGGTCAAGCTGCCGCGCGGTGTCCCGCACGGGATCTTCAACAAGTCGGACAGCACCATCAAGACGCTGTTCTGGGTGACGCCGACCCTGCAGCTCTACGACCTGTTCTGGGCGCTGCACACGATGGGCGAGGGCGCGGATCCGGCCGAGATCGTCGCGGTGTCGGCCGCCCATGCCATCGATTTCCTGCCGCCGGAAGACAGCGGAGCGGGACAATGACCGTCCTCATCGCGGGCGCCGGCATCGGCGGGCTGACCACCGCGTTGATGCTGCATCAGCGCGGCATCAAGGTGCAGGTGGTGGAACAGGCGCCGCAGGTGCGCGAGGTCGGCGTCGGCATCAACACGCTGCCGCATTCGATCGAGGAGCTGGCCGGGCTGGACCTGCTGGACCGGCTGGACGAGGTGGGCCTCAGGACCCGCGAGCTGCGCTACCTGACCCGGCAGGGGCAGGAAGTGTGGCGCGAATTGCGCGGCCTGCATGCCGGCCACGCGTTCCCGCAATTCTCGATCCATCGCGGCCGGCTGCAGAAGGTGCTCTACGACGCGGCGCGCGAGCGGATGGGCGAGGGCGCGGTGCTGACCGGGCTGCGGCTCTCCGGCTTCGTGCAGGACGAGGCCGGCGTCACGGCGCATTTCACCGATGCGGCGGAGGGCATCGCCTCGCGCACCCTGCGCGGCGAGGTGCTGATCTGCGCCGACGGCATCCACAGCGTCGGGCGCAAGCGGTTCTACCCCAACGAGGGGCCGCCGAGCTGGGCCGGCGTCGTGATGTGGCGCGGGGCGGCCGAATGGCCCGTCTGGGAAGACGGCGAGACGATGGCGATCGCCGGCGGGCTCGGGGCCAAGCTGGTGCTCTACCCGATCGCCCCGGCGAGCGATGGCCGGCAGTTGATGAACTGGGTGGTCAATGTGCGCGTTGCCGACGGCTCGGTGTCGCCGCCGCCGCCCGAGAGCTGGTCGCGCCAGGCGCCGCTGTCGCGGGTGCTGCCCTATGCAAGGCGCTTCAACGTCCCCGGCTTCGACGTCGAGGCCCTGGTGCGGGCCAGCGGCACGGTCTTCGAATATCCGATGGCGGACCGCGACCCGCTGCCGCGCTGGACCCATGGCCGGGTGACGCTGCTCGGCGATGCGGCGCACCCGATGTATCCGGTCGGCTCCAACGGGGCGGCGCAGGCGATCCTCGATGCCAGGTGCCTGGCCGACCACTTGGCGGCGGCCGAGCACCCGCGCGAGGCGCTCTACCGCTACGAGGAAGAGCGGCTGCCGAAAACGGCGGAGGTGGTGCGCACCAACCGGCGCGGCGGGCCGGAGCGGGTGATCGACGAGGTGGAGCGGCTGAGCCCGCGCCGCTTCGACCATATCGACGATGTGCTGTCCTACGAGGACCGCAAGGCGATCGTCGAGGGCTACGCCAGGATGGCGGGCTTTGCCGCGCGCAAGGCCGGCTGAGGGCCGCGGCGCACAACAAGACCGGTGGACGGGAGACCGGCAGGACTGTCGGCGGGCAAGGGCGCTGCGCGCCCTGAGGTCGCCAGAGGCACATCGACCCCGACACGGGGCGAGAAGAGGGGAATGATCATGACTTGCACGTGGACACGCAAACTGACCGGCCTTGCCGCCGGCGTCGCGCTGGGCGCCTTGATGTCCTCGGCGGCCTGGGCGCAGGACATCAAGATCGGCATGGTGGTGACGCTGTCGGGCCCGCCGGCCGCGCTCGGCCAGCAGATCGTCGACGGCTTCCGGCTGGCGCTGGAGCAGAATGGCGGCCAGCTCGGCGGCCAGCCGGTCAACCTGATCGTCGAGGACGACGAGCTGAAGCCGGACGTGGCGCTGCTGAAGGCACGCTCGCTGCTGGAGCGCGAGAAGGTCGACTTCGTCGTCGGCACCGTGTTCTCCAACATGCTGCAGGCGATCTTCAAGCCGGTGGTGGAGGCGCAGACCTTCCTGATCAGCCCGAATGCCGGTCCCTCGACCTTTGCCGGACGCAACTGCAACCCGTATTTCTTCGTCACCTCCTACCAGAACAACCAGCCGGCCGAAGTCAGCGGCATGATCGCCGTCGAGGAGGGGTTCCAGAACGTCTTCGCCATGGTGCCGAACTACCAGGCCGGCAAGGACAATGTCGAAGGCTTCAAGCAGACCTTCTCGGGGACGCTGGCGGACGAGGTCTACACCCCGCTCGGCCATCAGGACTTCTCGGCCGAGATCGCCCGCATCTCCACCTCGGGCGCCGACGCGCTGTTCGCCTTCATGCCGGGCGGCATGGGCGTGCGGCTGGTCAAGCAGTTCGACGCGGCCGGCCTCTCCGACAAGATGAAGTTCCTGTCGGTCTTCACCACGGACGAGTCCACGCTGCCGGGCCAGCAGGACGCCGCGGTCGGCTTCCTGTCGGCCGGCTCCTGGGCGCCGGATCTCGACAACGAGACCAACACGGCCTTCGTTGCCGCCTTCGAGGAGAAATACGGCTATGTGCCGGGCTCTTACGCTGCCCAGTCCTATGACGCGGCGCTGCTGATCGCCAGCGCGCTGGAGAAGACCGGCGGCAACACGGACGACAAGGCGGCGATGCGCGCGGCGCTGGAGGCGGCGGAGTTTTCCTCGGTGCGCGGCAAGTTCTCCTTCAACACCAACCACTATCCGATCCAGGACTTCCACATGCTGACGGTGGTGAAGCGGGACGACGGCAAATACGCCACGTCCTTCGTGCGCAAGGTCGTCTCGGACTACAAGGACAGCCTGGCCCCCGACTGCAAGATGTAAGCAGCTTCCGCCGGCCCTTCCGGCGGGGATGGCGACTGGCGCGCGCGGGCTGTATGGTTCGCGCGCGTTTTTTTTGGGGGGCATGCGCGCCTCGGACGCACTTGACCTTTGCCGTGTCGCGGGGCGAAGAATGATCGGCGTCCCGCGTTCTTTTGAGCGATTGCCTTTCGCGGCCTGGCCTGTTTCGTGGTCGGCTCGCGGTCAGACCGAGAGGTGCGAATGGCCTCTAAACCGCTTGCCGGCCGGCCACTTCGTCGCCGGCTCTATTGCCTCCTCGAGCCGTCTGCATGGCCGAAAAAGGGTCTGTCGCCGCTCAACAAGGCGATTTCGGCGCTGATCGTTCTGGCCACCTTCGTCGCGATCATCGAGAGCGAGCCGTCGATCGTGACCGGGCGCGAGGTCCTGTTCATCCGGATCGAAACCGCGCTGACCCTGATTTTCCTCGTCGAGTATCTGGCGCGGCTGTGGGCGGTCGGGGAAAACCCGAAATACCGGGGTGTCGCCGGCCGGCTGAGATACGTCGTCACGCCCTCGGCGCTGATCGACCTTCTCGCCATCACGCCGCTGTTCCTGACCATGCTGGGCAGCGAAGGCTTCATGCTGCGGCTGTTCCGGCTGCTGCGCATCCTGCGCGTGGCGCGGCTGGGCCGCTTCTCGCAGGCGTTCGAGGCGATCATGACGGCGCTGCGCTCGCGCCGCTACGAGTTGCTGATGAGCGTCGGCTTCGCCGGGATCCTGCTGCTCGTCTCCTCGACGGTGCTGTATCTGGTGGAAGGCGAGCAGCAGCCGGCCGCCTTCGGCAGCATTCCGCGCTCGATGTGGTGGTCGATCGCGACGCTGACCACCGTCGGTTACGGCGATGTCTATCCCCAGACGACGCTGGGACAGATTTTCGCGGGGCTGACCGCGCTGACCGGCATCGGCCTGATCGCCATGCCGACGGGCATCCTGGCCGCGGCCTTCTCGGATGCGATCCAGGCCCAGAGACGCCAGCAGGAGGAGCGAAGGGCGGCGGCGCGGGACCACGACGCCGCCCCCTCGTGACACGGCGCCGATCGCCGGCGTCATCCTGCCGCCGGCCGCGTGAGGGCGGGAACTGCCGAAAGACCAAAGGGATAGGGCGGCACACGGAAGGGGCGGGCTGCGAAAAACATGCCCCGCCCCCTGACGAATCCCGAGCGTGTCATATATGATGTGCGGTGCCACCTGGGGGGCGGCGAGAATCAGGACGCCGATGGACGTATATCTCATCGCTCCATTGCCGGATTTCGGCAGTGAGGCGCTCGTGGCCGACAAGGTGCTGAACATCGACGAGCGCTATGCCCTGCTGGCCTCGGCGGGGATCACCACCGTCGCGGCGCTGCTGGACGGCGATTTCAACATCCGGCTGTGCGACGAGATGATCGAGGACGTCGATTTCGACGACCCGTCCGAGGTCGTCGCCATCAGCATGAACGTCTCCCAGGCCGCCCGCGGCATCGAGATCGCCCGCCGGTTCCGCGCCATGGGACGGCGCGTGATCATGGGCGGCCCGCATGTGTCGCTGGCCCCCGGCGATTTCGACGGGGAGGCGGGCAGCCTGATCATCGGCGAGTTCGAGACCGTAGCAAGCGAGCTGAGCCGCGACCTGCTGGCCGGCAGCCTGAAGCCGCGCTATCTGTGCGGGCAGGCCGACCTTGCCCGCTCCCCGGTGCCGCGCTGGGATCTCTACCGCAACGACCGGGCGATCAGCGGCGTGATCCAGACGAGCCGCGGCTGCCCGTTCGAATGCAGTTTCTGCGACGTGATCCAGTATCTCGGCCGCGTGCAGCGGCACAAGCCGATCGAGAATGTGCTCGTCGAAGCGCAGGTGCTCTACGATCTCGGCTATCGCAGCATCAATCTTTCCGACGACAATTTCACCGTCCATCGCAAGAAATCCCGCGTCCTGCTGGAAGGGCTTGCCGGCTGGAACGGGCGCGACGGCCGCCAGCCGGTCCAGTTCGCCACCCAGGCCTCGATCGACCTGTCGCGCGATGCGGAACTGATCGAGCTGTGCAACATGGCCGGGCTGCGCGACATCTTCGTCGGCATCGAGACCAGCAACGAGGAGGCGCTGAAGGAGGTCAAGAAGCGCCAGAACCTGCGCCGGGACCTTGTCACCGAGATCAGCCGTATCGTTTCGGGCGGATTGGTGGTGACCGGCGGCATGATGGTCGGCTTCGACCAGGACGACCTGGGGTGCTTCGAGCGGCAGTTCGAATTCGGCATGGCCCTGCCGATCGTGAACCTGCGGGTGTCGGTGCTGGTCGCCCCGATCGCCACGCCGCTCTACGAACAGATGGCGGCGGAAGGCAGGCTGGTCGAGGATGGCCTGCAGAGCAGCTTCCCCGGCGGTGATCTGTGGACGAATATCGAGCCACGGCAGATGACCCGCCGCCAACTGGCCGAGGGCGCCATCTGGCTGGTCGAGGCGCTGCACGATCCCGACAATGCGATCAAGCGCTTCGAGCATCTCGCCGCACTGCTGGCGCCGCCGCCGGAGCATCTGCGCGCGAGCGACCACATGGTGACGCCCGGCAAGGGCGCTTCCGGCGTGCTGAAGCTATTGCGGCAGGCGGCCAGGGACCGGCGGGCGCGCCGCGTCATCGACGCCGTCAACGACCTGTCGCACCAGCGCCCCGAGATTGCGCGGGACCTGTCGTCCGCGCTTGCCATTTTCCTCAATTCCTTCACCTCGCTTCACCGGCTGTCGCAGCAGAGCACCAGGCAGGTCCATCTGGGCAGCGGGAAAGCCCTCGCGCAGCCGGCGTGAGGCCCGCGACGGCAAGATCAAGCAATCCGGTGGACAGGCGCGTGACCGAGACAAGCCTTCAACGCGAGATCGCGGCAGTGCTCGAGCAGCGCCACGATGCGCCGCTGATCACGGTGCTGGGTCGGCGTGGCCGGCACCGCACGCTGAGCGGGGCGGCGCTGGCGGCGCGCGCGGTGGAGATGCAGGCGCTCTGGGATCGCTGCCTCGGCGAGGGGCCGCATGTGCTGATGGTGGCGCTGCCGGCCGGCGAGGAGTTTCTGGTCGCGCTGGTGGCGACGCTGCTCAGCGGCGGCACCCTGGTGCCGGTCGCCCCGCCCCGCGCCGCCGACCCGCCGGGCCGGCTGGCGCGCATGGCGCGGACCTGCGGCGCGCGGGCGGTTCTGTGCACCACGAACAACCGTGCCATGGTGGCGGAGCAACTGGCCGGCGGATCAGCAGAACAGGGCGGGGAACCGGCATGCCCGGTTCTGGCCGTCGACGATCCCGTTCCCGTGCGGGAGGCCCCTAACGCCGGGGAGCCCTGCATTTTCCCGGTGATCCAGCACACCTCCGGCTCGACGCGTTTTCCCAAGGCGGTGCCGGTGACAGCCGACCAGATCCGCCACAATTGCGGGATGATCCGCTCGCTCTGGGGCATGAGTGCCGAGACGGTGGTGGTCAACTGGCTGCCGCATTATCACGACATGGGGCTGATGGGCTGCATCCTCTATCCGCTGCTGTGGGGCGCGCATTCGGTGCAGATGAGCCCGTTCGATGTAATCCGCCGCCCGGCCGCGTGGCTGGAGGCGATCTCCCACTGGCGCGCCACGATCAGCGGCGGCCCGACCTTCGCCTTTCTCGAATGCCTCAACCGGATCTCCGAAGAGGACGCAAGTGGGCTCGACCTCAGCTCATGGGAGCGGGTGTTCTGCGGTGCCGAGCCCGTTCCCAGCGGATTGCTGGCGAGGTTCCACCAGCGCTTTGCGGCGAACGGCCTTGCGAGGGGCGCGCTGTTCGCCTGCTACGGGATGGCCGAATGCACCTTGTTCGCGGCCGGCGAAGCCGGTCCCGTGCGCGACGGGGACACGGTTCCGGCACAGTGGTCGATGGTCGAAGGGTGCCTGCTGTCGCAGGCAACGCGCGCGCATATCCGGATCGCCGATCCGCAGACGGGCCAGGCGCTGCCCGACGGGGCGACCGGCGAGATCTGGCTGAAAGGCCCCTCGGTCTGCGAGCGGTATCTTGGCCGCGACACCGGGGAGACCGGGGAGGCCGAGGATTTCGTCAAGGACCCCGACGGCACAAGGTGGCTGAGGACGGGTGACCTTGGCGGCATTTCCGGCGCCTATCTCCACATCACCGGGCGCGCCAAGGACGTCATCATCGTCAATGGCCGCAATGTCGCCTCGGCGGAAGTCGAATGGCTTGCCGCGCGCGAACACGGCGACCTCAACCCGTCCGGGGCGGCGGCCTTCGCGGGGGCAGGCTCCAAGCCCGGCCATGCCGAACTGCTGATCGAATTGCGGGCCGGCGCCGCGCCGATGGACGAGCCTGCATCGCTCGTCGCGCGCATCCGCAAGGCGGTTGCGGCGAGCTGCGGCGTCCGGTTGGATCGCATCGCCCTGCTTCCCCGCGGGACGCTGCCGCGCACCAGCAGCGGCAAGATCCGGCGCCAGCAGGTGGCGCGCGATCTGGCCTCCCTGCATGGCGCGGCCATCTGCCTCGACACGGCGCAGGTTGCGGAGGCCGCATCGTGACTCGGCATGTCTGGTCCGATCCCGACAGTTTCGTGAAGACGCCGGCGATGGCCGTCGCCGTGCTGCGCGACCTGGAACTGCCGCGCATCGACCGCTATCTCGACGAGATCGCCGAGCGCGGCGGCGTCGACCTCGATGCCTTGCGCCGGCTGTCGGCCAACACGCTGGTGGCGATGAGCGGCGAGGCCCATCTCAAGGTGCGCCGGGTCATCGCCCCGTTCTTCAGCCAGTCGGGCCTGGCGCCGTGGCGGCCCTTGATGAAAGAGGCGTGCCACAGCGTCTGCGAGGAGCTCAAAACCGCGCGCGACCCGGACCTCGTCCGGGATGTGACGATCCCCCTGTTTCTCAAGGTCATGCCGCGAATCCTCGGCCTCGACATGCCGCCGACGCGGGAGCATTTCCAAGCCGCCGAAACCGCGCAGCGGCTGACGGAACCCTATCTGTCGCTGCCGACGCTCAAGGCCCTGAACCGTGCCGCGAGCCTGCTGGTCTCGACCTGCGCGCAGACCGGGGAGGGCGAGGGCTCCGCGCCCGAAAGCCTGCTGGCCTATCTGCGCCGCCGCAAGGACGACCTGCCGGACGGGCTGGAGCCGGACTCTTTCGTCGTCGGCCTGCTGGTCGGCTCCAACTCGGCAACGCAATCGCTGGCTTTCGCGCTGCACGGATTGCTCAGCGGCCCGGCGCAGCTTTGGGCCGCTGCCGGCACGCCGGGATGGGGCGCGCAGGAAACCCAGAGGCTGCTCGGCCTCTACCAGTCCACCCGCACCCTGGTCCGGGTGGCGAACGAGGCGAGGGACGTCGCCGGTTGCCCGTATCACCAAGGGCAGTCCGCCGTCGTCGACATCGTGGCGGCAAATGCCTGCCTGCGCGCGGACAGCCTGCGCGCGGACAGGGGGACGCGCCAGAGCCATATGAGCTTCGGCAGCGGCGCGCACAGATGCCCCGGGGTGTTTCTCAGCGAGATGCTGATCGAGACGGCGATCCCGATCCTGGCGCGGACCTTTCCCGACATCACCCTCAAGACCGACGAAGGCCGCTTCGTGGTCACGCCGATGATGCAGGCCCCCACGGCGCTGCCCTGCTCCCTCGACAAGACCTCGCGGCGGGTGAGCGCGCGCCTTTGCGACATCAGGGACATGGGCAGCGCGCACCGGATCCTGAAGGACAACGACGCCTTCGCGCCGCCGCCGATGGAAAGCCATCTGACGGCGCTGTCGCAGGCGAGCGGCGAGGACATGGACCAGGCGATCCGGATCGCGCGAAACGCCCTGTTCTTCATGGACGGTGCGCGGCACGAGGCGCTCAAGCAGGTCTTGATGCGCTTCCTCGGCGCCGCGCAGTTGCAGCCGTGGCAGAGCGTCGTCGCTGCGGCCCTGGACACGGCGCTGCAGGAGCTTTCGGCAATGGCGCGGCCGGATCTGGTGTCGGGCTATTCCGATCCGCTCCGCAGGAGCATCATGACGCGCATTCTCGGCATCTCCTGCCGCGATCCGCAAAGGTTCGATGCCATCGCGCCGCATCTGCAGGACGTGCTGGAGCCCTGGCTTTCGATGCGCAAGCTGCGGCGCGTGCAGGCGGTCTTCACCGAGGCGCTGTCCCTGATGCAGGTGCCTGCCGCATCCGAGGGGCCGCCGTCGCTGCTGGAGCATCTGGTTGCCGATGCGCCGGCGGGCTTGGACGAGGCGGATCTCAAGGCGGTGGTGCTGGTGCTCTACGGTGCCAGCTTCAACCTGTCCCACACGCTGTCGAATGCCCTTCTGTCGATCCTCTCGCAGCCCGTCGAGGAACGCACTGCGGCAAGCGGGCAGGCGTGGGTCGAGGCGAATATCGACGAGCTGGTCGCGCGTTGCAGCGGCCCGAAATTCATCTACCGCGTCGCCCGCACCGACCAGTCCGTTGGGGATCTGGCGATGAAGGCTGGCGACACGGCGCGGCTGAACGTGCATGTGTTGAACCGGCAGGCTCCCGCCGGCAAGGGACATGTTTCCTTCGGCAAGGGCCTGCACCGCTGTGTCGGCGCAACGCTCTCGATGATGGTCCTCAAAGAGGCCATTCCCGCAATTTTCCGCCGCTTTCCGAACCTTGCGCTCGACGTCCAGGCGCATCGCTATCACCCCATGTCGGAAACCGTCGCCCTCAGCACGCTTCCTTGCATCTTCAGCAGAACAGAGCCCAATCATGACTGACACCAGCGAATCGCGCCTGTTTTCCTTCCTTCGCGAGCAGGTTGCCCAGCGGACCAAGACCTCGGCCGACCAGATCCGGATGGACATGTCCCTGTCGGATCTCGGCCTGCAATCGATCGATGCCGTTCTGGTGTGCGGCGAGGTCGAGGATCGTTTCGGCGTGGAGATCGATCCCGCCGAGATCTTCCAGCACGACACGCTCGGCGACTTCGCGCGGTCGATAGCGGACCGCATGGCAGCCTGATGGCGCTGTTTCACCTCGGGCTTTCCACCTCCGGGCACGATCCGGCGCTGGCGATCGTTACTGCCGGCGGGGAGCTCGTCTTTGCCGAGGCGAGCGAGCGTTTCCTGCAGGACAAGCGGGCCTGGGGCATTGCTCCCGACCATGTGCCGCATCTTGCCTCCGCCTTGCGCCAGATCGGCTTCGATTTCGGCTCCGACACCCTGGCGGTGGCTGCCACCTGGAAGAAGACCAAGGCGGAGCTGCCGGTCGAGCTGATGGGCGACCTGCTTCCCGTGACCGATGCCCTGTGGCTGCGGGAGCTGCATGCCGGGATCAACACGCATGCGGGCGCCTCGCTGCTGCGGCTGGGCCTCACGCAGCAGATGCCGGAGCTGCGCCGCTACGACCATCACCTGTGCCATGCGGTGACGGCCTGCGCCTTCGCCCCCGTCGACACCGCCTCGTGCCTGATCATCGACGGGGAGGGCGAGGCCGGGGCCGTGTCGATGTTCGACCTGCGCGAGCGGGTGCTCAAGCGCCGCTGGCGCTCGTGGGGACCCGGCAGCCTTGGAACGCTCTATGCCTGGCTGACGCAGCTTTGCGGCTTCGACTGGCGGCTCGGCGAAGAGTGGAAGGTGATGGGGCTTGCCGCCTATGGGACGGTCCGGCCGGAGATCCGCGATGCGCTGACGTCGCTGCTGGAGGTGGACCGGGGCCGCCTGCGCTTCGTCGAGCGGGAGGCACTCGTTGCCCTGGCGGGAAGGATCAGGACATTCGCCCGCGCGGCGGGCGAGCCCTTGATGAGCGCGGCGGACCTTGCGGCGAGCGGACAGGCCGCCTATGCGACCCTCGCCGACCGGATCCTGTGCGAAAGCGCGGACGGGGCGGACGGAAACCTGATCCTTGGCGGCGGCTGCGCGCTCAACTCCTCCTACAACGGCACGATCGCCGGGCGCATGGGCTACGACCGGCTGTTCGTGCCGCCGGCGCCGGCCGACGACGGCAATGCGGTCGGCGCGGCGCTGCTGAGCTGGATGGAAACGACGAAGACACCCTGCGTGCCCGTGCTGTCGGCGACGCCGTATCTGGGGTCGGTCGCCGCCACGGCCGCGCTGTCGCGGCTGGACGCTCTCGGCGGCATCGCGCGGGTGAGCGATATCTCGGCGAACGGCGAGGACCGGGTTGCCGAGCTGCTGGCCGAGGGAAAGATCGTCGGCGTCATGCGCGGGCGGGCGGAGTTCGGCCCGCGCGCTCTCGGCAACCGCTCGATCCTGGCCGATCCGCGCCCGGCCGACATGAAGGACCGGATCAACCGGCTGGTGAAGGGCCGCGAGCCCTACCGCCCCTTCGCGCCGGTGGTCTGCGAGGAGGATGTCGCGGACTGGTTCGAGCGTGCCCAGCCTTCGCCCTATATGTCGATCACGCTGCGCTGGCACGAGGACAGGCGGACCCTGGTCCCGGCGGTCGTCCATGCCGACGGCACCGGGCGGCTGCAGACCGTCTCGCCGGACAATGCGCCGTGGATGCATGGGGTGGTGCGACGCTTCGGCGAGCGGACCGGCGTTCCGGTCGTCCTCAACACCAGCTTCAACATCATGGGCAAGCCCATCGTCCATTCGCCCGAGGATGCCCTGGCGGTGTTCATGACCTCGGGCCTGTCCGCGGTGGTGATCGAGACCACCTTGATCGAGAAGACGGCCGCGGCCTGAACTGCCGCAGCCGATCCAAGAAGTCGCTATGTCATCAAACACGCCATATACCGCAGGGCGGGAGCCCGACGACGCGGCAGACGCTATCAGACAGGGCATTGCGCTGCGGCAGGGCCGGCGCGTCGACGAGAGCATCCGCCTCTTGCGCGAGGGGATGCGGCGGCATCCCGCCAGCCTTTTGATCAAGCACGAGCTGGCGGTGTCGCTGCACTGGAACGGCGAGCACGCCGAGAGCCTGGCGCTGACCGAGGAGGTCCTGGCGGCCGCACCGGCGCACAAGCCGGCGCTCTATGTGAGGGTCGAACTCCTGACGCGGATGAAGGACTTCGCCGCGGCCGCCGCCGCCGGGGCCGTGCTTTCGCAACGGCATCCGGACGAGTGGCAGGCGCAACTGCGCCATGCGGTGGCGCTGCGCCGTGCCGGCGACCCGTCGGGCGCGCGGGACATCATCGAGCGGGTACTGGGACAGTGGGACGCTCTTCAGCCGCAGGCGAGGGCGAGCTTGCAGGTGGAAGCGTCGCGCTGTCTCGCTGATGCCGGCGAGATACGGGCCGCGCTCGACGCTGTGCGGGCGGCCTTGCGGGAGGCGCCCGACAGCCGCGAGGCCGTGATGCAGGCGATCGGGCTGGAGCGGTTCGCCCTCGATCACACCTCGGCGCTGCGGCTGTGCGACGAGGCCCTGGCCCGCTGGCCGGACGACGAGGGATTCGTTCGCCAGAAGGTCACGACCTTGATGCAGGCGGGCGACATGAGCGGTGCGGAGGCGCTGCTGTCCGCATCGCGCCATCAACACGCCGACCTGTGGATCTGGTTGGATCTCGACCTGCGCCGCTTCGACCGCGCGCGGGGCCGGTTCGACGAGCAACTCGCGAAAGGGGAGACGGCGAGCCCGGCGCTGCAGCGGCTTGAGATCCGCCTGCTGCGAAACGAGGGCCGGGCTGACGAGGCCCATGCACGGATGCTCGCCTATTGGCACCAGGACACCGGCTCCCCGGAAGCTGCGGCGCTGGTCCTGAACGGGCTCGTCGCCGCCGAGCGTATCGAGGAAGCGGAAGCCTTTGCCGCCGGGCTTTCGGACGCCTTGAAAGAGCACACGGCCGTCAGGCGGGCGCTGGCCCATCTGCTGCTGATGGTCGGGGCCATCGAGGCTTTCACGGACCTCCTGATCGAGGATGCAAGGCACGCCCCCTCGATCCTCGACCATGTGACGCGCCTGGTGTCGGCCGCGGGGCGGTGGGGATTCGGGACGGCGCCCTCGCGCGCTGTGATGGCAAGGCTCGAGCACCTTTTGGCCGGAGCCGAGAGCCGGTTTCCCGAGTTCACGCTCAACGTGCTGCGGGCGCAGGTCGCCATGGGAACGAGCGCATGGGCGGAGCTGGCGGAGCGCACCGGGCGCGCCTGCGGCCAGTCGCCCGGCGATATCCTGCTGCTGGCGCTGAAGGCGCGGGCAGAGTTCGAGACGGGCCGGTTCGACAGCGCGCTGGCGACGATCGAGCCCGTGCTGGCGCATCACCCGGCCCATCTCGCGGCATTGAAGCTGCGTCACGCCTTGTTCTTCGTGTTCGGCGATGCCGAGGGCGGAGCGACGTTTCTCCTGGAGCAGGTCTGCTCCGGCGCGCTGCCCCTCGAACCTTGGATGGTTTACGACGTGCGGATGATGGATCGCCCGGAGGTCTTGCCCGAGCTGATCGCGAGCCAGACGAACCGGCCGACCTCGAGCGTCTCCAATGCCGTTCGGCTTTCGCGGCATTTCCTGCGCTTGGACGGTGACCCGGGCGAGTTGGTTCTCCCGTCCTATCCCCTCTACCGACCGATGAGTGGCCAGGATCTGCGCGACCTGTTCGCAGCAGCGGAGCAGGGACAGGCCGAACCGAGCATGCCGACCGTCGTCGGGCTAGTCGGGCGCCGGCTGCAGAGCGAAACCCTCGGCGAGAAGGATGCATGGATGGCGCGCGCGCAGCATGCGACCTACGTCCACAGGGTCATCGCCTCGCGAAATGTCCGCCCGGATACTCCGCTCGAGTTCGAGTTCAGCGGTGCTTTCGCCGAGCTGGACGAGAGAATGGCGTTGCGTCGTCCAACGCTTCTCGTTGGAACGCATCTGGGAATAGGAAACCTTTTTTTCTTCGAAACCTACCTCACCAACGCGGCGTTTCTCGTGAACTGGACGAGCACCCGTTGGGGCGCGGATCCCAAATACCAGATCATTCCGGGCACGAACCGGCTGGCGGCAGCACGCCTCGTCAAATGCCTTAAAGAGGGACTGACCGTTTTCTCGGCCCCGGATTTCCCAGCGGAAACCAACACGAAGCTCGGCTTCCGCAGCGATGCGGTCGGCAGCCTGTTCGGCGCGCGCTGCACGCTGCTCGACACGGTGCCGAAGGTCGCCCAGGCGCTGGGGGTGCCGATCTACTGGCTGCAGGCCCTGCGGTCGGGCACGGATGTGCGGGTCGACGTGCGGCGCATGGCAGGTGCCTTGCCGAACGAGGACACCGCAACCTGGGCCGCGCGCTGGGCGCAGGACTATCTCGACCTGCTTGCCGGCGTCATGACGTCGGGTGCGGACAATCAGAATTTCTCCTCGGTCATGTACCGCTATCTGATGCTGAAAAGGGGTGATTTGAGCATCGCCCGACGCGAACCGGAGTGATCGCCGTTTCCGGCGCAATTATGAGTAGCCTTGCGTGGCAAGGTGGAACCGCGGCGGCCCGGACCGCGGGCGCTGCTCCTTCGATGCCAGCTTGTTCTCGTAAAGGCGCGCGTCGGCAAGGGAGAACAGGCGGTCGCCGTTGGACGGTTCCTCGTCGGAACTCGCAAGACCGATCGCGGCGGACATCGGTGCGGTGCTTTCGCCCAGGCTCAGCGGCGATGCGGCCACCTTGCGGCGGATCGCCTGGGCGAGGGCCTCGGCCTCGGCACGGGCGGTCTCGGGGAGCAGCAGGGCGAATTCGTCGCCGCCGAGCCGCGCCACCAGATCGCCCGGCCGCGAGCAGGACAGCAGAACTTGCGCGAAATGCGTCAGCGCCCTGTCACCGACAAGATGGCCGAACTTGTCGTTGAGGGGCTTGAAGTCGTTGAGGTCGATCAGGATCAGGCACCAGGGCCCACCGGCCTCTTCGGCCCCCTGCTGCTGCAACAGGTTCATGCGGCCGGCGAAGGCGCGGCGGTTGGCAAGGCCGGTCAGCGCGTCCGTTTCCGACAGGCCCCTCAGCTTTCGGTGGAGGCTGTCGACGGCCATCAGGGCAAAGCCGAGGTTCCAGACGATGCCGCTGAAGACCGTGCAGAGCAAGGCATAGGAGGCGAGCGCGTAATAGACCTTGTACTCCAGCGCCTCGGCCAGCACGGCCGCGTTGGACGCGATGACAAGGAGCTGCCCGCTGAGCGCCACCGCAAAGGCGATGGCGGCGATCCTCGTGCCGATGCCGGAGAACCGCTTGCGAAGAAGCTGGAAAAGACAGGCCAGCATCACGATGGACTGGCCGGAAGCATAGACGATCGCGCGGCCGCGTCCGCTGTCGTGCAGGGCGATCATCAGGGCGGCGGCGGCGACGGTGAAGGCGATCGCCACGGTCCATCCGCCCTGTTGACGGTCGAACCGCCGCAAACCGATCCAGAACTGCGCGAACCCCAGGATGATGATCGTGTTGCCGAGGACGGCGGGGACCAGCGCGCCCTCGTTGCCCTGCGTCGCCAGCACGAGGCCGCCCACCAATGACAGCAATGTCCCGGCCAGCCAGTATTGGGCCGCCGTGTGCGGGCGGTACATCCAGGCGAATCCCGCCCAGACCGCCGACACGGTCAGCGAGTTGAGAAAGATCAGAATATAAAGCGTCATGAAGTCGAGATGCGGCATCGTGTGTCATCCTGTCGCTCCCCCCCATAGGAGAGGGCAGATGAACGGCGGCTGAACCGGATCGCTCAAATTTTAGGGGCCTGACCCTAGGCGGCGGGAGGGGCGCAGGCGGAGCGCCGTGCCGCGCGGGACGCGGGATGCCGTTGGCGGCCTTGCCCGCTGCCGTTCGCTGCGCAGGTCATCCTGCCCGCGCGGGCGACCTTGCAGGTCAGTGCGCAGGGCCTTGGCCGGCGCTTCCGGTGCGTGATTTCAACGAAAGGGGAAAGTGGTGGAGGAGAGCGGGGCTCCCGCGAGCCGGAACAATGCCGCGACTGGGGCCCGGGCTTTGGCCCGCCCCCGCGGAGCAGGCGAGCGAAGCGAGTTTTGCGTGAGCGAAAAAGTGGTGGAGGAGAGCGGGGCTCCCGCGAGCCGGAACAAGGCCGCGACCGCGGCCCGGGCTTTGGCCCGCCCCCGGCGGAGCAGGCGAGCGAAGCGAGTTTTGCGTGAGCGAAGAAGTGGTGGAGCCGAGGGGAATCGAACCCCTGACCTCTGCAGTGCGATTGCAGCGCTCTCCCATCTGAGCTACGGCCCCGCTCGTCGAGCGTGAGCGGCATTTAGGGGAGGGCGGGCGGTCCTGTCAAGCGTTTCCCCCACCGGCCGGGACGGCCGCCAACAGGTTGCCGGGACGGGCGCCGACAGGCTACCGGGACGGCTGTTGAGGTCTGCCCCGAGAGCCCCTGAGCGCGCGCCCTGGAGCACTCTCGGCGCGCCGGCGAGGCGGCTGGCGCGAAGCTGGCAAAGGGGATGGCGAAAGCCCGGCGATCTCCCCTGCGCGGCGCTCGGACACGTGGGCCTGGAGCCTTGCGGCGGGCGCGCGTGGCGGCTACATGAGGGGAACAGCCCCTTTCGCTCCAGCCGGAGACCCGTTCCCGATGCGCGCCATCCTTGATGTGATCTTCCTCATCCTCAATCTCTACACATGGGTGATCATCGCCAGCGCGATCTTCTCCTGGCTCTATGCCTTCAACGTCATCAACTCGCGCAACCAGTTCGTCGCGATGATCGGGCAGGTGCTCTACAACCTGACCGAACCCCTGCTGCGGCCGATCCGCCGCTATGTGCCGGCCATGGGCGGGCTCGACCTGTCGCCGATCGTGCTGCTGCTCGGCATCTTCCTGCTGCAGCGGGTGCTGGCCTATTACGTCTATCCCAACGTCTTTTGAGGCGCGCCGGGCCAGCCGCGATGAAGAGCGCAGCGGACACGGCCTGGAGCGTGACGAAGGACGGGGTGCGCCTTGCGGTGCGGGCAACGCCGCGCGCCGCGCGCGACGGCATCGACGGGCTGACGCGGCTGTCCGACGGGCGTAGCGTGCTCTGCGTGCGGGTGCGGGCGGTCGCCGATAAGGGCGCGGCCAATGCGGCCGTCGCCAGCGTGCTGGCCGCCGAACTCGGCCTTGCCAAGAGCGACGTGCGGCTGACCGGTGGGTCGACCGCCCGGCTCAAGACATTTGTCCTTGCCGCTCGCGATGACGCGGACGCGCAAGCGATTGCCGCTCGCCTGGCCGACATCGCCGGCGGCGGGCAGCTAAAGTAACCCGACTTTGCCCGACTTTGCCCAACTTTGACGGTGTTCCCGGAGGTTTCATGACTGCAAAGCTGATCGACGGCAAGGCGCGGGCGGCGCGCCTGCGCGCCGACGTGCGCGGGGCGGTGTCCGCGCTGAAGGCCGGCCCCGGCGTGAGGCCCGGCCTTGCGGTGGTGCTGGTCGGCGAGGATCCGGCAAGCCAGGTCTATGTCGCCAACAAGGTGCGCCAGACCGAGGAGTGCGGCATGCGCTCGATCGAGCACCGGTTGCCGGCGGACACGCCGGAGCCGGAACTGCTCGCCCTGGTGGCGCGGCTCAATGCCGACCCGGACGTCGACGGCATATTGGTGCAGATGCCGCTGCCGGCGCAGATCGACACGGACAAGGTGGTGCTGGCGATCGACCCGGCCAAGGATGTCGACGGGCTGCATCCGACCAATGCCGGGCGGATCGTGCTCGGGCGGCCGGGCCTGGTGCCCTGCACGCCGAAGGGCTGCGTGATGCTGGCGAGCGAGGCGCATGGCGGGGATCTCTCCGGCCTCGAAGCGGTGGTGCTCGGCCGCTCGATCCTGGTCGGCAAGCCGGTCGCGCTGCTGCTGCAGAACGCCAATTGCACGGTGACCATGGCGCATTCGCGCAGCCGCGACATCGCCGAACTGTGCCGGCGCGCCGATATCCTGGTGGCGGCCGTCGGCCGGCCGGAAATGGTGCGCGGCGACTGGGTGAAGCCGGGGGCGACGGTGATCGATGTCGGCATCAACCGGGTGCCGGCACCCGAACGCGGCGAGGGCAAGACGCGGCTGGTCGGCGACGTCGCCTTCGATGAGGCGGTCGAGGTCGCCGGCGCGATCACGCCGGTGCCGGGCGGCGTCGGGCCGATGACCATCGCCTGCCTGCTCGCCAACACGGTGCAGGCGGCCTGCGCGCGCCGGGGCCTGCCGGCGCCGGCGCTGTAGGAGGCGCAGGAGAGGGGGGCTGCGCACGAGCGCTGCTCCCCCCGGAAACGAAAAAGCGCGCCGGAGGGCGCGCTTTTGTGTCTCGAGAGCTTCGCCGGATCAGGCGCGGTTGGCGCGCTCGCTGACGGCGGCCGGCACCAGCACGGCGAGCAGCAGCCGGTAGGGCACCAGCAGGGCGGTGGCGACCAGCAGCTTCACCGTCAGGTCGCCGGCGGCCCAGGACAGCCAGCGCGGCGCCTCCAGCGCGAAGATGCCGAGGAACGGGGCGGCGGCGGTGGCGAACTCGTCGCCATAGCCGAGCAGCGGGGTGGCCGCGAGCGAGAAGGCAAGGCCGAAGAACAGCACCGTGTCGAGGACCGAGGCCAGCGCCGAGGAGACGGCAGGAGCCAGCCACCAGGCGAAGCGGCGCAGCCGGTGGAAGACGGCAATGTCGAGCAGATGCGCCAGCAGGAAGGCGGAACCGGAGGCGACCGCGATGCGCGGGGTCGCCAGCCACACCGACAGCAGCACGGCCAGTGCGAAGCCGACCAGCACGACCTTGCGTGCAGCTACCGGGCCGAAGCGGCGGTTGGTGAGGTCGGTGACCAGGAAGGCGGCCGGATAGGTGAAGGCGCCCCAGGTCAGCAGGTCGGCAAGGTCGAGCCCGCCGAGGCGCGCCGCGACCGGATATTGCACGAGAATGTTGGAGGCGACGATGACCGCCGCCATGGCGACGACCGCCTGCACGGCCCGGGCGGCGGTGAAGGAGGCCGGCGTGAAGCGGGAGGAGGTTTGCGTCATGGCGAAAAGGTCCCGGTCTGGTGGGGTTCGGAACCGGCCGCGCCGATGCCGGAACGCGAAAAGAGGCGCGATGGCGCCTCTTGCAAGCTTGGTCGTCGGTGATCGCATCAGGCCCGGCAGGCTCGCCTGCCGGATGCGCGGATCAGGCCGCGGCGGCGGCCGAAGCGGCGAGGCGGCGCTTGATCTCGGTGCGCAGGATGCGGGCCTTCGGCGACAGGTCGCTCTCGGCGGCCTTCAGCAGGAAGGCGTCGAGGCCGCCGCGATGCTCGACCGAGCGCAGGGCATGGGCGGAGATGCGCAGCTTGTAGGTCTCGCCGAGCGCGTCGGAGATCAGCGACACGTTGCACAGGTTCGGCAGGAACCGGCGGCGCGTCTTGTTGTTGGCGTGGCTGACGTTGTTACCGGTCATCACGTCCTTGCCGGTGAGTTCGCAACGGCGTGCCATGGGACACCTTTTTCTTTGTTTTCGGGACAGGCCCGATCGTTTCAAGGGTCTCGGGGCGAGCCCCGATCGTTTCAAGACGGGGCGGATGCCCCTTTCGGAGATTGCCGGGGCGTTCGCGGACCGCACGGCCCGGCGCCCATTGACCGGCAATGGTTGAAAAGTCGGCCTGTGCTATACGGGGCGCGCGCCGCGCCGTCAAGGCATCTTGCACGGGAAAGCGCGAAAGCCGCCGGGCGCGGCGGTCCCATGCTCGCCCCGCCGTGGCAGCGCGGCAACGCGGGCGCGAAACGGCAGGCGATGCCGGCCGTGTCATTTGCACTGCGTTAACCATGCGGTTACCCTGTCTGGCGAGAATGCAGGCAGGAGCGGCGCGCCGTCCCGCATGGCAAGGTCCGGTTGTCCGGGCAGGCCGTCCGGTCCGTGCGGGGCTGGTCTTCGTTGTTCCGGCCAGGTCCGGCCTGTGTCTCGACGGGGCAAGGGGCAGGTTCGGCAGGGTCGAGGTGTGTCAGGCCGGCCGTGGCCGCGCGGTGTCATGAGGTTCCGATGTCCAGGCTCTCTGTTTCCCTTGCAAGGTCCCGTCGCCTGCTTCCCGCAGGGCTGGCCGCTGCCGCCCTGTTCGCCGCCCCGTTCGCCGCCTCCCCGGCGCTGGCGGAAACCGCGCGGCTCGGCGGTGTCTACGACATCTCCGTTTCCGGCTTCAAGATCGCCCGCGGCTCGCTGTCGCTGGTGCTGCAGGCCAACGCCTATTCGGCCAAGGTCGGCATGGAGCCGGCGGGCATCGGCACGCTGTTCTCCGCCGGCAAGGGCGGGGCCGAGGCCTCCGGCTGGGTGTCCGGCAAGAAGGTGGTGCCGTCCAGCTACAAGATGGCCTCGCGTGCCGCCGACCGCGATTTCTTCGTCGACCTGGCGCAGGGCTCGGGCGCGGTGCGCTCGATGCAGGTGACGCCGAAATTCAAGCCCAATCCGGAGCGGATCGAGGTCACCAAGCAGCACATTCGCGACGTGGTCGACCCGCTCAGCGCCATCCTGATGCCGGTGAAGGCCACCAAGGGCCAGCCCGACGCCTCGGTCTGCGACCGCCGCATCCCGGTGTTCGACGGCTGGACCCGCTTCGACATCCAGCTCGGCTACAAGGAGGTCCGCGAGGTCTCCGGCAAGGGCTATGACGGCAAGGTGGTGGTGTGCTCGGCCCGCTGGATCCCGGTCGCCGGCCATCGTCCCTCCACCCAGTCGGTGCAATACATGGCCGAGAACCGCCAGATGGAAGCCTGGCTGGCGCCGCTCGGCTCGGGCCGGGTCTTCGTGCCCTACCGGATCGAGATGGGCACCAAGAGCGGCACGCTGGTGGTGGAGCCGCGCCAGCTCGACTTCAAGCCCGGCAACGATCAGGCCGCCCGCTGAGACAAAACAGCTCCGAACTGACCTCCGATTTCGCAAGCGCCGGCGCGGACCGTTCCCGCCGGCGCTTGCATTTTCGGCGCCGCGAGCCCATGTCGACGCGGCGGGCAACTTGACAGCGGCAGCCTCCCTCGCCAGTGTCGCGCCGCAACTGACCCGGCGCCGGCATGAGGCCGCGCCTCCGACTTTCTGGACCGGTATCCGATGCACAGCTTTCTCGAGTTCGAAAAACCCGTCGCCGACCTGCAGGGCAAGATCCACGAGTTGCGGTCGGTCGCGGGATCGGGCGAGACGGTCGAGGTATCGGGCGAGATCGAGCGGCTGGAGGCGAAGGCCGAGCAGACCCTGCGCGACCTCTATTCGCGGCTGACGCCCTGGCAGAAGACCCTGGTGGCGCGCCATCCGGACCGGCCGCACGCGGCCGACTACATCACCGGGCTGGTCGACGAGTTCACGCCGCTGGCCGGCGACCGCGGCTATGCCGAGGACGCGGCGATCATCGCCGGCATCGGCCGGTTCCGCGGCCGCTCGGTGGCGATCCTCGGCCAGGAGAAGGGCGCCGACACCCAGTCGCGGCTCAAGCACAATTTCGGCATGGCGCGGCCCGAAGGCTACCGCAAGTCGGTGCGCATCATGCAGATGGCCGAGCGCTTCGGCCTGCCGGTCGTCTCCTTCGTCGACACCGCCGGCGCCTATCCGGGCATCGGCGCCGAGGAGCGCGGCCAGGCCGAGGCGATTGCCCGCTCGACCGATGCGTGCCTCGCACTGGGAACCGCCAACATCGCCCTGATCATCGGCGAGGGCGGCTCGGGCGGGGCCATCGCCATCGCCACGGCCAATCACGTCGCCATGCTGGAGCATGCGATCTACAGCGTGATCTCGCCGGAGGCCGGCGCCTCGATCCTGTGGCGCGACAGCGCCAGGGCGCAGGACGCGGCCACCAACATGAAGATCACCGCGCAGGACCTGATCCAGCTCAAGGTGATCGACGAGATCGTCGAGGAGCCGCTCGGCGGCGCGCACCGGGCCAAGGCCATCGTCATCGACCGCGCCGGCTCGGTGCTCGACGCCGCGCTCGCCCGCTTCGACGGCATGAGCGCCGGGGAGATCCGCGCCCATCGCCGCGACAAGTTTCTCGCCATCGGCCGCTCGCTGTAAGGCCGGCGGCACCGCCCGTCGCTCCTCGCCGCGAAAACGCCGGAATCTTGCGTCAGCAAGACGATACGGGGTGGGGACCGACCTCAGACAGGCTCGGCTGTTGCCGGTCGGGACGGGACTTGCGCTCCCCGAGGGTAACCCCCATTTGACTGGTCTTGCGTGTTGCAGCGGCTCATATTGTCCGCATGACGGGCAGGGGCACGAGCTTCGGACGGGCAGGCATGATGGCGCCGGGTATCGCGCGATTTGGCAGGAACACTCGCAGGGTGCTGATGACGCTGGCTCTGGCCGGCGCGCTCGCCGGCTGTCAGGCCGACGAGATGATGGGCACCGGCCCGAAGCACCTGCGGGACGTCAGGAGCAGCATCAAGACCAAGATGTCGGGGCTGGACATGACCATGTCGAGCCCGATCATGCTGCGCATCTTCAAGGAAGACTCGACGCTGGAAGTGTGGAAGCAGACCCGCTCGGGCCGCTACGCGCTGTTGCAGACGTTCGAGATCTGCAAGTGGTCGGGCGAACTCGGTCCCAAGGTCAAGGAGGGCGACCGGCAGGCGCCGGAGGGCTTCTACGAGATCACTCCGGCGCTGATGAACCCGAATTCCAGCTATCATCTTGCCTTCAATCTCGGATTTCCCAACCAGTTCGACCGCTCCCACAACCGCACCGGCTCGCATCTGATGGTGCATGGCGCCTGCTCCTCGCGCGGCTGCTACGCGATGACCGACGAGCAGGTGCAGGACATCTACGCGCTGGCACGCGAGAGCTTCAAGGGCGGCCAGCGCTCGTTCCAGGTGCAGGCCTTCCCCTTCCGCATGACCGCGGAAAACATGGCCAAGCACCGCAAGTCGGAGCATTACGACTTCTGGCAGATGCTGAAGCGCGGCTACGACCATTTCGAGGTGACCAAGCAGCCGCCGAAGATCGACGTCTGCGAGAAGCGCTACGTCTTCGACGCGGTGCCGCTGGTGGAGGGGGTGCCCTTCCGCGCCACCGCGAAATGCCCGGAATTCAGCGTACCGCCGACGGTCGAGATGGCGGTGGCGCAGAAGCAGCGCAAGGACGAGCAGAAGATCATCGAGATCGCCGAGGCGGAGGAGCGGGCCGAGCGGCGCCGCGCCCAGATCGCGGCGATCTTCGGCGGCGGCAGCAAGACCGCGAGCGCGCCGGATGGCGACACACCGGCCGCGGCGCAGGACGGCCAGCCGGTGGCGGTCGCCGCGACCACGCCCGCCGCCACGCCCGCCGCCACGACGGCCACCACGGCGACGACCACGGTCGCCGCCGGCCCGGCGGCCGATGCGGCCCAGGCGCAGAAGTCGGCTTTCGCCCCGACCGAGGCGACGTCTTCGGGCGGCTTCTTCAGCCGGCTGTTCTCCGGCGGCGGCTCGAAGACGGCAGAGGCCGCCGAAGGCACGCCCGCGCCGGACGCGCCGGTTCCCGCCGCCAAGCCGTGATCGCCAAGCCCTGATCATTGGGATTGTCGTAGGTTTTACGCCCAGATCGCCATGCGAAGGCCCCTTGCGTCGCGCTCCGGCGCGCGCGGGAACGGCGTGGCGAGCCCCTGCGCGATGCGCTCGGCGATCACCGCGTTGACGCAGGCATCGATCAGATCGTCGCGGCCGGCCCCGGAGGGCGGGCGCTGGCGCAGGAAGGCCTCATCATAGCCGTAACGGCCCAGCAGGGCGATGCGTTCCTCGATGCCGGGCATGCTGGCCGCGCTTTTCACCTTTTTCGGCAGGCTCATCGCCCGTTCGCCGTTGAGCCGCCAGAAGGCAAGCTCCGGGTGGACCTCATGGACGCGCACCTCCAGCGCCGGGGTCATCACAGCGTCGATCTCGCGGATCTTCGGGAAGAGGTGAAAGGCCTGGCGCGAGACCTTGCGCGGCGGATCGGAGGTGGCGAGCGCGGCGGCGCAGGCCTCGCCATAGTCGTCGCAGAAGACGGCGGCGCGCGCCGGCACGGAAAAGACCGAGGACTGGCGCTCGCCGAGCAGCGGACGCACGCAGCGCTCCGGCCCGCGTCCGCCAGCGCCGGCGCGCTCCGGCAGGCCGATGGGCATGTCGACGGCAAGGACGGAAATGCCCGGATCGGCGAGAAGCTCGGCGAAACGCGGGAGCTGCAGCAAGGTGTGGCGCGGCGGGGCGTCCTGCGCCTCGTAGTCGCGCAGGACCGCGATCCACCCCAAGCGGCAGCCATCGATGCCGGCGACCCGCAGCATCCCCCGCGCCTCCCGCGTCCCGGCCGCTCAGGCGCGCAGCGGCGCGTCGAGCACGCGGCGGCAGGAGACCAGCGCCATCGGGTTGACCAGCGAGGACTGTTCGTCGGCGAGCAGCAGGTCGCGGGCCCGCCGCTTGACCGAGCGGGCGACCATCTCGAACACGGTGCCGGCGGAGCGCTTCAACACGGTCTCGTCGTCGAGCCCGGCCAGCAGTCCGGCGGTGAACATGGCTGCCATCAGGTCGCCGGTGCCGTGCGGCGCGTCCGGCACCAAGCCATGTTCGGCGGCGATGGTGGCGCGCGGCGTCACCAGCAGGTTGCAGGTGGCATTGCGGCGCAGGGCGGGGGCGGAGGTGACCAGCACCCGCTGCGGCCCGAGCGCGCGGGCGGCGGCGATGGCCTCGGCCTCGCTCTCGATCCGGCGCCCGCTCATCCATTGCAGTTCGAAGAGGTTGGGTGTCGCCACATCGGCGAGCGGCAGCAGCGTGTCGCGCACCGCCGCGGCGGTTTCCGGCGGCACATAGAGATCGCCGTTGTCGCCGCTGATCGGATCGCAGAGATAGAGCGCGCGCGGATTGGCCCTGCGCACCGCCGCGACGAGGCGGGCGACGGCGGCGGCCTGTGCCGGACTGCCGAGATAGCCGGAGACGACGGCGCCGATGCGCGGCAGCAGATCCGCCGTGATCAGGTTCTCGGCGAGGGCATCGAAGCCCGCATCGTCCTGGACATGGCGGTGGCCGCGCCCCTCGTCGGGATTCCAGGGCAGCAGGATGGTGGGCAGGAACCAGACCCGGTGGCCGAGCCGCTCCAGCGCGAAGACGGTGACGCGGCCACCAACGGATCCGCGCACCACCTGGGAATTGACGACGAGGATGTCGCGCGCGTCCGTCGCGGCGGGGGTGAGCGTGCTCATTCGGCGGCGGACCGTTCGGAGCCGAAGCGGGTGCGGATATAGTCGTCGACCATGGTCTTGAAATCCTCGGCGATGTTTGGCCCGCGCAGGGTCGCGACCTTCCTGCCGTCGACGAAGACGGGGGCGGAGGGCGCCTCGCCGGTGCCGGGCAGCGAGATGCCGATATCGGCGAACTTGCTCTCGCCGGGGCCGTTGACGATGCAGCCCATCACCGCGACGTTGAGCGCCTCGACGCCGGGATATTTCTCCCGCCACACCGGCATGGAGCGGCGGATGTCGTCCTCGATGTCGCGGGCGAGCTCCTGGAACACCGTGGAGGTGGTGCGACCGCACCCCGGACAGGCGGCAACGACGGGAATGAAGGCGCGGAAGCCCATCACCTGCAGCAGCTCCTGCGCCACCTGCACCTCGCGGGTGCGGTCGCCGCCGGGCTCGGGCGTCAGCGACACGCGGATCGTATCGCCGATGCCCTGCTGCAGCAGGATGCCCATGGAGGCGGCGGAGGCGACGATGCCCTTGGTGCCCATGCCGGCCTCGGTGAGGCCGAGATGCAGGGCATAGTCGCAGCGCGCGGCGAGATCCGCATAGACGGCGATCAGGTCCTGCACCTGGCTGACCTTGGCCGACAGGATGATCTTGTCGCGGCCCATGCCCAGCTCCTCGGCCCTTGCGGCCGACAGAAGCCCGGAGCGGACGATCGCCTCGCGCATCACCGCGCCGGCGGAGACGGGGGCGGGGCTGGCGGCGTTCTCGTCCATCAGATGGGTGAGCAGTTCCTGGTCGAGCGAGCCCCAGTTGACGCCGATGCGCACCGGCTTGTCGTGCTTCAAGGCGATCTCGACGATCTCGGAGAACTGCCGGTCGCGCTTGTCGCGGAAGCCGACATTGCCCGGATTGATGCGGTATTTCTCCAGCGCCTCGGCGCAGGCCGGATGGTCGGTCAGCAGCTTGTGGCCGATATAGTGGAAGTCGCCGACCAGCGGCACATGGACGCCGATCCGCTCCAGCCGCTCGCGGATGCGCGGCACGGCGGCGGCGCTCTCGTCGCGGTCGACGGTGATGCGGACGATCTCCGAGCCGGCGCGGGCCAGTGCCGAGACCTGCGCGACGGTGGCGTCGATGTCGGCGGTGTCGGTGTTGGTCATCGACTGGACGACGACCGGGGCGCCGCCGCCGACCGTGACCGAGCCGACCCTGACCGGCACCGAGACGCGCCTTGCGGCCGGTCCGGCCTGCGTTTCGCGGATGGGGCTGTTGCTCTGCATGTCGCCGACCTGTCCCGATCTCGCGGCAGACCGCGCCGCCGCCTCGCAAGGATACCGCCGATTGAATAGGGCGCGCCACGGTGTTTCGCAAGGCCGCCGCCGCCTCGCTTGACGCGGGCGGTGCGAGACCGCATCTGAAGGGAGCCGCGCCCGGGGCCGGCACCGGGCAGGGAGCCTGACCATCATGCTGCTACTGATGCTGAGCCGGACGCTCGATCTCGCCCGCGACCGGCTGGGCGCGCTGTTTGCCGCCGGCTGGGGCTACATGCTGTTGCTGGTGGCGCTGAACGTGGCGATCAGCAGCCACTTGATGCCGGTGACGGGCTTCTCCACCGGCTCCTACATGCTGGAGCCGCTGGCCGGCGGGCTGGGAGCGGATCGGGAGCGGGCGTTGCGGGCCCTGGCGGCGCTGGCCAATGTCGCCACCGGGTTCTCCATCGCCGTCGCCTATCTGCGGCGGGTGCTGCTGGGCGAGCGGGCGTTTCCGCTCGCCTTCGGCCGCCGCCACGTCAGGGTTGCGTGGAAGCTGCTGCTGCTCGGCGTCCTGTTCGTCGCGTTCTTCGTGCCCTTACTGCTGCTGGGGGCGATGCTGGCGCCGGTGACGGGGCCGATCGGCGCGGCGCTGCTGCTGGCGAGCCCCTTCATCGCGCTGATGCTGGTGCAGCGCTTGTCGCTGGTGCTGCCGGCGGCGGCGCTGGACGACACCATGTCGCTGAAGGACTCCTGGCATCTGACCGCCGGGATCGGCTGGGCGCTGGCGTTCGCGGCGCTCGCCGTGGCGCTGCTTGCGGGACTGGCGTCGGGATTGTGGGTCGGGCTGGTGTGGCTGATCGGCAATGCCTTCGTGCCGGCCACCGGCATGGCCGCAGAGCTGCGCTCGGCGCTGGTGCCGATGGGGGTGATGGTGATCGTCACCTGGCTGTTCGGCTCGCTGCACGCCACCGCCTATGCGCTGACGCGCGAGCGCTTCGTGGAAAAGGCCGGCCTCAGTCTCGCGGATGCCGAACGGGCAGCACAGCGGCGGACCGAGGCGGAGCGCGCGCGGGCCCGCGCGGCGGTGCGTTCGGTGCTCGGCGACCGCTCCGGGCGGGAGTGAGATCCCGCGCAGGACGCCCGCCTTGCGATCATGACTTGCCTCGCCTCCCCGCCTGTCGCAGAACTGGACAGTTTTTTTGAAGGGGGCTCCATGTTGGCAAGGACAACCGGCCGGCTGTTCACCGGCACGTTCAAGGCGCTGTTTGGCGATTTCGACGGCTTCGTGCGCATCGTCTGGGCCTGGTATGTGCTGGTGGCCGTTGTCGCGGCGCTGGGCCGGATGCTGGCGGCCGACTCCGCCGCCGTCGCCGCGGTGGTGTCGGTGGTGTGGCTGTGCTCCTCCGCCTCCATTGCGGTTGCCTGGCACCGCAACCTGCTGCTCGGCGAGCGGCCGGCGGCGTTCAACCTGACCTTCGGACGGCGGGAGATCGCCTATCTGCTGAAGACGCTGCTGATCGCCCTGATCGCGGCGGTGCCGGCCCTCGTGCTGATAACCCTTGCCAGCGCGCTCGTCACGGTGGGGGTCGTGGCGCTGAGCGCGTTGGTGGTGCTGGCGGTGTTCCTCGTGCTGCCGCCGATCATGCGGCTGTGCCTGGTGCTGCCGGCTACCGCGCTGGACGAGCCGCTCGGCTTCGGCGAGGCGTTTTCCCGCAGCGCCGGCCTCGGTGTGCCGATGGCGCTGGCCGGCGTCGCCACCGGCCTGTGCGTCGGCGCGCTGGATCTCGGGCTGACGCAGCTCGCCGGCCTGCTCGGCGGCGGGGCGGCCTTCGGCGCGATCGCCGTGTTCATCCTGTCGCTCGGGCTGCAAATCGCCATGACGGCGCTGCAGATCGGCATCCTGACCGGCGGCTATTACATCCTGCGCGAGCGCCAGATGGCGCCGCCGGCGCACACGCCCCCCGACTGAGGACGGGCCGTGAGCCGCCCGCGTGCGGCCGCGTTTCGGCCGGGGCTTGTTGCAGCGCAGCGTGATCTCATGTTCTATGTGGCGGCCTGCCGCCGGGCGCTTTCCTGAGGCGGGCGCACCGCCACGCGCCGGCGGCACCGATTTTCGGACCGTTTCCAGCGTCCGCCAGGACAGGAGATCCCTTCGCATGCTCACCAACAAGTCCGCCCTCGTCACCGGCTCCACCTCGGGCATCGGCCTTGCCATCGCCCGCATCTATGCGGCGAACGGCGCCAATGTGACGATCAACGGGTTCGGCGATGCCGCGGCGATCGAGGCGGAGCGCGCCGGAATCGAGAGCGAGTTCGGCGTCAAATGCCGCTACTCGCCCGCCGACATGACCAAGCCGGACGAGATCGCCGCGATGGTGGCGGAGGCCGAGGCGGCATTCGGTTCGCTCGACATCCTCGTCAACAATGCCGGCATCCAGCACGTCTCGCCGGTCGAGGAGTTTCCCATCGAGAAGTGGGACGCGATCCTCGCGATCAACCTGTCCTCGGCCTTCCACACGATCCGCGCCGCGGTGCCGGGCATGAAGACGCGCGGTTGGGGCCGGATCATCAACACCGGCTCGGCGCATGCGCTGGTCGCCTCGCCGTTCAAGAGCGCTTATGTGGCGGCCAAGCACGGCATCGCCGGCCTCACCAAGACCATCGCGCTGGAAGTCGCCCAGTGCGGCATCACCGTCAATGCGATCTGCCCGGGCTATGTCTGGACGCCGCTGGTCGAGCGGCAGATCCCCGACACGATGAAGGCGCGCGGGCTGACCGAGGAACAGGTGAAGCGCGACGTGCTGCTGGCCGCGCAGCCGACCAAGGAATTCGTCACCGTCGAGCAGGTCGCCTCGCTGGCGCTGTATCTGGCCGGCGACCAGGCGGCCTCGATCACCGGCACCATGCTGCAGATGGATGGCGGCTGGGTCGCCCAATAGGCCTTTCAGGACAGTCAGCGGCTGCGGATCGCCCGGCACAGCGCCGGGCGAGGACGCCCGCGACATATCCCCGACCGATCCAACGAGAGACCCGAGGTAACCGATGAGCAAAGGCCCCAAGCCGATCAACCTCGCCCTGCAGGGCGGCGGCGCGCATGGCGCCTTCACCTGGGGCGTGCTCGACTGGATGCTGGAAAGCAACCGTTTCGTCATCGAGGGGATCAGCGGCACCTCGGCCGGGGCGATGAATGCGGTGGTGCTGGCCGACGGCTTCCACAAGGGCGGTGAGGAGGGCGCGCGCGAGGCGCTGGAAAAGTTCTGGAAGGCGGTCAGCGACCAGGCCTGGCTGAGCCCGCTGCGGCGCTCGCCGATCGACATCATCATGGGGCAATGGAGCCTCGACATGTCGCCGAGCTATCTCGCCTTCGACATCGCCTCGCGCTTCGCCTCGCCTTACGAGTTCAACCCGCTCAACATCAACCCGCTGCGCGACGTGGTGGCGAAGGCGGTGGATTTCGAGGCGGTGCGCGCCTGCGACCGGATCAAGGTCTTCGTCAGCGCCACCAATGTGCAGTCGGGCAAGATCAAGGTGTTTTCCGACGGCGAGATCACGCTCGACGCGGTGATGGCCTCGGCCTGCCTACCGCATCTGTTCCAGGCGGTGGAGATCGACGGCGTGCCCTATTGGGACGGCGGCTACATGGGCAACCCGCCGCTTTTCCCGCTGTTCGGCACGACCGGCACCAGCGACACGGTGCTGGTGCAGATCAACCCGGTGGAGCGCAAGGAGACGCCGCGCACGGCGCGCGAGATCCTCAACCGGCTCAACGAGATCACCTTCAACTCGACGCTGCTGCGCGAGATGCGCGCGATCGAGTTCGTCACCCGGCTGATCGAGGACGGCAAGCTCGACCTGAAGCACTATCAGAAGGTCCATATGCACCGGATCTCGGCGGTGGAGCTGAACCCGCTGCAGGCCTCGTCCAAGGTCAATGCGGAATGGCGCTTCCTGACGCATCTGCGCGACATCGGCCGCAAGGCGGCGCAGGACTGGGCGGATGAGAATTACGAGGCGGTCGGCACGCGCTCCAGCGTCGATCTGCGCACCGAATTCCTGTGAGGCACTGTCCCGGGTGATTCGCCGGACGGGGGACGAGCCGCGACCCGGCCGGCATTTTCCGCGCTTCGTTAACCGATCTTAACCGGCTTCGCGCTTCGCCTCGCGGAATGCGTCGCAGGACCGGTTAGCGACCCGTTAACGGGGGCGATATCTTGGGCTCGGGAAGGGTGCGCGCACCAGATCTGCCAAAACCAGCGTGCCAACGATTTGGCAAGGGTTTTGCTCCATCATTGGCACGCTGATAGTCAGGTTGTGCGTCGTCAGCGATTGGCGGACGAGGGAAGGCGGCAAATGCGACCCCGCTGTCTTCCTTCGTCCCGCCAGCATCCGTCCCGCCAGCATCTCATCCGGACACATGAGCTTCATGCTCCGGATTGCGACCGCCGAACGGCGCAAGGCGCCGCGACGGCTGCAACGTCCGATGATTATTCCCCAAGTCCAGTCGCTTGCGCAACCGGCCCGGCCGGCCATCGCCGGTAAAGGTTACCGCGTGATGACGATTCGCGCATTCTGTTTGCCGGTCTCCAGGATCAGTTCGAACAGGCGGCGGGCATTGTCGGGATGCAGGCGGACGCAGCCGTGGGAGGCGGGGCGGCCGAGATTGCGGATCTCGGTGGTGCCGTGGATGGCATAGCCGCCGTGAAAGAAGATCGCATGCGGCATCGGCGAGCCGTGATACCTGCTGGAGAAATAGCGGCGATACATGCGGCCGGGACGGAAATTGCCGACCGGCGTGCGATAGCCGCGCCGGGCGGTGGACACCGGCCAGTCGTGGATCTCGACGCCGTTCCTGTAGACGCGCATGCGCTGGTCGGACAGATCGATGCGGGCGGTGATGTCGGCCGCCGCGACCGGCGGCGTCAAGGCCAGGGAGGTGGCCAGGAAGAGCATGAGGAAGAGCAGCAGAGAGCGTGCTCGAAAGACGGCCGGCACAGCGGCGCGCAGGGCCTCTGCCCCAGGCCGCCGGGCGCTCGTCGGCGAAGTCTTGCCGGCAAGTTGCCTCATGTCTTCCTCAAGGTTCGGCTGCGACATTCCGGCCCATCCATCCCCAGGATATTAACAGCGAAATATCGGAAGATGCCCTTAAATTGCCGGCCGAATGGCCTTACCTGTCAGGAACGGGAGAGGCGCCGGGCCGACGGGAGAGGTTCGAGATGACAAGATCAAGTGGCGGACTGCAATGCGCGCTCGCCTTCGCCGCGCTGATGGCCGCCGGCCAGGCGCTGGCGGAGACCGATGTGGAGCGGCTGAAGCGCAGCGGCGAATGCGCCGGCTGCGACCTGCGCCTGTCGGAACTGCGCGGCCTTGCCATCGACAGCGCGATGCTGGAGCGGGCCAACCTGCGCGAGGCGGACCTCAAGGAATCCGTGCTGACCGGCGCCAATCTCAAGGGCGCGGACCTGCGCCGGACGGAGATGGAGCGGGCCAATCTGGCCGGTGCCGACCTGACGGGCGGATCGATGCGCGGCGTCGACCTGGAAAAGGCGGTGCTGACGGGTGCAAGGCTCGACGGCGCGGATCTGCGCAATGCCGACCTGATCGAGGTCAACCTGGAGGGCGCGAGCCTGGTCGGGGTGGACCTGCGTCAGGCGCTGCTCATCCGCATCTCGGCCGAGGGCGCCGATTTCAGCAAGGCGAAGATGGACAGCGCCAATCTGGAGCGCGCCAACCTGACCGGAGCCAACCTTGCCGGGGTCCGGGTGTCCTATGGCGATTTCGACCGGGTCAGCGCGGTGGGCGCCAATTTCCAGGGCGCCGACCTGAGCGGCGCGCATTTTTCCAGCGCCGATCTCACCGGCGCCAATCTCTCTGGCGCCAATCTCGATGGTGCCCTGATGCGCCGGACCCGGCTGGTCGGCGCCGACCTGACGGGCGCGCGCGGCCTCGACGGGGCGCGCATGGTCGGGGCCTGCGGCGATGCGACCACGAAGCTGCCCGCCGGCATCGCGCTCAAGACCTGCAGCGATATGGATGACAAGGACCGCTAAGGCGTGGGGTGTGCGCCGGTGTGCCTTCGCCGCCGCTCTGGCAACCAATAGGCTCCGTTGGGGTGGACGGCCCCCATCCGGCGTCGTTTTGCGCCAAGATGATGGTCCCAACACATCGAAGGAGCCGCCCAATGAACGAGATTACGCGCATCGGCATGGACACGTCCAAGCATCTCTTCCAACTCCACGGGGTTGATGCCGCCGGAGAGACGGTGCTGCGCAGGCAACTGCGCCGCGGGCAGCTTGAAGCGTTCTTCACGAGCTTGCCGCCGGCGCGGGTGGTGATCGAGGCCTGCACCGGCGCCCACCACCTGGCGCGCCGGCTGCGAAGCTGGGGCCACGAGCCCCGGCTGATCGCGCCGCACCGCGCCAAGCCCTATGTCGGGCGCAACAAGAACGACGCGGCCGACGCGGCCGGACTGTGCGAGGCGGGCGGGCGTCCTGGCATGCGCTTCGTGCCGGAGAAGAGCCCCGAGCAACAGGCCCGGCTGATGCTGATGGGCGTGCGCGCCAGCCTGATCCGGGCGCGCACCCAGGTTGCCAACGCGATCCGCGGCTATGCGGCCGAGTTCGGGCTGATCGCGCCCAAGGGGCTGTGCCGCATCGAGACGCTGCTGGAGCAGGTGGCGAGCGACCCCGCCCTGCCGCCGCTCGCCCGCAAGCTGTTCGCGCTGCAGGGCGAGCAATATGCCGCGCTGGCGCCGGCGCTTGCAAAGGTCGAGGCGGAGCTCGAAGCGTTCGTGCGCGACGACGACCTCGCCCGGCGGCTTAAGGCGATCCCTTCGGTGGGACCGGTGGGCGCGGCCTTGTTGACGATCAAGACGCCGGATCCGCGCGTGTTCGCCTCGGCCCGCGGGTTTGCGG
>NZ_FYAV01000091.1:0-20256 GCF_900185745.1 Stappia sp. TSB10GB4 | reverse complement strand
CTCTCTCCGGCGGCATCAACCCCGTGGAGTTGGAAGAGATGCTTGGACGTGTCCATGCCGATGCGCGTAATCTCGTTCATTGGGCGGCTCCTTCGATGTGTTGGGACCATCATCTTGGCGCAAAACGGCGCCGGATGGGGGCCGTCCACCCCAACGGAACCGGCGAGCCACGGCGGTGGCGGCATCTTTCGGGAGCGCTTCCGCAAGCACCTCGGCTCCCCGGTCCCGGATCTTCGGCCTTCGGCCTCGTCCGGGAAGACGCGGGGAGAGGATGGTGCGCAGGGAGCGACCCGGCCGGGGCGAGGACGACGGACAGGCCCGCCTGTGGGCAAGTCGCGCGACCCGCCGGACGCGGCGGGGGAGAGCGGCGCGAAAGACCGCGAATCCGCTGGCTTGCAGGATGCGAGCCGTTGGCAACCTAAAATTAAGCTTAACGGTGGATAACTGTCGCACGGGTTTTTGTGCAATGGCGGGGAAGGGGCGGAAACCATCGGATTCCATTGACCACCCATAGGATCCCATGATATCCCAAATCATCCCGTTTCGAGAGGCTGCAACGGGGCTCAAGCGGCTCACAATTCGACAGTGCGGGCCGACATGCGGTCGGGCCGCCGACGTTGCGTTACGCATCGGCGTTTCCAGGGATCGGGAGTTTGGTAGGGGCCGGGTGCGGCGCATCCGGCGATGGGGCGAGAGAATCGATGTCCGGCTTCGTGTCGCACTACACAAATCGACTCGACGCCAAGGGGCGGGTTTCCGTTCCGGCTCCCTTTCGCCAGACCCTCTCCCGCGACGGCTTCGAAGGCCTCTACTGCTTTCCCTCCCTGCATCAGATGGCCGTGGACGCGGGCGGGCACCAGCTCGTCGCGGAAATCCAGAAGCGGCTGGATGGGCTCGACACGCTGACCGAGGACCACGACGCCCTGTCGACGGCGCTGTTCGGCGCCAGCGAAACCCTGAAGATCGACGCCGACGGCCGGGTGATGCTCTCGGACATGATCCGCGAACATGCGGGAGTGACGGACCAGGTCACCTTTGTCGGCCAGGGCTACAAGTTCCAACTCTGGGAGCCGGAGCGCTTCCGCGCCCATCGCGCCGACGCCCAGAAGCGCGCCATGTCGGTGCTGTCCTCGGCCCGCGCGGGCTCAGGCTCGGGGGGCGGCCAATGATGGCGCAGCGCAAGGACGAGGCGGCGCCCCGCCATGTCCCGGTTCTCCTGAGCGAGGTGCTGGAGGCGCTCGGCGACGTGTCGGGCGCCACCGTCGTCGACGGCACCTTCGGCGCCGGCGGCTATAGTTCGGCGCTGCTCGACGCCGGCGCGCGGGTGATCGCCATCGACCGCGATCCCACCGCGATCGCCGGCGGGCAGGGGCTGGTCGCCCGGAGCGGCGGCCGGCTGACCCTGGTCGAGGGCCGGTTTTCCGCGCTCGATGCCCATGCGGCGGCCTGCGGCCATCCGCAGGTCGATGCGGTGGTGCTGGATCTCGGCGTCTCCTCGATGCAGCTCGACGAGGCGGAGCGGGGCTTCTCCTTCCGCCATGACGGGCCGCTGGACATGCGCATGGAAGTGCGCGGACTGTCGGCAGCGGATGTCGTCAACACCCTGCCGCAGCGCGATCTGACCCGGCTCATCGGCATCCTGGGCGAGGAGCGGCGCGCCTCCGCCGTCTCGCGGGCGATTGCCGAGCGGCGCCAGGAGCGCCCCTTCGAGCGCACGGCGGACCTTGCCGCCGTGGTCGAGAAGGTGGTCGGGCGCTCGTTCAAGGGCAAGCAGATCCACCCGGCGACGCGGACCTTCCAGGCGCTGCGCATCTATGTGAACCGGGAACTCGGCGAAGTCGTCGATGCGCTGGCCGCGGCCGAGCGGGCGCTGAAGCCGGGCGGGCGGCTCGTCGTCGTCACCTTCCACAGCCTGGAAGACCGGATCGTCAAGAAATTCATCGCCGAGCGCAGCCGCACCCGCGCCGGCGGGTCCCGCCACATGCCGGACCTGGATGTGCCGCCGGCCACGTTCGAGCCGATCCATCGCGGCGCGGTGGAGCCGGGCGAGGCCGAGACTGCCGCCAACCCGCGTGCGCGCTCGGCCAAGCTGCGCGCCGCCCGCCGCCTCGATGCCCCCGCACGCGAAGTCGATCCCCGCGACCTCGGCGCCCCGTCGGTCGCCGCGCCGGTCGGGGAGGAGTAAGCCCATGAGCCGCTATACCAACGTCATCCTCGCCATCGGCGTCCTGGCCGCCGCCGCGGTCGTCTACGAGATGAAGCATGACGCGGAGCGCTCCGCCGAGCATGTCGCCGCCCTGCAGCGGCAGATCCAGGAGGAGCGCTCGCAGCTTCAACTGCTGCGCGCCGAATGGAGCCTGCTCAACGATCCGAGCCGCCTGCAGCGCCTGGTCGAGCGCTACAACGAGCATCTGCAATTGCAGCCGCTCTCGGTGGAGCAGATCACCCGGATCGAGGACGTGCCGGTGAGGCCGGTGCAGCTCGAGCCGATCAACAGCAACGTGACGCTCGGCGGCTATGCCGGCACGTCACCAACGGTCCGCTAGGGGGCGAGGATGGCGATCAGCGATCAGCCCGTCTCCTTCCTGCAGCGCCGCAGCGTCGGCGAACGGCACGTGCCGCGCGGCCCCTCGACACGGGCGGTGCGCGCCCGCGTGCACATGGCGATGGCGGTGTTCGCACTGGCCTATCTGGCGATCGGCGGCCGGCTGGTGATGCTGGGGCTGAGCGAGGAGGCGAAGTCGGCCTCCTATCTGTCGGCGCAGGACAGCGTCGCCGCCTCCCGCCCCGACCTCTTGGACCGCAACGGCGAGATCCTGGCGACCGACATCAAGACCGCCTCGCTGTTCGCCGAGCCGCGCAAGATCCTCGACGTCGACGAGGCGCTGGAAGGCATCGCCAGCGTGCTGCCGGAACTGGGCACCGACTCGGTGCGCCGGAGGCTGGCCAGCAAGGCCGGCTTCATCTGGCTGAAGCGTGAGCTGACCCCGCGCCAGCGCCAGCAGATCCACGATCTCGGCATCCCGGGCATCAGCTTCCTGGAGGAGAACAGCCGCTTCTATCCGGGCGGGCCGACGGCCGGCCATATCGTCGGCTCGGTCAATGTCGACAACCAGGGCATTTCCGGCATGGAACTGGCCGTCGACCGGGCCTGGCTCGGCGACCTGCGCGAGCTCGGCTTCGCCAGGGGGCGGCCGATGGAGCCGGTGAGGCTGTCGGTCGACCTGCGGGTGCAGCATGTGGTGCGCGACGAGCTGGTGAAGGCGATGGAGCGCTACCGGGCGATCGCCGGCGTCGGCATCATTCTCGACGCGGAGACCGGCGAGGTCGTCGCCATGTCGTCGCTGCCCGACTTCGATCCCAACGACCGCGCCCAGGCGCTGGAGAAGGATCGCATGAACCGGGCCTCCGGCGGCGTCTATGAGATGGGTTCGGTGTTCAAGGGCTTCACCGTCGCCATGGCGCTGGACAGCGGCCGGGTGACGATGAACGACAGTTTCGACGCCTCGCGGCCGCTGCGGGTCGGCGGGCGGACGATCAACGACTTCCACGGCAAGGGGCGGATCCTGTCGGTCGCCGAGACCTATATCTACTCCTCCAACATCGCCACCGCCAAGATGATGCTGGCGGCCGGCATCGACCGGCAGAAGGAATTCCTGGAGCGCATCGGGCTGACCAGCCGGTTGCAGACCGACCTGCCGGAAGTGGCGACGCCGCTGTTGCCGCCGCGCTGGAACGAGCTGGCGGCGATCACCATCTCCTTCGGCCACGGCATTTCGGTGACGCCGCTGCAGACGGCGGTGGCGACCGCTGCGCTGGTCAATGGCGGCCGGCTGATCCCGCCGACCTTCCAACCGCGCTCGCGCGAGGAGGCGGATGCGCTCGCCAAGCAGGTGATCTCGCCGAGGACCAGCGAGATCATGCGCTACCTGTTCCGCCTCAACGTGCTGAACGGCTCCGGCCGCCGCGCCGAAGTGCCCGGCTATGTGGTCGGCGGCAAGACCGGAACGGCGGAAAAGATCGAAAACGGCCGCTACGTATCCAACAAGCGCCGCAATTCTTTCCTTTCTGCCTTCCCGATGGACAACCCGCGTTACGTGGTCCTCGTCGTGCTGGACGAGCCCAAGCCGGAGCGCGAGGGCGTCGCCGCCACTGCGGGCCTCAACACCGCCCCTGTCACCTCGGCCATCATCCGGCGGGTCGCCCCGATGCTGGGAGTGTTGCCGAAGTTCGGAGACAAGACGGAGACCGTATCGATTTCCTACTGACCGGATCGCCTGGCGGCGGGGTCGCACCAAAGCCGCCTTGAGGTTCCTATGACGACGCACAACGGATATTGGCGCAGGATATGCTGCTGAAGGACCTCACCGGCGAACAGGCGCTCGCCGCGCCCGAGTTCGAAACCGAGATCGCCGGATTGTCAGCGGACAGCCGAACGGTTTCCACGGGATATATGTTCGCGGCGCTGAAGGGCGCGAAGGCGGACGGCACGCGCTTCATCGCGGCGGCGCGCCAGGCCGGCGCCAGCGCCCTGCTGGTCGGCAGCGACACGCCGCTTGCGGCGCTCGGCCCGGATGCGGGCGGCTGCCCCGTCCTCGTCAGCGACGATCCGCGCCGGGACCTGGCGCTGATGGCCGCGCGCTTCCACGACGGCCAGCCGGAGGCGCTGGTGGCGGTGACCGGCACCAGCGGCAAAACCTCGGTCGCCGTCTTCACCCGCCAGATCTTCGCCCATGCCGGTTTCGAGGCGGCGAGCCTTGGCACCATCGGCACGGTGACGAGCCGGGGCGCCGAGTATGGCAGCCTGACGACGCCGGACCCGGTGACGCTGCACCAGACGCTGGCGCAGCTCGCCGGCGACGGCATCACCCATGCGGCGCTGGAGGCGTCCAGCCACGGGCTCGACCAGCGGCGGCTCGACGGCTTGCGCCTTGCGGCGGCGGCCTTCACCAATCTGGGGCGCGACCATCTCGACTACCACGCCGATGTCGAGGACTATCTCGCCGCCAAGCTGCGGCTGTTCGAAACGCTGCTCGACGCCGACCGGCCGGTGGTGCTGGAGCCGGCGGCGCCCTATGCGGGGCGGGTGCTGGCGGTGGCGCGCGAGCGCGGCCACCCGGTCTTCACCGTCGGCGAGGGCGGCGAGGACCTGAAGCTTCTCGATATCCGCCACGAGGGCTTTACCCAGATCCTGTCGCTGGAGACGGCGGACGGGCCGTTCGAGGTGCGCCTGCCGCTGGCCGGCCGGTTCCAGGTGTCGAACGCGCTGATCGCCGCCGGGCTCGCCATCTGCTGCGGGATCGCCACCGATGTGGCGCTGGCGGCGCTGGAAAGCCTGGAGGGCGCGCCGGGCCGGCTGGAACTGGTCGGGGAGACCGACGACGGCGCGCTGGTCTTCGTCGACTACGCGCACAAGCCGGACGCGCTCGACACGGCGCTGGCGGCGCTGCGCCCCTTTACCCAAGGGCGGCTGATCGTCGTCTTCGGCGCCGGCGGCGACCGCGATCCGGGCAAGCGGCCGTTGATGGGACAGGCCGCCAGCCGGCAGGCCGACATCGTCATCGTCACCGACGACAACCCGCGCAGCGAGGACCCGGCAAAGATCCGCGCCGAGGTGCTGGACGGGGCACCGGCGGCGATCGAGATCGGCGACCGGCGCGACGCCATCGAAGCGGCCATCGGCATGCTGCAGCCGGGCGACGTGCTGTGCATCGCCGGCAAGGGGCACGAGCCGGGGCAGATCGTCGGCAACGAGGTGCTGCCCTTCTCCGATCACGAGGTCGCCCGCGCGGCGATTGCGGCGGTGGCCGAAAGTGCGCTGTTCGAGGCGGCAGAGGACGGGGCCATCGACTTCGGGCTCGACCTGGATCTCGATCTCGACACCGATGCGGACATCGAGGCGGATGCAGACACGGGCGCAGACACTGGCGGGGACACTGGCGGGGACTTCGATCTCGACGACGCGCTGGAGCAGGTGCTGAGCCAGCGCTTCGAGGCGGACGCTGACGCGGCGGAGCGCTCGTCCGGGGACGAGGTGCTCGACGACCTGTTCGACGAGGACGAGGGCCATGAGGCCGACGTCCATGAGATGGCCGACGAGGATGCCGCCGCGCCCGGCGCGCCGTCGATGGCGGACCTGCTGGCGAAGGAACTGCTGGCGCGACACAACGATGACCTGGCCGACGCGGCGCCGGGAGAGCCGGATTTTCCGGAGTTCCTGCTGTCCGAGGAGGATCTGCTGGGCGAGACGGCAGACCCCGCCGACGGCGAGACTACGCTGGACGCGGAGGGGGAGCTGCAGGACGGGGAGCCAGCGGAGGAAGAGCCGGCAGAACCGGATCTGACAGAAGACGACCTCGCCGAAGACGACCTGACAGAAGACGATCTGGCCGAGGACGAGCCGCTCGCCGCGGCGCCGGACGAGAGCGAGCCGGACCTCGACTTCGCGGGTGAGGCCGAAGACAAGATCGACGACGAACCATCCTCCGACTGGTGGCCCCCGCACGATCTCCCGGATGCCTTGGCCGACGAGCCGGCGGCGCCGGACGAGGCGGACGAGGCGGAAGAGGCCGCCCTGACCGAGCCGGACCTCCAGGCGGAGGACGAGGAAGAAGCGGCAGAGGTCGAGCCGGAGTTCGAAGCCGAGCCTGAGCCTGAGCCTGTGCCCGTTCCCGCGCGCGCGGTGGCGGTCCATCCGGCCTTTGTCGCACCGGCCGTGCCGGTGTTCACCGCGCCGGCCGCGCAGACGGTCAAGCCGATGCCGGTGGACCGCGAGCCGGTGGAGGCCGAGCCCGACCGGCCGCTGTGGTATCTGAAGGAAATGGTCGCGGCGACCGGCGGCGAGCTGCGCGGCGCCGACAGTCCCCATATCACCGGCGTTTCCATCGACAGCCGCAGCATCGCGCCCGGCGAGGCCTTCGTGGCGATCGCCGGCGAGCGGTTCGACGGGCACGACTTCGCGGCCAAGGCCTGCGAGGCGGGCGCCGCCCTTGCCATCGTCGCGCGCGAGCGGGTCGGCTCGCTGCCGCCGCAGGGGCGCTATCTCGTCGTCGAGGACCCGCTGGAGGCGCTGCGCGACCTCGGCCGGGCCGCGCGGGCGCGCAGCCGCGCCCGCATCGTCGCGGTGACCGGCTCGGTCGGCAAGACCAGCACCAAGGACATGCTGAAACTGGCGCTCGACGCATCGGGCCGCACCCATGCGCCGGTCGCCTCCTTCAACAATCACTGGGGCGTGCCGCTGACCCTGGCGCGGATGCCGGCGGACACCGAGTTCGGCGTCTTCGAGATCGGCATGAACCATCCGGGCGAGATCACGCCCCTGGTGCAGATGGTGCGCCCGCATGTGGCGGTGATCACCACGGTGGAGAAGGTGCACCTGGAGTTCTTCGGCTCGGTCGAGCGCATCGCCCAGGCCAAGGGCGAGATCTTTCTCGGCCTGGAGCCGGGCGGGCTGGCGCTGCTCAACCGCGACAACGACCAGTTCGACCTCCTGACCTATCTGGCCAAGGCGGCCGGGGTGCGCCGCATCGCCACCTTCGGCCGGCTCGGGCCCGCCCATGTCCAGGCCGAGCGGATCTCGGCGCAGACCGGCTGCACCTCGATTTCCGGCCATGTCTTCGACCAGCAGATCACCTACAAGGTCGGCGCGCCGGGGACGCATCTGGTCACCAACAGCCTCGCCGTGCTGGGCGCGGTGGCGGAACTGGGCGGCGATCTCGCCCGGGCCGGCATGGCGCTCGCCGCCTTCCGCGCGCCGAAGGGGCGGGGCCAGCAGGCGGTGCTGCGACTGCCGAGCGGCCGCGCGACGCTGATCGACGAGAGCTACAACGCCAATCCGGCCTCGATGCGCGCGGCGCTGCACCTCCTGAAGGAAACGCCGATCGAGCGCAACGGCCGCAGGATCGCCGTGATCGGCGACATGCTGGAGCTCGGCGAGGCCGAACTGCGGCTGCATGCGGCCTTGAGCGCGGCGGTTGCCGAATCCGGCGCGGATCTCGTCTACTGTGCCGGACCGCGCATGCATGCCCTGTGGGACGTGCTGCCGAAGCACCAACGCGGCGCCTATTCCGAGGAGGCGGCGGGCCTGAAGCCGCTGATTGTCGAGGATATCCGTCCGGGCGACGTCATCATGATCAAGGGATCGCTGGGCACCCGCATGGGGCCGCTCGTCGATGCCCTGAAACGCGAATTCCCCGTCGAGGACGACGGGGCCGAATAGGAACGCTGTATCGATGCTTTATTTCCTCGTCGCGTTTTCCGACCAGTTCTCGGCGCTGAATGTGTTCCGCTACATCACGTTCCGCACCGGCGGCGCCATCATGACGGCGCTGCTGTTCATCTTCCTGTTCGGGCCGATGATTATTTCCTCGCTGCGCCTGCGCCAGGGACACGGCCAGCCGATCCGCGCGGACGGGCCGCAGAGCCATCTGCTGACCAAGAAGGGCACGCCGACGATGGGCGGCCTGATGATCCTGTCGGGGATGATCGTCGCGACGCTGCTGTGGGCGAACCTCGCCAATCCCTATACCTGGATCGTGCTCGGCGTGACGGTCGGCTTCGGCGCCATCGGCTTCTACGACGATTATCTCAAGGTCACCAAGGCGACGGACAAGGGCTTCAGCGGCCGCAGCCGGCTGGGGCTGGAATTCGTGATCGCGGGCTTCGCCGCCTGGTGCGTGACGCTGCTGGAAGTCGGCGCGCACGGCACCTCGATCGGCTTTCCCTTCTTCAAGGACCTGGCGTTCAACCTCGGCCTGTTCTTCGTTCCCTTCGCCGCCTTCGTGATGGTCGGCGCGGGCAATGCGGTGAACCTGACCGACGGTCTCGACGGCCTCGCCATCGTGCCGGTGATGATCGCCTCGGCCTCCTTCGGCCTGATCGCCTATCTGTCGGGCAACGCGGTCTTCGCCGAATATCTGCAGATCCACCACGTTCCGGGCACCGGCGAACTGGCGGTGCTGTGCGGCGCGGTGATCGGCGCCGGTCTCGGCTTCCTGTGGTTCAACGCCCCGCCGGCGGCGATCTTCATGGGCGACACCGGCTCGCTGGCGCTTGGCGGCATGATCGGCGCCATCGCGGTGGCGACCAAGCACGAGATCGTGCTGGCGATCATCGGCGGGTTGTTCGTGCTGGAAGCGGTCTCGGTGATCGTGCAGGTCGCCTCGTTCAAGCTCACCGGCAAGCGCGTCTTCAAGATGGCGCCGATCCACCACCATTTCGAGCATCTCGGCTGGACCGAAAGCCAGGTGGTGATCCGCTTCTGGATCATCGCCGTGGTTCTCGCCCTGGTCGGCCTCGCGACGCTGAAGCTGAGGTGAGGCGATGATCGCGGTCAGCGGGTTCAAGGGCAGGCGCGTTGCGGTCTTCGGCCTTGGCGGATCGGGACTGGCGACGGCGCGCGCGCTTGCCGCCGGCGGCGCCGAGCCCGTGTGCTTCGACGATGGCGAGGCCGGGCGCGAGGCGGCGCGCAAGGCGGGGCTCACCGTTGCGGACCTGCGCCAGGAGGACTGGTCGCGGATCGCCGCCTTGGTGCTGGCGCCGGGCGTGCCCCTGACCCATCCGCGCCCGCACTGGAGCGTGGAGCTTGCCCGCAGCCATGGCGTCGAGGTGATCGGCGATGTGGAACTGTTCCTGCGCGAGCGGCGGCGGACCGCGCCGGACGCGCCGCTGGTCGCCATCACCGGCACCAACGGCAAGTCGACGACGACGGCGCTGATCGCCCATATCCTGACCTCGGCCGGGCGCGATGCCCAGATGGGCGGCAATATCGGCGTGCCGATCCTGGAACTGGCGGCGCCCTCGCCCGCGCGCATCCATGTCATCGAGTGCTCGTCCTACCAGATCGACCTTGCGCCCTCGCTCGACCCGTCGGTCGGCATCCTGCTCAACATCACGCCGGACCATCTCGACCGGCACGGCACGCTGGAGCACTACGCCAGCGTCAAGGAACGGCTGATCGCCGGGAGCCGGCTCGCCGTGGTCGGGATCGACGATCAGCACAGCGTGGCGGTCGCCGAGCGGGCGGCGCGCGCCGGCACGCCCGTGCGGCGGATCAGCGCCCGCCATCCGGTGGCGGACGGCGTCCACGCGGAGGGCAGCGTGCTGTGGCTGGACGAGGGAGGCGCGCAGAGCGTGTTTGTCGACCTGGCGCCGATCCTGTCGCTGCGCGGCGCGCACAACGCGCAGAACGCCTGCGCGGCCATCGCCGCCTGCCGGGCGCTGGGGCTGCCCGCGGATGAGATCCGCGCGGGGCTCGCCAGCTTTCCCGGCCTTGCCCATCGCATGGAGATGGTGGCGCGCGCCGGGCGGGTGCTGTTCGTCAACGACAGCAAGGCGACCAATGCCGATGCGGCCGAGCGGGCGCTGGCGAGCTATTCACGCATCTACTGGATCGCCGGCGGGCGGGCCAAGGCGGGGGGCATCGACAGCCTGCGGCCGTGGTTCGGCCGGATCGCCAAGGCCTATCTGATCGGCGAGGCGGCGCAGGACTTCGCCGCGACGCTGGCCGGCCATGTCGAGACGGAGATGTCCGGCACACTGGACGCGGCGGTTGCCGCGGCGGCGCGCGATGCGGCACGCGACGGGGCGGACGAGCCGGTGGTGCTGCTGTCGCCGGCCTGCGCCTCCTTCGACCAGTTTCCCAATTTCGAGGCCCGGGGACGGGCATTTGCCGAGGTCGTGCGCGGGATCGTCCCGCAACAGACCGGACAGGAGATCGCGTGATGGTCAGCCGTGCCGATCGAAGCCCCTTCGCCGAATGGCTTTGGACCGTCGACCGTCTGCTGGTCGCCGGGTTCATCGTGCTGATGATCGGCGGCATCGTGCTGTCCTTCGCGGCGAGCCCGGCGGTCGCCGAGCGGCTCGGCATCGACAGCTATCACTTCATCAAGCGGCAGGCTTTCTTCCTGGTGCCGGCGCTGGCCCTGATGCTGGCGATCTCGGCGCTGAGCCCGCGCTATGTGCGCCGCGCCGCGCTGGTGCTGTTCATCCTCTCCATGGTGCTGATGGTGGCGACGCTGTTCATCGGCATGGAGGCCAAGGGCGCGCGGCGCTGGATCAACATGCTCGGCTTCTCGATCCAGCCCTCGGAGTTCCTGAAGCCGGCGCTGATCGTGCTGGCCGCCTTCCTGATGGCGGAGGGCGGACGGCGGCCGGAAGTGCCCGGCACGCTGCTGTCGACGCTGCTCTTCGTGATGTCGGCGGCGCTGCTGGTCGCGCAGCCGGACTTCGGCCAGACCATGCTGATCGCGCTGGTCTTCGCCGCGCTGATCTTCCTGAACGGGTTGTCGTGGCTCGCCATCGTGCCGCTCGGCGTGCTCGGCCTCGGCGGTCTCGTCTCCGCCTATATGATGCTGCCGCACGTGCAGAGCCGCGTCGACCGCTTCCTCGATCCGGGCGCCGGCGACACCTACAATATCGACCGCGCCATCGAGGCCTTCGTGTCGGGCTCGTGGTTCGGCCGGGGGCCGGGCGAGGGCACGATCAAGCGGATCCTGCCGGAAAGCCATACGGACTTCATCTTCGCGGTGGCGGCGGAGGAATTCGGCATCGTCGTCTGCCTGCTCTTGCTGCTGGTCTTCGCCTTCGTGGTGCTGCGCGGCCTGCGCCACGCGGCGCAGGACAGCGATCCGTTCGGGCGTCTGGCGACCGCCGGCCTGATCGTCCTGTTCGGCATCCAGGCGGGCATCAACATGGCGGTGAACCTCAACCTGATGCCGGCCAAGGGCATGACCCTGCCGTTCATCTCCTATGGCGGCTCGTCGCTGCTGGCGATGGCGATCTCGATGGGCTTCGTGCTGGCGCTGACCCGCCGGCGGCCGCAGGCCTCGCGCTCCGACAGCGTGGTGGTGTCGCGCCTGTCTCCCGCGCATCTGTCGTGAGCGGGGAACGATGTCTCGTACCATCCTCATCACGGCCGGCGGCACCGGCGGCCATCTGTTTCCCGCGCAGGCGCTGGCGGCCGAACTCGGCCGCCGCGGCCATGTGGTGGAGCTGGCGACCGATGCCCGCGTCAGCGACTTCGGCAAGGACTTTCCGGCGCGCGCCGTGCATGTGATCTCCTCGGCGACACTGTCCGGCAGGTCGCCGCTGGCGCTCGCCCGCACTGCCTTGAAGCTCGGCAGGGGCCTGATCCAGGCGCGGCGGCTCATCGCCCGCCTGCGCCCGGACGCGGTCGTCGGCTTCGGCGGCTATCCGACCTTTCCGCCGATGTTTGCGGCCTTCCTCGGCGGCGTGCCGAGCGTGCTGCACGAGGCCAATGCGGTGATGGGCCGGGCCAACCGGATGCTGGCCGGCCGGGTGACGGCGGTGGCGACGAGCTTTCCGCTGGTCGATGGCGACGACAGCCAGTTCGCGGCAAAGTCCGTGCGTACGGGCAATCCGGTGCGCGATGCGGTGATCGCCGCGAGCGGGCGCGACTATGTCGCCGCCGGCCCCGGCGAGACCTTCCGCCTGCTGGTGTTCGGCGGCTCGCAGGGCGCGCGCTTCTTCAGCGATGCGATGCCCGGCGCGCTCGAGCGGATGACGGGCGAGGAGCGGGCGCGGCTGGAGCTCGTCCAGCAGTGCCGGCCGGAAGACATGGCGCGCATGCGCGAGGCCTGCGACCGGCTCGGCGTCAAGGCGGAGCTCGCCAGCTTCTTCGTCGACATGCCGGAGCGGATCGCGAATGCGCATCTGGTGCTGTGCCGCTCGGGCGCGTCCAGCGTCAGCGAGTTGGCGGTGATCGGCCGGCCCTCGATCCTCGTGCCGCTGCCGCATGCGCTGGACAACGACCAGGGCCGCAACGCCGAAGTGCTGGCGAGCGCCGGAGGCGCCTGGCCGGTGCGGCAGGCGGATCTCGATGCCGAGCGGCTGGCGGCGCTGCTGGGCGAGTTGATGGCCGCGCCCGAGCGTCTTTCGGCGGCGGCACGGGCGGCGCGTGCCGCGGGACATCCGGACGCGGTCGGCCGTCTCGCCGATCTCGTCGAACACGTCGCGAGCGGAGCGCCGGTTGGCGCCCTTGCGGCCCATCTCGATCAAAGAGGAAGCGCATCATGAAGATGCCCCAGGACCTCGGTCCGGTTCATTTCATCGGCATCGGCGGCATCGGCATGAGCGGCATCGCCGAGGTGCTGCACATGCTCGGCTACACCGTGCAGGGCTCGGACGTTTCCGACAGCGCCAATGTCAAGCGGCTGCGCGACAAGGGCATCGCGGTGACCGTCGGCCATGACGCGGCCAATCTCGGCGAGGCGCGCGTCGTCGTCGTCTCCTCGGCGATCAAGCGCGACAATCCCGAGCTTGCAGCGGCGCGCGAGCGCTTCCTGCCGGTGGTGCGGCGCGCCGAGATGCTGGCCGAGCTGATGCGCTTCAAGCAGGCGATCGCCATCGGCGGCACCCACGGCAAGACGACGACGACCTCGATCATCGCGGCGGTGCTGGATGCCGGCGGGCTCGACCCGACGGTGATCAACGGCGGCATCATCAACGCCTATGGCACCAATGCGCGGATGGGCCAGGGCGACTGGATGGTGGTGGAGGCGGACGAGTCCGACGGCACCTTCGTCAAGCTGCCGGCCGACATCGCCGTCGTCACCAATATCGATCGGGAGCATCTCGACCATTACGGCGATTTCGACGGGGTGCGCGACGCCTTCCTGCAATTCGTCGAGAACGTGCCGTTCTACGGCTTTGCCGTGATGTGCCTCGACCACCCGGAAGTGCAGGCGATGGTCGGGCGCATCGAGGACCGGCAGGTCATCACCTATGGCCAGAACCGCCAGGCGGACGTGCGCTTCTTCGACCTGAAGACGGAAGGCGCCAGTTCGATCTTCAAGGTCGAGCTTCGCGACCGGATTTCCGGCAAGACGCAGGTGATCGAGAACATCGCCCTGCCGATGCCGGGCCTGCACAACGTCTCCAACGCAACGGCGGCGATCGCCGTCGCCTGGAAGCTCGGCATCGACGGCGACAGCATCCGCAAGGGACTGGCCGCGTTCCGGGGCGTGAAGCGGCGCTTCACCCATACCGGCAGCGCCGACGGGATCGAGGTGTTCGACGATTACGGCCATCATCCGGTGGAGATCCGGGCGGTGCTGGCGGCGGCGCGCGCGGTGGCGCCGGGCAAGGTGGTGGCGGTGGTGCAGCCGCATCGCTACAGCCGGCTGGAGAGCCTGTTCGACGACTTCGCCACCTGCTTCAACGATGCCGACCATGTGGTCTGCGCGCCGGTCTATGCGGCCGGCGAGGCCCCGCGCGAGGGCATCACCCATACGGCGCTCGCCGACGGCATTCGCGCCAGCGGCCATCGCAGCGTGCATGTGATCGGCGGCGAGGAGGAGCTGGCGGCGAGCGTGGCGCGGATCGCCGAGCCGGGCGATTATGTCGTCTGCCTTGGCGCCGGCAACATCACGCAATGGGCGCAGGCCCTGCCGGCGCGGCTCGCCGACGCCCGCAAGACCGGGGGCACGGCATGAGCTGGCCCGACCTCGTCGCCCGTCACGGTCTCGACCGGATCGGGCTGCGCGGACGGCTGACGCCGAACCAGCCGCTGTCGGCCGTGACCTGGTTCCGCGTCGGCGGCCCGGCGCAACTGCTGTTCCAGCCGGCCGATACCGACGATCTGGCGCTGTTCCTGAAAGCTCTGCCGCCGGAGGTGCCGGTGCTGCCGATCGGCCTTGGCTCCAACCTCTTGGTGCGCGACGGCGGCATCGAGGGCGTCGTCGTGCGGCTGGCGGCGAAGGGCTTCGGCACGGTCGCGGTCGAGGAGGACGGGGCGATCCGCGCGGGCGCGGCGGTGCCGGACAAGCGGCTCGCCGAGGCGGCGGCGGATGCCGGGCAGGGCGGCTTTGCCTTCTATGCCGGCATTCCCGGCGGCATCGGCGGGGCGCTGAGGATGAATGCCGGGGCGCATGGCAGCGAGACCGCCGAGGTGATGGTGGAACTGACCGGGGTGACGCGGGCCGGCGAGATCGTGCGGTTGAGCCGCGACGACATGGCCTATCGCTACCGGCACAGCGCGCAGCCGGCCGACACGATCTTTACGCAGGCGCTGTTCCGCGGCGTGCCGCGCGAGCGCGAGGCGATCCGCCAGGAGATGGCCGAGGTCAATGCTCACCGGGAGGCGGCGCAGCCGATCCGCGAGAAGACCGGCGGCTCGACCTTCAAGAATCCGCCGGGGCACTCGGCCTGGAAGCTGGTCGATGCGGCCGGCTGCCGCGGCTTGCAGATCGGCGGGGCGCGGATGTCCGACATGCATTGCAACTTCATGATCAACACCGGCGAGGCGACCGGCCACGACCTGGAGCTGCTCGGCGAGACGGTGCGCGCCCGGGTGCTGGAGACCAGCGGCATCGCGCTGGACTGGGAGATCAAGCGGCTCGGCGTGTGGGCGGCGGAGCAAAGCGTCGAGCCGTTTCTCGGCAAGCGGCTCGCGGAGGCGGCAAGCGATGGCTGAACGCAAGCATGTGGCGGTGCTGATGGGCGGCTGGTCGTCCGAGCGCTCGGTGAGCCTGAAGTCGGGCGAGGGCTGCGCGGCGGCGCTGGAGCGCTGCGGCTACCGGGTGACGCGGATCGACGTGCAGCGCGACATCGCCGCGGTGCTCGCCGACCTGCGCCCGGACGTCGCCTTCAACGCGCTGCACGGGCCGTTCGGCGAGGACGGCTGCATCCAGGGCGTGCTGGAGATCCTCGGCATTCCCTACACCCATTCGGGGGTCGCGGCCTCGGCTCTCGCCATGGACAAGCAGAAGGCCAAGGCGGTGATGAAGGCGGTCGGCATTCCGGTTGCCGAGCATCGGGTCGTCCACAGGCTGGAGGCGGCGCGCGCGCATGCGATGAGCCCGCCCTATGTCGCCAAGCCGGTGCGCGAGGGCTCGTCCTATGGCGTGCTGATCGTCAAGGACAATGCGCCGCATCCGCCGCAGGAGCTCTATCGCGACGACTGGCCCTATGGCGACACGGTGATGATCGAGCGCTACGTGCCGGGGCGCGAACTGACCTGCGCGGTGATGGGAGACGTGGCACTGGGGGTCACCGAGGTGATGCCGCTGGGACACGGTTTCTACGATTTTGACGCGAAATATGCCCCCGGCGGATCACAACACATCCTGCCGGCGGAAATTTCACCATTTGTTTACCAAGAAGTACAGAAACTTAGCCTACGGGCGCATCAGGCACTCGGTTGCAAGGGCGTGTCGCGGGCGGACTTTCGCTTCGACGAACAACCCGGCGGCGGCGGCGAACTGATTTGTCTTGAAGTGAACACTCAGCCCGGAATGACGGAAACCTCGCTTGTGCCCGAGATCGCGGCCCATGCGGGACATTCATACGAAGAGCTGACCAGTTGGTTGGTGGAGGACGCAAGTTGCGGACGATGAAGGCGAAACGGGGTGAGGACATGGTCCTGCCGATCGAGGCGGCGCTGGCGCCGCGCGGTCGCGGCGTGCCCCGTTTGCACCGCCGCCCGCTGTGGCGCGCGGCCGGCATCCTGCAGGATCTTCCCGAGTGGACGGGCACGGCCGGCGCGCTGGTCTTCCTGTCGGCGACCATCTTCTATGCCCTGGCCGTCGGCGGCTACGCCCGCACGGTGAGCGAATCACTGACCTCGGCCGCCGGTTTCGAGATCGCGGCCGTTAAGCTCTCCGGCCAGCGCGAGACGACCGAATTCGAGATCCTCGAGGCGCTGGAGATCGAGCAGGGCACCTCGCTCGCCCTGTTCGACGCGGCCGCCGCGCGCGAACGGCTGGCGCGCATCCCCTGGGTCGAGACGGTGTCGGTGCAGAAGCTCTATCCGGGTACGCTGCAGGTGCGCATCGACGAGCGCGAGGCCTTCGCCCTGTGGCAGCGCGGCGACCGTCTGTCGGTGATCGACGCGAGCGGCCGGGTGATCAGCGACGAGGTCGACGGGCGCTATGCCAATCTCCTGATGCTGGTGGGCCACGGCGCGCAATATCGCGGCGACCGGATCCTGGCGGCGCTGGAGAAGGTGCCGGAGCTACGGCCGAGGGTGCGCGCCGCGCGCCTCGTCTCCGACCGGCGCTGGGACCTGCTGCTGGAGAACGGCATCACCGTGCGGCTGCCGGAGACGGACGTGCCGCGGGCGCTTGCCGACCTGATGCGGCTGGACGCGGAGACCGGCCTTCTGACCCGCGACATCACCGTCGTCGATATCCGCCTGCCCGACCGGGTGGTGGTGCGCCTGAGCGGCGAGGCGATGGAGCGGCGCGAGAACGAGCTCAAGTCGCGCAGCCCCCGGCGTTCGGGAGGCAATGCATGAGCCGCCGATCCGCCCCGATCTATCTGCCGCGCATGCGGCCGCTGCCGAGCCGCCGGGCCGTCGTCGTCTCGGTGCTCGACATCGGCTCGACCAAGGTCTGCTGCCTGATCGCCAAGCTGAGCCCGCGCAACGACGACTGCGTGCTGCCGGGGCGCACCCATTCGATCGAGGTGCTGGGCTACGGCTACCAGCGCTCGCGCGGCCTCAAGTCCGGCGTCGTCGTCGACATGGACGCGGCCGAACAGGCGATCCGCCTGGCGGTGGACGCGGCCGAGCGCATGGCCGGGCTGACGGTGGAATCGCTGATCACCAACGTCACCTGCGGCCGGCTGACCTCCGAGATCATCACCGCGAGCGTCGGGCTTGCCTCGGACTCCGTCTGCGAGGCGGACATCCAGCGGGTGCTGTCGGCCGGCAGCGCCCATACGGTGGCGGACGGGCGCGCGGTCATGCATGCGCTGCCGATCGCCTACACGCTGGACGGCAATCGCGGCATCCGCGACCCGCGCGGCATGATCGGCCGCCGGCTCGGCGTCGACATGCAGGTGGTGACGGCCGAGGTGGCGCCGGTGCGCAATCTCGAACTGTGCATCAACCGCGGCCACCTCACCGTCGAGACGATGGTGGCAACGCCCTATGCCAGCGGCCTGTCCACCCTGGTGGAGGACGAGGCGGAGCTGGGCGTCGCCTGTGTCGACATGGGCGGCGGCACCACGACGCTGTCGGTCTTCGTCGAGGGGCAGATGGTGCATACCGACGCCATCGCCGTCGGCGGCCATCACGTGACGATGGACATCGCCAGGGCGCTGTCGACGCGCCTTGCCGATGCCGAGCGGATCAAGACGCTGCAGGGTTCGGCGCTGCCGAGCCAGGCCGACGAGCGGGATCTGATCTCGATCCCGCCGGTCGATGCGGACAGTGACCTGCCGCACCAGATCCCGCGCTCGATGCTGACGCGGGTGATCGTGCCGAGGGTCGAGGAAATCATGGAACTGGTGCGCGACAGGCTCACCGCCTCCGGCTTCGCCGGGCGGGTGGGCAAGCGCATCGTGCTCACCGGCGGGGCGAGCCAGCTCACCGGGTTGAGCGAGGTGGCACGCCGGGTTCTCGGCCGCCAGGTCCGGCTCGGCCGCCCGCTCGGCGTCGCCGGACTGCCGGAAGCGGCCAAGGGACCGGCTTTCGCCGCCGCCGTCGGACTGCTGATCTACCCGCAGGTGGCACAGGTCGAGCAGTTCGAGCCGCGCGGCGCGAACACCAGATGGACATTCGGATCGAGCGCGCTGGCGAGGGTCGGCAACTGGATCCGGGAGAGTTTCTGAGGCGGGAAACTGCCTCGGGAAGCGTCGGGTCGCACAACCCCCGGCGCAGGACGAGGGAACTGAGGGTTTGAGTGAAAGCTCCGGCAACGGACTTTCGAGGGTCGCGAGGAAGCCATGACCATCAACTTGAAAATGCCTGATCTGCAGGAACTGAAGCCGAGAATCACAGTGTTCGGCGTCGGCGGCGCCGGCGGCAATGCCGTCAACAACATGATCCAGGCCGGCCTGCAGGGCTGCGACTTCGTCGTCGCCAACACGGATGCCCAGGCGCTGGCCAGCAACCACGCGGAGCGCGTCGTCCAGATGGGCGTTGCCGTGACCGAAGGCCTCGGCGCAGGTTCGCAGCCCGATGTGGGTGCGGCGGCGGCCGAAGAGGTCATCGACGAGATCAACGACCACCTGTCCGGCTCGCATATGGTGTTCATCACCGCCGGCATGGGCGGCGGCACCGGCACGGGCGCTGCCCCGGTGATCGCCCGCGCGGCGCGCGAGATGGGCATCCTGACCGTCGGCGTCGTCACCAAGCCGTTCCAGTTCGAGGGCGTGCGCCGCATGCGCATCGCCGAGGCCGGCATCACCGAGCTGCAGAAGGCGGTCGACACGCTGATCGTCATCCCGAACCAGAACCTGTTCCGCATCGCCAATGCGCAGACCACCTTCGCCGACGCCTTCGCGATGGCCGACCAGGTGCTCTATTCGGGCGTTGCCTGCATCACCGACCTGATGGTCAAGGAAGGCCTGATCAACCTCGACTTCGCCGATGTGCGCTCGATCATGCGCGGCATGGGCAAGGCGATGATGGGCACGGGCGAAGCCTCCGGCGAGAAGCGCGCCATGCAGGCGGCCGAGGCGGCGATCGCCAACCCGCTGCTCGACGAGACCTCGATGAAGGGCGCGCGCGGCCTGCTGATCTCGATCACCGGCGGCAACGACCTGACCCTGTTCGAGCTGGACGAGGCGGCCACCCGCATCCGTGAGGAGGTCGATGCCGACGCCAACATTATACTCGGCGCGACCTTCGACGAGAGCCTCGACGGCATCATCCGCGTGTCGGTCGTGGCGACCGGCATCGACAAGGAGTTGCGCGACGATGTCTCTCCGGCGGAAGCGCGGATGGCCGAGCTGACCGAGCGCCTCAAGACGATCTCCGATCCGGCGCCGATGGTGCGCCCTAGGCCGGCGGCCGCCGCGGCACCGCGCCCGGCCGCACCGGTTCGCCCGGCCGCAGTGGAGAAGATCGAGCAGGAACTGGAGATCCCCGAGCCGGTGCAGGCCGCGACCGATCCGGAGGTGGAGATCGCCCGTTTCTCTCCCGCTCCCGGCATGATCGGCACCGGTGGTCCGCTGGCTGATCTGGACGAGGCGGATCTCGCCGAGCCGGTTGCCGATGCGCCGGTCGTCGAGCCCTATATCCCGCCGGTCGCCGAAACCGTCACGCAGCCGGCGCGCATGCCCTCGATCGAGGACTTTCCGCCGGTGGCGCAGCGCGAGATGCGGGCTCATGCCCACGCCCGCGCGGCGGAAGAAGAGCCCCATCACGGCGAGGACCGCCGGCCGATGAGCCTGCTTCGCCGCCTGGCCAACGGCCTGAGCCGCCGCGAGGAAGAGGACGACATGCCGGCGATGCCGGTCGCCGAGGCGGCGCCCGCTCCGCGCCAGCCGCAGCCGGCCCCGCGCCCGGCG